>CANQMZ010000009.1 GCA_947625105.1 uncultured Parasutterella sp.
AAGGCAATTCTGAAGACATAGACAAGTTGGAAGCAGATAAAAAGAAGTACTAAAGCAAAAATTACTCTTTTTATGTAAAAGCCTGTACTTCTGTTGCTCATGAAACCAATTTATCCTATGCGCGTTTAGTGTGGATGGAATTTTACTCTTTGTCCGTGATGGCGAGATCCTGGCCGAAGAATTGGAACGACAAGAGACAGTAGTAGGAGCAAAAATTAAAAAGCAATCGGATGGGGAGCAGGCAACAGCGGGATTTTCGTGATGGCGTCCCCGACGGGGTTTGAACCCGTGTTCTAACCTTGAGAGGGTTATGTCCTGGACCACTAGACGACAGGGACACATCTTCCAAAAGCAAGCGGGAATTTTAACATCAATTACTCAAAATTCTCCGTTTGGCTGTTTACAGGAAAAAATTAAAATATAATTTATAATCAATAAGTTGTTTATTTTTTATCTTTTTGTTATAAAGGATCACATTTTTACACAGGAAAAAATAGAAAACCAGAAAGATCGATCAGGCGCTTGTTTCCCAAGGAGAAAGATTAAATTGTTTCGGATAGATCACAAATAAGGGACCGGCCAACAACAGCGGTTTAAGATTGATTCCACAATATCAAACAGATTTGTGAGGCAAGTCTCGTTGGCGGGTACTTGTTAAACCTATAAAAGAAAAGGGAGTGCAAGCTCCCTTCGCTGGTTAACTTATAGATGAAGATCACATAACCAGCATATCCATTCCCATGTAATGGCTTTGAGGATGGTCGCAGGCAGGACATTTGACTGGAGGCTCAGTTCCTTCATAAACAAAGCCACAGACTAGGCAAAGCCATTTAATCGGTGTGTCGCGTTTCCAAACAGTGCCATCCTGAACTTGTTCAAGGTATTTTTCGAATCTGGCCTGATGGCGTGCCTCAACCTTTGCAATGCACTCAAAATGCGAAGCGATCTCAGGAAACCCCTCTTCCTTGGCCGTTTGCGCAAACTTGAGGTAGTCACCCACACCTTCTTCCTTCTCTTCAGAGATGGAAATCTTTAAGTTCTCTTCCGTGGTCCCAATAATGCCGGCATCCGCTGTTACCGGAGCCGTGACCTTGCCACCCTCAAGCATCTTTAAAAATACTTTGGCATGGGCGAGTTCATTAGCAGCCGTCTCTGTAAAAGCTGTTCCAATGGGGAAGTATCCCTCTTTGTTGGCTACACCCGCATAGTAGTTGTATCGTGCATATGACTGCGTCTCAATCAGATATGCCGTCACGACATTTTTTTCGGTTTGCGTACCCTTGATGCTCTTTGCTGTGACCATTGTTAAACTCCTTTCTCATCTACTCAATGGATTGTTACAATTCCTAGAAGTGAATATACAGGGTAAACCCTTAAATATAAAAAATACCCTCCCAGTTTGGGAAATTGGGAGGGACATGATTCGTGCCGAGAAGGCTACTTTTTGTGTATCTTGAGGACAGGTGTAGTTTTGTCTTTTAACCCCACTAAAGTCAGCGCTGTCAAGATTATCAATTGTGGACTCTGCCACGCATCGGTACTGTCCCACCATTCAGATAAGGCATGATTGTTACCCTCTGTTCCACCGGCTCCCAGTGTGGTTGCAGGTAACCCATAAGAAAGAGGAACATTTTGATCGGTTGCCGCAAAAGGATATTTATCCAAAGAAATACCCAAAGCATTCATACTTCCGTAAGCAGCCTGAATAACCGAGGCATCATCAGCATTGACGCCTGCAGGGCGATCTCCAATTTGCTCAAACGTGACTTTGACCGCATTTTCTCCGCTTGCTTTCCAACGCTTGTTTTCTTCATCGCAAGCTTGCTTAATTATCTCGAGGACTTTGTTGACAAAAGTTTGTAGGACTTCTTGACTTTCGCTGCGAATGTCCAACTCTGCCTCGGCCCGAGCCGCAATGGCGTTGATACTGGTTCCGCCTTTGATTACTCCAAAATTAAAGGTGCATTTTGGTTCTGTCGGCGGCACAAGCTCATCAATCATGGTGATTGCTCTAGCCAAACCGTGGATGGCCGAAACCACGATGCCGAATTTATGCAAGCTGTGTCCGCCGAGCCCCTCAAAGATAACTCGGTATCGCTTGCAACCGATTCCACCCCTGCAAAGCCTATGAACGCTGGCCGAATCAATAGCCAACATACCATCGTAATCATTATCCGTTGCAAAAAGCGCCTTGCATCCCCTCAAGTCGCCATTACCTTCTTCGCCTAGGGTGCCCACTAGTACGATATCGCCTACAGTTTTGATTTTTTGCTTGATCAGGCATCTAGCCACTTGAAGAATTGAAGCGAGGCCACCGTCATCATCAGAAATACCGGGAGCGTAGTACTTTGTGCCTTCCTGGCGTACTTTGACATCAGTTCCATCTGGGAAAACGGTGTCAAGGTGTGCTCCGATGACAAGCACGGGCCCATTCCCAGCACCTTTGATTCTTCCAATTACGTTTCCAATCTCGTCTTGATGAACATTGTCAATACCTATTTCAGTAAGCATCCTTGCGAAGACTTTGGCTCGGGCCTCCTCTTTAAAGGGAGGAGATGCAATCTCTGTAAGTTGAATTTGATCAGCTATTCTTTGTTTTTGTTCCTCCTTAGTTTGTTCAAGTGCAAGCTTGACCAATGGATCAGACAGAATGGCTTGGATTTTGTTGGCAACTTCTTCGGTGCAAATCGGCAGATGTGTCATGACATACTCCTCAGGTGTGGAAGATCAAATTAGAAAGAAATCAGTTCGTTTGGTTAACCAGACTCTTTCATCATCACTAAGAAATGGATTGAGATTTTCCCTTGTTTTTGCATAGTACTGTTTAATCCAGTCCAATTCTCTTTGAGTAAGCCTCTCTTTGATAATCGCCCGATTCTCAAAGGGCAAAAAAGTGACGGTCTCAAACTTGAAAAATTGACCGAACTCGGTTTTTTCAGCTTCTTGAACAATTACGGTATTTTCAATGCGAATACCATATTGCCCACTTCTATAGATTCCCGGTTCGTTTGAAAACACCATCCCAGGTTTTAATGGGGTTTTAAATGCATAGGGGAAAGCTGGGGCGTATTCAATGCAAAGTTTTCCAAGCCCTTCGTGGATATTAGAAACATATCCGATGCCGTGTCCAATACCGTGGTGAAAGTTCTTTCCCTCGTTCCATAGGGTAGACTTGGCCACAGCATCTAGAAGATTTCCTGTAGTTCCTGCCGGAAATTTCAAGCTTGCTAGAGCAATGTGGGTTCTAAGCACATCGGTGTAGTCTTCACACATCTGTACCGTGAGTTTGCCAAGAGCCATGCAGCGAGTCAAATCAGTTGAGCCGCATCTGTATTGAGCACAAACGTCAAAAAGCAAAAATGTATCCGGGTTGACAATACTGGATGTTGACTGTGATGGTCTGTAATGAGGTATGGCCGCGTTGCCAGCCGTTCCTACAATAGGGCGATTGGCCGGTTGCAGGTAAAGAGGGGAACTCTTACGACGAAATTCGTTTAATTTTTGCCCTATCTCGTATTCGTTGAGTTTTCTGTGGGAAGACTCGGACTCGATCCACATCATCAGCCTGACGACAGCGACACACTCCAAAATATTGGCCTGACGAATGTTTGATTGTTCTCTTTCGGTTTTGCAAACTTTGATTTCAGTAACGAGGTCTGCGGCCTCAACAACATTCACATTAAGGGGAATTGCATTGAAGAGCCTCACCTCAGTTTTGTAAGGATCGATTCTGATGGAAGAGCCCTCGGGAATATCTTTGATCAAGTGTTTAATCTCCTCATAGGGTAGAAGCGTAAAGCCTTCACTTCTCAATGTATCTTGCAAAGAATCCGGGATTTTTTGAATATCTGCGCACAGAAAAGCTTCTTTTTGGGATAACAGTAGATATGCGTGGAAAAAAGGATAAAGCGGATTATCATTACCTCGGACATTGGTTAACCAAATGACATCGTCTAGGCCACAGACAAGGCAAAAGTCGGCGCTTTCTGAAAGAGTTCTCCTTACGCGGAAGAGTTTTGTTGCGGCATCCTCACAATTGAAAACATCCTCGAGTCTGTAGAGACCATCGCCTGGAAGAGGAGGTCTCTCGCACCAAATGTTCAGCAATCCTGAAATGTCGGAGTGCATCCGAAGATTTTTCGATTTTAATTTTTGTTTAAACGATCTGAGGGTCTCAACGGAAGTGACGTTGCCATCAAAAGCGAATGTGCCATTTTGCGGCATTCTTTTTGCTAACCACTGGTCCCAAGAAGGCGAATCCTGCTTGGAAAAATTCTCTATCTGAAAAATTTCTGAGTCAATTTCACGTTGAGATTGTTCAAGGTAACGGCCGTCTGACCAAAAAGCGGCTTCCTTTGTTGTGACGATCGCGTATCCCATGCTTCCGGTAAAGCCGGTAAGCCATTGCACAGTTTTCCAGTGCTCGGCGACAGATTCACTTTGGTGGGGATCGGTGCAAGAAATATAAACCGCATCCACCTCGTTCTGTTTCATCCAGTAACGGATTTTTTCAATAGTTTTCATGACGACTCCTTGGATTATTGTATTGGTTTTAAAACGAAATAAATCAATTGATTGCTTAAGAGAAGTCAAATTTTCTGTGTTCGCCCAATTATCTAATGCCCATTTGGGGTGAGTTTCGGACATTGTGCCCCGATATTCAATTAGATTGGTGTTAATGAAAACAGTAGGAGTCAAAGATGTCAAAAAAAGATGAAATAGTTAAAGAACAAGAAGAGGCTGTGGAAGTCATGGGGCTTGACATTGAGAAAGCTACTGATTGCGGTCCCGTCAGCCATAAGGTTCAGAAGAAGGACAAAATCAAAAAAGAACAAAATGAAGCAGCAGCTTTGATGGGAGAAGAAATTGAAGAGGCCACTGATTGTGGTTGTTCCAAGTAATTTGTTTCTTTGAAAGAGAACTGCGTTCTCGATTTTAGCGGGTGTCCGAGGAGTTCGTGCAAAAGCAAAGTATTTGGCTGCCTCGGGCGGGGTGCCCGTGATTTTGTCTTTGAACAGATTAGTTGATGGTGCTTCGGTAAGAGATTTTGATGCTGCGCCGCCTTCGGTTCGGTTTTCGTGGTGTGGTTTGACATGCAAAAAAATTATTGAATTCCATCTCAAATAAGCATTAGACATTGAATATGTGATGCTCTTAACATGAGTGCATTCTGTTTTAAGTTGGTTAAAATCAAAAAAATTTAGCCTTTGGAGGAGGTTTCATGCTTGGTAATTTCACGTTCTCAAACCCAACAAAACTTTATTTTGGTCCTGATGCTCTGCAAAATTTGAAAGCAGAACTCGAAAAATACGGTCCTACCGTGATGCTCGTGTACGGTGGAGGTTCTATCAAGAAAAATGGAATTTATGACCAAGTAAAAAAGGTTCTTGGTGACTGTGGCAAGAAAGTCATTGAGGATGGCGGCGTTATGCCTAACCCGAGCTTAGAGAAGCTCTATGACGGCATAGAAAAGGCTAGGGCTGCGGGTAATGTTGACTTTATTTTGGCGGTCGGAGGTGGTTCCGTTATTGATTACTCCAAGGGACTTTCTGCGTCAATTCATTGCAAAGAAGATCCGTGGAAAAAGTATTATGTGCGTCAAGAAGAGCCTGACTGCCCGGTTGTACCGGTTGGTTCTGTTTTGACCATGGTCGGCACAGGCTCGGAAATGAATGGCGGCTCTGTTATCACCAATACCGCTGAGACAATGAAGATCGGAAAAGTTTTTGGCGAAAAGCTTTATCCTAAATTTGCGATCCTCAACCCGAACTTTACTTTAACGTTGCCCCATAACCAAATGGTTGCCGGTTGCTTTGACATTATGTCGCACATCATGGAGCAGTATTTCAGTGGTAAAGATGACAACACATCCGATTACCTGTCAGAAGGCCTGATGCGGTCTCTTATTCATTCCTCCAGAATCGCCAACAAGGATCCGAATAACTATGAAGCAAGAAGCAACATCATGTGGACAGCTACATGGGCCTTGAATACGCTTCTTGGCATGGGAAAGAACGGTGGGGACTGGGAAGTACATATGATTGGGCACGCTGTGGGAGCTTATACCCACGCAACGCACGGTATGACGCTTTCTGCGGTATCTCTGCCGTATTATCGCTTTGTCATGGAGGCCGGTTTGCCTAAATTTAAGAGATTTGCTGAAACTGTTTGGGAGGTAGATCCGAAAGGAAAAAACGACAAGGAAGTGGCTGAAGAGGGGCTCAAGAAAATGGGCGAGTGGATGAAAGAGCTTGGATTGGCAATGAATATCAAAGATCTTGGAGCTAAACCTGAAATGTTTGAAGGTATTGCCAAAGCGACGATCATCCTCAAAGGTGGCTACAAAGTACTCACACAAGAAGATGTGATCAAAATCCTTCAGGCAGCATACGAATAGACTTTAATCCAAAAAATTGGGGAGCTTGACTCCCCGATTGTTTAAACCCCTTTGGTTTGCCGGTAGCAGACTAAATCTTCAACTGTAAGTACGGTCAAATTATGAAGTTTGGCAAAAGCCAGAGTCTCTTCCATTCTTGCCATGGTGCCGTCAACATTCATGAGTTCGCAAAGAACTCCACATGGGTTAAGACCGGCAAGTCTCATTAAGTCAACCGTGCATTCCGTATGGCCTCGGCGTTCAAGTACTCCGCCATTTCTTGCCCTTAACGGATAAACGTGACCGGGTCGAAGAAGATCCTCCGGTTTGCCATTGGGATTTGCCGCCGCTTTAATGGTTACGACGCGATCATGAGCACTGACACCGGTAGTGCACCCGTGAGCTGCTTCAATTGATACTGTAAAAGCAGTGCCTTGGGTATTTGTGTTGGTCTCAACCATAGGTGGCAATTTCAAGCGTTTGCAATCTTCGTCTCTTAGACAGACGCAAACGATTCCCGAGCACTCACGAATCATCAGAGCCATCTGCTTTTCTGTGAGGTGGTCCGATGAGTAGATGAGATCGGCTTCATTTTCACGGTTTTCATCATCAAGAACTAAAACGCCTTTTCCAGCCCTTAGGTCAGCAAGTGCGGCTTCTACTCTTTGAATGGGAGTCGTTCCGAATTTGTCCAACCTTAATTTACAACTTGTTTCCTTCATTTTTAAACCTTGTCAATCATTAATCAGTGAGAAACCAAAATACCCATGAACACAACAGCCAAAATAGCCATCGTTAAAGTGACTTCTTTTCTTTTTCCGGTCAAAAATTTCAGTACGACGAAACTGATGACGCCAAAAGCTAAGCCGGTGGCGATGTTGAAAGTAAAGGGCATCATGAAGATAGTCAAAAAGCAGGGAAGTCCGGTGGAGATATCAGAGAAATTGATCCTGGAGACCGTCCCTTCAAGCATGATGTAGCCAATCAGGATAAGGACACAAGCAGTCGCAAAAGCCGGAATTAACGTCAGCAAAGGGGTAATAAATAGGGTCAGGAAAAAGAAGATGGCTAAGAAAATCGCACAGAGACCGGTTCGAGCTCCAGCTTCAATTCCCACAGCGCTTTCAAGAATGGCTGTCGAAGTGGGAGTACCAATGGCACCGGCGCACATGGTTGCGATGGAGTCGCTGACAAGAGCACGATCTAGCCCGGGGATACGACCGTTTTTTTGCATGAATCCCGCTCGAAAAGATAGGCCAATTAGTGTGGACATGTTGTCAAATAGATCGACCATAGTGATGGAAAACAAAACGCCGAGGATTCCCACGGTTGCCATTGTCTTGAAGTCCATCTGAAAGATTGTCTCAGTTGGCAGAATTTTGAAATTAGAACCGAAAGAAGATAATCCCTCAGTGGATGTTGCTCCGGTGACAATGCCCAAGACAGCCACCACAAGGATAGTGATCAACATGGCAATGCGTATTTTTTTACTCAACAGCCATGCGGCAAGAATCACACCTAGGACGGTCAAATAAGCTTGAGGAGCCAACATATTGCCAAGACCGATCATGGTGGACGGGTTGGCAATGATGATGCCTGAGTTTTTGAGACCGATAATGGTAATGAAAGCGCCAATACCGGCCACAATGGCAAGCTTCATGTCGATGGGAATGGCAGCAATGATAGTCTGGCGAATTTTGGTAACGGTGAGTAAGAAAAATACAAAACCGGAAACGATAACCGCCGCACAGGCTGCCTGCCAATTAAGTCCCATCGGACCGCAGACGTAGTAGGCGAAGTAGGCGCTGATCCCCAGACCGGGAGCTACTACGATCGGAAAATTAGCAATGAAAGCAATAAGAAGTGTTCCAATAATCGAGGCCCAAATCGTTGCGACTGTAGCATCGGCTATAGGTATGCCAGCATCATGCAGCATTCCGGGTACGACAATGAAAAGGTAACAGACCGCAAGATAGGCCGATATGGCACCGAGAAATTCCGTTCGTACTGTTGTCCCTCTTTCCTTGAGTTTGAAAAGTTGTTCTAAAGACATTTTGTTTCCCCCTGGCTGCGTCATATTAATCCAAGGGTTGATTTTAAGGAACAAATCTCGGCTTTTAACTGTCTTTTTTGGGCATAAGTGATACAGCTTTCATTAACAATCGTTTACGAGAAAGTGTTCTTTATTGAATTTTCAGGGGGATTTTTAATTGCAAGAAAATTTCGTCTTGGTAAAATCCCCGAATCGAAAATAGATGAGGTTTTAAATGATTATTGCTACTCCCTACGAAAACGGTGAAATCTGCCAACACTTTGGCAGAGCTCCGCAATTTAAGTTTTTTGATATTCAGCCGGGGAAAGAGACGCAAACTCTGATCGCTGATGCCCCAGGTTCCGGTCACGTCATCCTCTCCCAGTTTTTAGCTGCTCAGGGGGTCAATGTGGTTCTGTGTGGTGGCATTGGCCAGGGAGCGTTAGTCGGACTGGCTCAAAATGGCATTGACGTTGTTCCCGGTATTTCCGGTGATCCCGATAAAGCAGTTCAGTCCCTTATTGAAGGAACACTAAAACCTGATGAGAATTTTGTAGCCGGTTGTGGTTGCGGTTGTGGCGGACACGATCATCACGATCATGAGCGTGGCTCCTGCGGTTGCGGAGGACATGAGCATCAGGAGCAGGATCATGGTTCATGTGGATGCGGTGGTCATCACGGAGGTGGTTGCTGCGGTCACTGACTCGTGGACTTATAAGATGGTCTCGGAAATTAAAAACCTTATTAGTGACTAAATAGTCCACTCCCGAACCACGGGGATGTTGCGAAGAAATTTAGCGAAGTCCCTTTTTTTCAGAGTAAAGCAAACCCAAATTCATGAGCATTTATAACTCATGGTTTGGGTTTTCTTCTTGAGCACAGGTACTGCTTTTACCAATTTCTGTAGTCTCTTAAATTTTCTCTTCGAGGCTACAAATGAGGACCGCTTTTTTCTATTTCTTTACAGCGGTCGTTAGTTGCCGCAAATTTTCTGAAGTTCTCAATGAACTTCTTGGCAAGACTTCTGGCTTTGGTATCCCATTGGCTCGGATCTTTGTATGTGTTTCGTGGATCCAATATTTCGGTTCTGGCTCCTTCGGCTTTCACCGGGAACCTCAAATTGAAATAGGGAATGGTAGCAGTGCCGGATTTGAGGATTGACCCGGAAAGAATGTCATCAATGATGGCGCGAGTGTCTTTAATGGAAATTCTCTTGCCTGAGCCATTCCAACCGGTGTTAACCAAATAAACTTTCGAGTTGTTTTCTTTAATCTTGCGAATAAGCTCTCTAGCGTATTTGAATGGATGCAAACTCAAAAAAGCCTGTCCAAAACAAGCCGAGAAGGTAGGTCGAGGCTCCGTAATGCCCCTTTCAGTGCCAGCCAACTTACTCGTATAGCCAGACAAGAAGTAGTACATTGTCTGCTCCTCATCCAGGATGGACACAGGAGGCAGCACACCAAAGGCATCAGCAGTCAAGAAAATCACCTCATTGGCGTGCGGTCCCCTTGAGATGGGTTTGACGATGTTATCAATGTAGTAGATTGGATAGGACACCCGAGTGTTTTCAGTGTACTTGGCGCTGTCAAAATTAATCCTGCCCGTTTTACTGACCACCACATTCTCAAGAAGTGCACCGGGACGAATGGCTTTGTAGATGTCTGGTTCACTTTCCTTGTCCAAATGAATGACTTTGGCATAACAACCACCTTCGTAGTTGAAGACACCTTCATCATCCCAGCCATGTTCATCATCGCCGATCAACAGACGCTTAGGATCAGCCGACAAGGTGGTTTTTCCTGTCCCTGAAAGTCCAAAAAATATCGCTGTATTCTTACCTTGCAGGTCTGTATTTGCAGAACAGTGCATGGAGGCGATATGACGTAGCGGATTTAGGTAATTCATCACCGAGAACATACCTTTTTTCATCTCGCCGCCGTACCATGTATCAAGAATCACCTGCATTTTGTCTTTTAAAGAGAAGACAACAGCAGTAGGACTGTTTAAGCCCAGATCATTAAAGTTTTTCGCTTTAGTTTTGCTCGCCGTTAAAACTACGAAATCGGGCTCACCAAAATGCTCTAATTCCTCCTTGGTGGGACGAATGAACATATTGGTGACGAAGTGGGCTTGCCAAGCCACTTCCATGATGAAGCGGACTTTTAGACGGGTGGCGGGATCCGCTCCGCAGTAACTGTCTACCACGTAAAGTTTTTGTTTATTGGATAACTCCTCGGAAGCTATAGCCTTAATTGCTTTCCAACTTTTTTCCGAAAGAGGGCGGTTATCGTTGGGATACATGGGAGAAGTCCACCAAACGGTGTCTCTACTCACATCATCAAGAACAAAAAACTTGTCTTTAGGAGACCGTCCCGTAAATTCTCCAGTAAGAACATTGATAGCACCTAGTTGGGTTTCGTACCCCTTCTCGTAGCCGGTGAGTTCTGCGGAGGTCTCTTCTTGCCTTAATAGCTCGTAGGACGGATTGTGAATTATTTCTTTGACGTCAGTTATGCCGTACTTTGATAAATCTAATGTCATAGTTCTAACTTGTAAAAACTTCCCCGGAAACTTCATCACGGAGAACCGCTCTGCTGTAGGCCGTATGTCGCAATCAAAAGCGGCACAGGAATTCTACTCCTGTTCAAATGAATAGGCGCGCTCCCTGAGGTCTAAAATGCTATCGCTCTAAGAGGTTAAAACGTGAAAGATAAACGCACAGAATACTTGTTTGCCCGCATCCGAGATGGTGAGTCGCTCACATCAAGGCAAAGATTCGAATTGGTGGTCAGACTCAGTCTGCCCGCCATCTTTGCGCAAATCTCCTACGTCATCATGAACTATATTGATGCAGCGATGGTCGGTCACCTCGGAGCCACTCAGGCTGCCTCTATCGCCTTGGTTGCTACTTCTCTTTGGATGCTTTGGGGTTTGACCACTTCTTTTACCGCTGGTTTTTCAGTTCAAGTGGCCCAAAGAATCGGGGCTAAAGAATTCGATGAGGCTCGAAGTGTTTTGCGCCAAACCATCGTCATCGGTTCTCTGATTAGTGCGGTGATGGCGATAGCCGGTGCAATCATCAGTCCTTATCTGCCTACGTGGTTGGGAGGGGAGGCCTCTCTTAGAGCTGATGCGAGCATTTATTTTTTAATATTTTCTTTGGGAATGCCAATCAGCATATTTAGCTTTGTCAGTGCCAGCATGCTCAGGAGCACGGGCAATGTCAAGCTGCCGAGCATGATTAACATTGGAATGTGTTTCCTCGACGTGCTATTTAACATGCTCTTGATCTTTCCAACAGCGACCTATGAGTTGATGGGATTGAGGCTAACCATACCGGGGGCAGATCTTGGAGTGGCAGGCGCCGCACTCGGGACTATTCTGGCCGAATGCCTTTGCGGACTGATCATGATTTGGTTCCTTGTAGTCAAGGATGAAAAACTGAACCTGATTGAACATCGAGGCTCTTTCAAACCCACGGGGCGCTGTCTCAGAAGAGCTCTTAACATCAGCTCTCCCATGGCCGTAGAGAGGTGCGCCATGACAGGAGCCCAGATCGTTACCACGATGATCGTCGCTCCCCTAGGAACCTTTTCTTTGGCTGCACATTCATTCGCGATAACCGCTGAATCTCTTTGTTATATGCCGGGTTATGGTATTGCTGATGCCGCTTCCAGTCTTGTGGGACAAAGTATTGGAGCTAGGCGTGCCGAGTTGGCTAAGTCTTTCGCTTGGTTCAATGTGACATTGGCTATGGTGGTGATGGCGGCAATGGGCGTGGTGATGTTTATCTTTGCTCCTTTGATGATTGGTATTATGACGGAAACTCCAGAGATTATTCAATTAGGTTCTGGAGCGTTGAGGATTGAAGCTTTTGCTGAGCCGCTGTTTGCAGCCGCAATTGTGATCTACGGAATTTTTGTCGGCGCCGGTTATACGTTGCAGCCCGCCTTGATCAATCTTTCTTGCATGTGGTTGTTAAGGCTTTCTCTTGCTTTTATTCTTGCCTCCCGTTGGGGTCTTTACGGAGTTTGGTTCGCTATGGCTCTTGATCTGTGCCTCCGCGGAAGCGTATTCCTGCTGAGACTTAGGCACTTCGATTGGACCAAAAGAAGGGCAATCGACAATTAGTCATCTTTTTGCAAAACATTACTTCCGTCGAAGTCGGGTATGTATTTGACTAGGTTTGTGGTGCCCTCTTGGATGTAACAGTTTCTAATGCCGATGGCTCTGGCTTCTCTAATGACTTTTTGATATTCAAGGGTAAAGAGATTTCTATTGATTTCCCTGTGAAGAACAGCCTTGTGTAGTGGTATGTATTGGTTCATGAGAGACAGGTATACGCTATCTCCGAAATTGTCTTTTACCCAGTGCGGGACGTTGATGCTGTCGTCAACGTGAGAGGGGAGTACCAAATGGCGGATAATAAGACCTCTTTTCATTAGTCCTGAGGAATCAAAGACAGGTTCGCCTACCATTTCAAACATGGTGCTAATCGCCGCGGAAGCAACCTCAAAATAGTTTGGGACGCCTGAATATTTTCTTCCCAAGGAAGAATCAAAGTATTTCAGATCTGGAAGAAAAATATCCACACCTTTAAAGTAGTGTCTCAGGGATTCAACAGAGTCATATCCATTGGTGTTTAGTGCAATAGGAATGCTCAGTCCTTTTGCGCGAGCTTTCTCTATGGCCTCGCTGACACTGTCGGCATAATGAGAGCAGGAAACAAGCTCAAGGCAATGGGCCCCGCGGGCTTGCTGCTCGAAAAAAATGTCCGTAAGCCGCTCAATACTGACCGTTAAACCTTTCCCCTCTTGACTGATAGACCAGTTTTGGCAAAAACAACACCTAAGGTTGCAATGTGAAAAGAAAACCGTTCCCGCACCCCGGGTTCCGGATAAGCAAGGCTCCTCCCAGTGGTGCAAACTCACGAGTGCAATCTTTACCGCTTTTGGAGAGCGGCAAATACTGCGCTTGGGGATGGGTATCAACGTGCGGTCAGCCTTGCATTGCCTTGGGCAAAGCTCACAGTTTTCCAGATTGTTTACGTGCTCGATCACCGAATTAGATTTTTTTGTGAATATTCATTGGAGAATATGTATACACTCTATTGGACCTAAATTAAATATTGTTATTAGAAATGAACGAAAAATACAAAGCTAAGGAACTCATTGACCACTCTATGATGGGTTTTCTCGGTATCGAGATTTTGGCCGAAGAAAACGGAGTGGTCAGGGCGCGTATGCCAGTCAACGACAGAACAAGTCAGCCTTTTGGGAGGCTCTGTGGTGGGGCATCCTTAGCGTTAGCCGAAATTATCGCAGGTTACGGCTCTTTTCTTTATTGTGAAGAAAATCAGATACCGGTAGGTAGCTCTGTTTCCGGCAATCACATCAGTTCTGTCAAGAAAGGTGAAAACGTCTACGTGCATGCCTATGCGACATGTCTCCATAGGGGGAGAAACACACACGTTTGGAATGTGGACATTAAAAGTGACGAAGGGCGCCTGGTGTGCACGGCCCGAGTTACTAACTTTGTCGTTAGAGATATCTTGTAATTAAATTGGTTCGCTAGAGAGAAACTCATCGATTGTTACAGTCCCCACCAGTGCGGCAACACTAAAGAGAGTTCGGGGAAGAGAACGATAATAGCCAAGGCGACTAAAGTTGCTAATAAAAGTGGCAAAACCGGCGGCGTGATTTGTTCCATCGTTAGGCCGGAAATCTGCGCTCCCACATACAGATTGACAGCGACTGGAGGCGTTACTTGACCGACAGCAAGATTGACCGTCATCATGACGCCAAACCAAACGGGATCCCAACCGAAGTGATGAATGCTTGGCAGCAGGAAGGGCAGCAAAACATAGTAGATGGAAATCGCATCCATGATCATGCCGGCCGCGAGCAGGATGATGTTGATAAAGAACAAGATAGCCCAGGGATTATCTGACAGTCCCATTAAGACGGCGGCTCCTCTTTCCACCAGGCCGACAGTGCTGGCAACCCAGGCAAACAAACCGGCACATGTCACCACAAACATGATGACCGCTGTGGCTTTGACCGATTCGACCAGCACATCAACGAATATTTCAAACTTATTGATAGTCTTATAAATAAAGACGCCGACAAAGAGCCCATAGAAGATGGCGACTGCAGCAGCCTCGGTAGGAGTAAATATCCCTCCGTAGATTCCGCCAAGGATGACAACAGGAGTCATGACACCCCAAAAAGCTTGTTTGAAGGCTGACCAGACCGACTGTTTTCTTGGAACACCTTTGTAACCAAACTTCTTTGAAATATAGTAAACCATCAGCATCAGACAGCCGGCCACAATAAGGCCGGGGATGATGCCTGCCGCAAAAAGAGCAGGAACAGATGCGTCAGCGATTCCGCCATAGACGATGAATGCAATGCTTGGAGGGATCACAATCGCTAATCCGGAAGTCACCGAGACGTTAGCGGCGGCAAAAGCCTTATCGTAACCATTTTTTACCATGGCGGGAATAAGGATCAGACCTAGTGCAGCCACGGTAGCGGGACCTGAGCCACTGACAGCGCCCCAGAATGTGGCGACTGCCACTGCAGCAATGGCTAAGCCTCCGGTCATATCTCCCACAAGAGCTTCGACAAGTTTGACAATTCTGTCGGCTATTCCAGCTCTTTCCATGATAAAGCCGGCCAAAATAAAGAACGGTATGGCAAGCAGCGGCACTTTAGCGACACCGGCAAAGAAGTTGTACGGCAGCATGTCAATGCCCATGTCAAAAATATAACTGACAATGCCTGCCGACAGCCCTAAGCTAATTGCAATCGGTACCCTCAGCACCAGTTGGACTAGAAAGAGGATAAGCAGAAGGAGAGCGGGATCCTGGGTAAGTGTATGCATGGTCGACTTCCTAGAAATTGCCGCTCGTCATATCTTCACGGACTCTTTGTAAAATCCGAAGGATGATTAAAGCAGAAAAAAGTGGTGTGGCCATCGTATAGAGCCAAACCGGAATATCCAGTGACTCGGAAGAAACATTCAATTGGAACTCGTCAATGACTTCAATACTTCCGAGATAAATGAGCATCACGAAAAAAGCAATGGAACAAAATACCCCAAAGAAATAAATTGCTTTTCTTGCTGTGCCGTGGGTGAAGTTGTACACAATGCTCATCGTAAAGTTGCTACCTTCTCTGAAGGCCCGTGCCGTGCCAAGCAACACAATCCAAACAAAGAAATTGACCGTTAGTTCTTCAGAAGAAGAAAAGGATAAATTGGTGCAATAACGGACAATTACGTTGATGAATGCAATACATGCCATCAAAGCAAGAAGAAAAGCTCCTAACAGTTCTTCAAAACGGGAATTTAGAAAACGCAACATCTCTTTAAACTTCTACATCAAGAGGTGGCCCTCAAGACCACCTCGTTAGGAACGAAGAATGATACTCTTTGAACTAGCGAATTTATTTCGCGTTTTTCATATCTTCTTCAGCGGCTTTGACCAGATCCGGACCGATCTTCTTGGTCCAGTCATCACGAACGCTCTTAGTGGCGTCGTAGAACTTCTTGATCATCTCCGGAGTGTAGCGGGTGACCGTCATGCCATTCTTTTCAAGCTCGCCTTGGGGGTCGGTAATGGCAGGTGTTTTACCGATCTTCTTCAGGTATTCGAGGGCTTGTCCCTGGTCATTACCTAAGCGTGACAAAGCTTTGCCATAGAGTTCGGCGGCAGCGGCGCACTCAAGAATGATCTTTTGATCTTCTGGACTGAATTCGTCCCAAACTTTCTTATTAGCCGTAAAGAAAAGCGGGTCGATCATGTAATGCCAATCGGTTGAGTATTTATGCCATTGCCATACCTTAGTTGGGACATTGATGCCGTTAGTCGGATTTTCCTGACCGTCAACAATGCCCTGTTGGAAGCCGGTAACAGCCTCAGACCAGTTGATCGCCTGTGGATTGGCTCCGAGCGTTGAGAAAATATCAATAAAAATCGGGGTTCCGCAAACGCGAAGCTTCATGCCCTTCATGTCTTCTGGTTTTTCAATCGGACCCTTGCTAGTTGTCAACTCACGGAAACCGTTTTCAGACCAACCGATAAATTTGACACCGGTTTTTTCAATTGCCTGTTCAAGCATCTTTCCGGACTTGCCCTTCTCGATGGCGTCCATTGCCTTGTAACGGTCGGGGTTATTGGCAATAAAGAAGGGAAGGGCCGTCAGGTTGAGTTCTTTGATTTGCGGGGACCAGTTGATAGTGGAAGCCAAGGCGAAGTCAATAGCACCGCGACGGACTAGCAGAAGTTCGGAGGTTTGTTTTCCGGCCATCAATTGGGCACCGAAGTAAGGCTTGATATTGATACGACCACCAGTTTTTTCACGAACACAGTCGGCAAAGAAAGTGGCGGTTTGTCCCCAACCAGAGGTGGCGCCAGGGACCACGCTAAGTTTGTACTCTGTTTTATAAGCTGCGGTAGCCGCTGAGGCACACAGACCTAAAGCAGCGATAGCCAAAAGGGCTCTACTGAACAGACGGTTCATAAGCAATTTGCTCCAAAGAAGTAAAAATATTAAAGTAACCCAAAAGCCGAATCCGCCCGAATGGCAAGACGACTAGGGAAGTCGTACTCCACGGCTTTTGGCGTACTGGCAGGAAGCCAGCTTGTGCAGTGTGGGATAAGAATACCTTTTGGGCGTGCTACTTTACCCCATTGACAGGTATAGTAACCCATTAAACTGCCTTTTACAAAGATTCAAGCGGGAAATATTCTTCAAAAATTTTGTTAAATGACTGTTTTGGTCTCTGACCACGAAAAAAGTGACCGTTAATCCACCGTGGATTAGCAACTTGATTTCTTTAAATTCTCTCGATAATCGTAGTAACCCTTGGTTTTGTCAAACAATATCGCAAGTTAAAGGGTATTTTAAAAAAGGACAATTTGTCAGAAATTTGAGTTTTTTAGGAGGGGGATATTTTGAAAAAATTATACAAATTCAATGGTTATTAGGGTATTTTACCTAACTAGAAAACTGACAAATAGGGGGTTAATTCCGAATGGTCTTAAAGCAATCTTAAGTCCATACTCTCGGGTGGGTATTCGAGAGATTCGATATGCTCAAATGGTTGTGCGAGACCGCTATCCCAAGGTCAAAGCGCAACTTCATCAGGAGATAAAGATGACAATGAAACACACCTCCAAGACTCTGTTGAGAGCTCTAATCTGTGTGGCATCACTGGCCGCTGCAGGTAGCGCTTTTGCACAGGCTCAGCAAGGAAATCAACCTCTTCCTACTCCCAAGATGAACGATCAGACTCTGGAGATTTGGAATAATCCGGATCTAACAGAGCCGACTAAAGGGATCAGAACATTGCAGGACTACATCGTCCAAGAAAAGGAAATGTGGGACTGGTTGTTCAAGAATCATCCGCTTTTCAAGACATATCTGCCGGAAGGCCGTGTCGTTGGAAAACCGAAGATTTCATCCCGTGGATCGGAATATCTCGGCGAAGGTAATGCGGTTGCTTACTCCAAGCTACAGGAAAAACCGGGTCGCCATATGGCTTCCCAGTATCGTTTGGGCCAAAGCTCAATTCTTGACTTCCCAAACAAATATGTTGGTCCGGATAAATGCGGCGAATGCCACGCTATTCAATACGAAAGATGGAAACGTTCCCGCCATGCTCAGACCATTCGTTTCCCGGGCGAACATCCCGAAGTTGATAACGATCTAAAGAAGAAACTCTACGGATCACAAGCTTCTGTTCTGCCTGACGGAATCACAGCTGATGTTATTTACGCAACAGTTGGTACTCCAAGAACGAAGTATGGCTTTATTGACGGATGGCTCATGCGTGGTTCCTACCACGTTCGTGACGGTCTTCTGAAAGACGGTACCGGTAAGATTGTTGCCGGTGGTAACCAGTTCTCTCGTGGTTGGGCTGAATGGCTCACACCGGAAAGAGCAAAACAGATTCAGAAGCTCATTCCTGACTTCCCGACCGAATTGAAGAATTTTGGTGGTTCAGCTTCTCATCAATGGGGTATGACCTCTTACGGTTCTACCTATGAGGGTGTATTGCTTGTTCAAAGCGCCACATCCTACTGCGAAGTCTGCCACGCCTTTAAGTTCGACTATAAGAACAAGGCTGATTTCTTCAAAGATTTGGGTAATCCTAAAGCTCTGCAGCAGCATACGATTTCCCGCGGTATTTCTTGTGAAGAGTGCCACGGTGAAGGTGGACACCTTGTTGGCAATAACAACAACATGTCAACCAACTGCGACAGATGCCATCAGAGACTTAACTTTGTTGCTGACGAAGTCAATCGTGCAGACGCCAAGGGCAAGCTTGAACGCGCCTTTAACGTCAAGACGAAATCTTCCTGCCCATCATGCGGAACCGAAGGTGCACAGTTGTTCATGTCCAAGCACTACGATAAGGGCATGAGATGCGTGACCTGTCACGATCCACATGAAGTTACCAGCAATGATTGGAAGTCCTCAAGCACCAAACCGAACATGAAGCAGAAATGCCAAGACTGCCATAAGGTCCAGGCTCAGGTTGTTGCTAACGCCGACACACATAGCAAGGTCGATTGCGTAGGCTGCCACATGCCGATGACGATGAGCTGCGAAAACTTCACAGCTATCCAGCGTCCTGACATGGCTGGTTTCGATGCCGTCCGTCGTTCACACATCTTCAAGATCATGGTTGATCCAGAGAAGAAGATGATGAATCCGGCTCCGGGCGAATCCCGTGCTTCCAATTCCAAGGGCTGGCGTATTTCTCGCAATGATGAAGGTTATGGTTACACTGACCTGATGTGGAGCTGCGCTCGTACATCAATCGCCGACTACACAGTTGTCGAAGGTCAAGGTTGCCACAGCCCGATCCAGTCCGAACTTGATGAAGGCCTCATTTACAAAGATCAGAAGACTGTCTACGATGAAACCATGAAATGGCAGAATCCGATTAAAGACGGTCAGGCGAAGAATAAGGCCGCTTCCGATCGCATTACTAAGCTTCTTGAAGTCACCAAGCTGACTCCGGAACAAAGAAGCGAAGTTATGTTATTAGTCGATAAGGCTAACGATATCATCCAGATGATCGCTGACGACGGATCTAATGGCGTCCATGCGTTCAACTATTTGAAGAATCGTGTCGATACAGCCGAGGCTTATCTGACTAAAGCTCAAGAAATCATTGACTCCGTTGGTGCAAAACCAGCAAAAGCGGTGAAGACCGCTACGAAGTAGTTGATGGGTAAAGACGCTTCACGAATCATATGATTCTTGAAGTTGAGATTGGAGAAGCAATGAAAAATTTATTACTAGGTATGACTCTTGCAGTGGCGGTAACGTTAGGTTTGACTTCCGCGACTGTGCAAGCTGGAGGTGGAGGACCTCCGGTGGAAGTCAATTACGATGTGCCAATCTATCAAATTTCTCTCAGAGAAGCGGAGTTGCTTTGGAAACAGGGAGTCCCTTTCTACGATGCCAATTTATTGGAGGTTTGGGCCGACGGTTACATTCCTGGTGCCATCTTCCTGAATGTCAAGGATTGGGAAAAACTGCTTCCTAAAGACAAAAATGCGATTTTGGTCATTTACAGTGCCAACAAGCTCTGTGATTTGAGCCAGGACGCAGCCCGCAAGGTCACCAAGCTCGGATATAAAAACGTGCTACAGATGGCCGACGGAATTGATGGTTGGAAATTATCGGGACGTCCGGTAGAGAAGCCCTAGTGGTAACTTCGTTATAACAACACTACATACAAGAAGAAAATGATGATCTTAAGAAAATCTGTTCTAATGCTGGCATTGGCTGCCGGTATCTGCGGTGTCGCTTGTGCTCAAGCGTTGGACACGGATGAAGCCAAGGAATCTTACAGTCTGGGTGCTTCGGTTGGAAATTATCTTTCTAACCAAATCTACAAACAAGGACAATTGGGAGCTAAGGCTGACGTTAACCTAGTGGTTGAAGGTTTTGTTGACGCTCTCAAAAACAAGGGTAAGCTTAGCGAAGACGATATGCTCAAGTATTTGAACAGTCGTGCCGAGAAACTCAACAAACTTTATGAGGCTAGACTTGACCAAGTCAAGCAGGCTAACAAGAAGATGAGTGAGGATCTCCTTGCCAAGAACAAGGCCAAAAAAGGCGTTGTGACGACCAAGTCCGGTTTGCAGTATGAGGTGAAGACCGAAGGGAAAGGCGATAAGAGAGCCAAGGAAGAAGATGTCGTGACTTTGGAGTATGTCGGTAAATTTGCCGATGGCATTGATTTTGTCGGGACGGCAGAAAAACCGATCAAGGAAGACGTTGTTATGATGACTTTGTTCCCCGGTCTTAAAGAAGGCATTGGCCTGATGAAAGAAGGTGCGGAATATCGATTTGTCATCCCGGCTTCCCTCGCATACGGCGAGGGAGGCACGGACACATTCCCACCCAATATGGCTCTTGTCTTCGATGTCAAACTTATCAAAATTGAAAAGCCCAAGGCGGGTACTGTTAAAGGAGGCATGGGCTCAATGATGGGTCAGCCAAAAAAACAGTGGCCCCATACGTAGGAGATGGAAATGATCGCATTAATCAAAGCCAGACGGACCTCAGGTCCCGAGGGCTGGGTGATCGAAACTTACGGAATGGTACTTAGGCTTTGCAACAAACGTATTAAAACAGGTGAAAGCCTGTGAGGGAGAACAATGTGAGCGAAAAGATCGACAGAAGAAAGTTTCTAAAAGGAGCTAGTGTCGGGTCCTTGTCCGTTCTCGCCCTCGGTGGCTTAGCCACGACAGCGAAAGCTCAAACAAGTGAGCCGGCAAGCAAGAAACAGCCTCATTACGCTTTGGTTTTTGACCAAAACAAATGCATCGGCTGTGGATTGTGTGTGACGACTTGTAACGAAGTGAATGAACTGCCTCCTGGTCAATCTAGATTGTTGCTCGAAAGACAGATGGTTGACGGACGAAGACGCTATGTGCGTGTTTCCTGCCAGCAATGTGAGGATGCGCCGTGCGTGCAAGTCTGTCCGACGGCCGCGGCTCACTATGATCCGGTCTTCAACGTGGTCACAATGGATATCGACCGTTGCGTAGGATGTAAGTACTGCATCGCAGCTTGCCCTTACAACGTTCGCTTCATTAACCAGGCGACACTGGCTGCTGATAACTGCGATTTCTGCTTGCAGAATCGCTTGTCCAAAGGAGAGGATCCAGGTTGCGTATCAGCGTGCCGCCATGATGCTCTCGTATTTGGTGATCTTAACGACGAAAACTCGTACATTAACAAGCTGTTGGCAGTCAAAGACAGCGTGCGTATTAGGCCCTATCTGGGAACCAGACCGAGTCTTCGTTATATTCCAATAGTCAAGAAGGGGGTGTAAAGATGGATGGTGCTTTAAACTTTACCATTGGCTTGACTGACGGAGTAGCCTGGCCTTGGCCAATTGCGGTTTATCTGTTCCTAGCTGGAATTTCCGGTGGAGCAGTGGCGGTGGCGATCTGCATGAACCTTTTTAAAGGTTCTCATGAGAACACTCCCGTTATGAAGTCTGCCACGATCATTGGGTTTATCACGATTGTGCTAGGTATGCTTTGCCTGGTTCTCGATCTGACACAACCTTGGAATTTCTGGCGCATTTTGGTCTACTACAACCCAACCTCAGTGATGAGTATCGGTGTTATAGCGCTTCTGTTCTATATTCCGCTGGTATTTATTCTGATGTTGGTGACGTTGCGTGACAACATCAAGAATTCCCCGTCTTTGAAGTGGTTGGATTCGATAGTTGGCTTCTTTGCCGGCATCCGAGTCTTCCTGGACTGGGTAGTTCTTCTTCTTGCGATAGCGATCTGTGCTTATACCGGTTTCCTGATTTCCGCTTTGATCCGCTTCCCGCTTATCAATACAGCGGTGTTGCCGGCATTGTTTGTGGCTTCGGGATTCTCCGCCGGATGTGCGGCGACAAAACTGGTAGCCGCATGGTTCTTTGGTGACAATCGTCATGGCTCAGACATGCATGCTCTGCATGCTGCCGAGTGGCCGATTATGGCGGTTGAGGCTCTGTGCATATTCATGATCATCATTGCTCTGTTGAGTGGCACGGAAGCTGCCAAGATGGCGATTCAAGCATTCACGCAAGGCACGTGGGCTCAAGTATTCTGGGTAGGTGCGATAGGCATCGGATTCCTTGTTCCGTTGGTTCTTAGTTTCTTCGGAAGCAAGACCACACGTGACAGTGCTGGAGTGTTCTATGTCTCTAGTATTGCCGTTGTTTGCGGGATGATGTGTCTGCGTCTGTTCGTGATCTATGCTGGACAGCTGAACACGATATAGCTCTGAAAAGCTTTTAGGCTAAAAGCAAAGGCTTGGGGATAAAACTCCAAGCTTTTGTCTTATAGGAGTTTTGCCTTGTATGCCCCAAATAAATAGCCGCACGCCTTTGACTTCGTGCAGCTACTTCTGAAGAATTTGCGATTAGCCTTTTTTGGCTTCTTGTTTGCTCATGTCGGGGTTTGCGTATTTTGCCGCTAGCTTTTTCAGATAGTCGATCGCATCTTTGTCTGTCCAGAGTATTTCACCGCGGACAAACCCCACTAAGTTTCCTTTGCCGTCTAAAATGTAAACAGTAGGGACAACTGACAATGGAAGAATATTGGCTACGCTCTGTTTGGAGTCTGAAAGCGTTTCAAAGCCCTCGATTTTGTGTTTCTTCAAAAACGGCATAACAGCTTCAGGCTTGACGTCAATATTAATTCCCACGAATTTAATGTCACTGTCCTTTAATGTCTTTTGTAGCTCAACCAGTCGTGGCATTGATCCTAGGCAGGTGTGGCACCAAGTGGCCCAGGCATTAAGTAGAAGAAGTTTTCCTTCGTATTTTTTGAGATCAACTTTATTGCCATTAAGGTCAGTAATCTCGAGCTCAGGAATTTTTCTTGCATTCTGGAACTCTGTAACTGTCCGCATGACGTCAGGTTTGGCAATGGGTGCCCCGGTGTTATAGACCTTGCTATTGGCGATGCCTTGAGCTTGGACATTCAAGCAGAGAAGAGAGGCGGTTGCAAGGGCAAAAAGTGTTTTGGTTAATTTCATGATGTTTTCCTTTTAATTTTCAGTAACCGACAGCCCGCCCAAACGAGGGCAAGTAAAATTAAAACAAGTGGAAATAGCCACAGAGCGATGGTAGAAGGCTTAACTCCGGGTTCGTAGCGGATTTGTTCCCCATAACGCTCGGCAAAATAGTTGAGAATTCGTTCTCTGGATTCACCGGCCTGAAGCATTTGGTAAATCCTAGCTTTAAGCTCGGCGGCTTGTGGAAACTCTGACTCGTAAAGGGATTGATTGATCGCATTAGGGTCTCGCAACTCCTTGGATATGGCGATAGCTTGGTCTCTGATAGAGGGCTCTGCCGTGTATGCCGGATGGGTAAATGTCAAAGAGAAACTCAAGCAAAGAAAAGCAAAGAGTGCTGTTAGTGCTTTATTCATTTTTCTCTTCCTTTTGTTTGTTTCTCCTCCAGACGGTGCTGAATACGGCCGAGAGCATCATGATAATTCCTCCAATCCATATCCAGCTGACGAGTGGCTTAATGTTGATACGAACGAGATATTCTTCTGCGCTGAGCTGATTACCTAACGAAACATAAAGATCTCGGAATAAACCGTGAGATATTCCCGCCGATGTCATCTGCATGCCGTTACTTCTAAAAGTCTGACGTTGCGGTTGCAGCAAAAGCAGAGGCTTTTCATCCTTGTCTAGGACTCTGATTTGCGCTTCATCGGCAAAGAAAGAGGGTTCATCAACTTTTTTGGTTTCCTCATAAACAAAGATGTAATCACCAAGAGGGCGTCCTAAACCAGGTCCAAGGCGAGTCAATGCCTCGGATTGATATTGAGTATCACCAACCACCCCAGCAATACTGATGGCAAGCCCCAAGTGGGCAATCAATGCAAACCAATTGCGATGCGTACCTTTGCATAGGAATTTTGAGACGAAGGAACTAAGGATCCAACTGCAAGCGAAAACTCCGGCGGTTGTATATAGCGCATCTTTGCATTCGGTAAAGAATCCGAAATAAACGCAAAGCACGGAACTAATTAGGAAACTTGCCAACCAGCAGAAAATATTTGTGTCCTTCAGTTGTGTCAGACCGATTAAAACCGCTGCAAACACAGCCATTGGGGCGAAAATTGAATTGAAATAAGGAGCTCCCACCGACAGGACGCCTGCTCCAAAAGCATCATAAACAAGTGGGTAAAGCGTTCCGAACAAAACAGAGATCGCCGAAACGGATAACAGAATTACCGCAAAAGCAAGCGATAACTCATCTAATGTAGTCAAGTCCCTGCTCCCCGTCATTTTGTGAGCTCGGAACATGTATAACCCAAAAGCAGGTAGCACAAGTAACAAGGATACGATGAGCAACATAGTGCCGCGATTTGGATCTGAAGCGAAAGCGTGTACGGATTGAATGACTCCCGATCTAACGATAAAGGTTCCGAGCAGACAGACTGCAAACCCAAGTAAGCATAACAGAACAACGCTTCGAGTAAGTTTTGCATTGTGTCGGGTTAAAATCAGTGCGTGGAGTTGCGCAGTCACAAAAAGCCACGGGATGAAAGAAGAGTTTTCTACGGGATCCCAGAACCACCAACCACCCCAGCCGAGTTCGTTATAGGCCCACCAGGAGCCGAGAATATTGCCCGCAGTCAAAAATACCCAAGCGAGGATACTCGTGACAGAAAGTACACGAATGCTGTATTTAGAGAGAGACCCACTCACAAGAGAGGCCACAGAGATGGCAAAACATAGCGCTAGGCCGGAGTAGCCCATAAAAAGCATCGGCGGGTGCAAGATCAAACCAATATCTTGCAAAATGGGATTAAGGTCCTTACCCTCAGGCGGCACAAGAGGTAAAAATCGTTCGAACGGATTGGATGTGAAAATGAGGAAGAGCCCGAATAACCCTATGGTAGCAATCATTACCGCTAGGGTCCTTCCATGAAATAACTCCTCATCTTTGACTAAAACAGCAAAAAGTACGGTCCAAGCGGCGATGGTCCAAACCCAGAAAAGAAGGGAGCCTTCGTGAGAGCCCCAGATAGCGGCTATCTTATAAAAAGTGTCTAAACGAGTATTGGAGTGGTTGGCCACATAGGCAACCGAGAAATCGTTTGTGATAAATGCCCAACCCAACACTACCAAACTTATCGTTATGCAAAGGAACACAACGATCAAAGAGGGTTTCCAAAGGGTGGAAGGAATTTTTGAATTTTGAGAAGCAAAAAAGACTGGCGCGGCCATTGTGAAAGCACATACAGCTGCAACAATCAATAAAAAATAGCCAATCTCAGGAAGCAAAATCCAACTCTCAAGTCAACATCCATCAGTACACTCTGTTTTCATTTGTTTATGCCAAAAAAGAAAACGTTGTGCAATTCACCCTCGAGTGTACTCAGTCAATATAAAATGAATATTAAATGTTTCATTCTTTGCGATATCTAGATAGAACATCTTAGTTGTCTCATGTCAAACCCGTTGATATTTGGTATTGCGACCTGCCTAGTGTTGGTAGTGGTCGTCTTTTTTGTTTTTTTGGGTTGCAAACAGCAGTCGAATTCCGCTAAAAAGTGGTTCTTATTTTTGGTGGGTCTTGTTATCCTCGCTTCGGTGGCGATTTACGCGGGAACTGGTCACTTTAACGACTGGCAAAATCAGAAAGTTGACGATACGAAGGACTATCGATTGGCGGCAAAAATTACCGAAGCAAGAAGGGCGGCATTGGCTAAGCCTAAGAGCATTGAACAGAAAAAAGAACTCGCTCAGCTTTATATGGAGGGAGGACTGTTTGATCAGGCAGCCGATACTCTTCAAGATGCTCTCGATATCAAAGGTCAAGACGCTGAATTGTTGGGTCTTAAAGCCCGTGCTGCTTACTATAGAGACGGACGGAAAATGAATCCTGAAATTGAGGATATTCTGGATAAGGCTCTTGCTCTGAATCAATATGAAGTTCAAAGCAGGATGCTCATCGCAGAGGATGCATTCAGAGCAGGCAATTACCAAAAGGCGATTCAACAGTGGCAGTTGCTGCTTGATGCTCAGGTTGCTCCCGAAAGGCATAGAGCTTTTGAGAACGCTATCCGTAACGCAAAAAACAGGATGGGAGGAAAGGCAGTTAAATAATTTGAGTCAGTCTTGCTGCAAGTGATTTGAAGTAGCATATCAGTGTACAAAAACCTAGGTGGAGAAGAAAATGAAATGGACGTTGCATGTTGCCGGTTTGGAAAGAGATTTACAGCTTTGTCCCATCAACTCCGAGTTGATGATAGGGGCGCTTCTGATTCTTGGAGATACCGAACTTACAGTGGCTTGTGCGGCAGAGTTACTCAAAAAGGCTCCGGACTATGACTATTTACTTACCGCTGAGGCTAAAGCAATTCCTTTGATTCACGAAATGGCTCGCCAAAACGGCGACATTTCTTACTTCGTTGCTAGAAAGGGTATCAAGCTTTATATGGATCATCCTTATGGTGTTGGGGTTAAGTCTATTACCACGGAGAAGGATCAGAGACTCTATCTTGACAGAACACAAATGGAGGCGATGAAAGGTAAAAGAGTTCTGATAGTCGATGATGTGATTTCGACGGGTAAATCTTTAGAAGCGCTTGAGAGACTTGCAAATGCTGCAGGAGCCAATGTGGTTGGCAAGATGTCGATTTTGGCCGAAGGTGATGCAGCCAAGAGAAAAGATATTACTTTCCTTGAAAAGTTACCTCTATTTAATGCGCAAGGCGAAGAATTGCCATTGTAGTTGAGAGAGCCTGAAATGATAGGCATCATAGGAGCGATGAGCCCTGAGATTCAGGGTTTGATCGCTTTATTGAATGAACCCAAGACCGAAGAGATATCTGGTATCACCTACTACCGGGGTCGAATTGGTCGGGTTGACGTGGTTTGTGCAAAAAGCGGAGTAGGAAAAGTCTTTGCTTCTGTGTGTGCGCAAACGATGGTTTTGCGCTACAAAGTAAACTCAATTATCAATACGGGAATCGCAGGGGCACTGGACTCTTCCTTGAAAATCGGAGATCTAGCAATTTCAACCCAAGTTTGCCAGCACGACATGGATACGTCCGCCGTGGGAGATCCTAAAGGAATGGTCTCGGGCATAAACAAGATTTATTTCGGGGCGGCCCCTAAACTCATTTGCCAAGCAGAAAAAATAGCACAACTGTTAGGAATTCGTGTGGCGAAAGGGACCATCGCCTCGGGGGATCAGTTTATTTGTGACCAAGTCAAAAAGGACCAGATCAAGGAGCTCTTTAATGCGATTGCCGTCGAAATGGAAGGTGCGGCTATTGGTCAGGTGTGTTTTATCAACAAGGTACCCTTTGTGGTTTTACGAGTAATTAGCGATAATGCAAACGGCGACGCTTCTATAAACTACTCAGAGTTTTTGAAGATTGCTTCTATTACATCTTTGAAAATTACCAGTCATATCCTAATGGCTTTGTAACTATTAGGTCCCGGGCATATTCGGTGAGTAGCCGTATGCAAAGTGAGGGAATCTTGACGAAAGCCGCAAATAAATCTTGTGTGGTGTGTAAATCATTCGCGGGGGAGGAAAAGACTTATTGACTCCATAGTCTTGTTTATTCCTGCCGTCAAATAATTATCTGCCGTCTATTTTTTAACGATATATTCCTTATGACCATCAGGATATTCCCGGATTATGGTCTTTTCGTCATCTGCCAAATAAGAGATAGGTAAACCGTAGGAGAAATTTTCTTCCCGTATGTGTTTTTCAAAAGATTCTTGAAATTCTTTACTTTCAAGTAGCGCAGGGAAACCCTCAATAAAGTCCTCAAGTATTCGATGTCCTTCTTCTATATCCAATGAACTCTTTTTAACCATAAGCATTCTCGTTTGATTAACCGCCATATTTCATCATTTCAACGTCACGCGTAAAATATTGGTGTAAGCCAATATTGATAGGGCTTTCACGCCATTTGACAACGAAAAAATGTAGAGCTCAGGAGTACGTAGCTGACTTTTTTGTCACATATCCTTGAGCAAAGTCCCTCAACAATACCCAGACCGAAGCCCCCTTTTTTGCCATTTTTAATCAGATTTTTTATCTGCTTTTCTGTCAGTGATTTCAATGTGTTAGACATTTTTTGTGTGACCATTGTTGAATGCATTTTAGAACTCAATTTGGTCACACATTTGGTCACAATGAAGAACGGGCATTGATGGGCATCTATGGGCAGTTATGGGCAGTCGAAGTTCGAATGTCAAAGTGCGCGGGTATTGCGTTTTTAGAACTCTGAGGGCATTTAAGGGCACTCAAGGGCATTTGAACTATGGCAGGGGAAGAAGGATTCGAACCCTCGAATGCCGGAATCAGAATCCGGTGCCTTAACCAGCTTGGCGATTCCCCTAAAAGAGAAGCGAATTATACACAAAAAGGAGCGTTTTTGTTTGTGTCGTCACGGTGAACGCGAAAAGGGTAGGGAATGCCGTCAGCAGAGCAAGATTACCTATCCGTCAGATTCCATTTTATTAACCGGTCTGATGTGTGCTTTTACGGGACAGACGGAGCTAGCTACTTGAACAACCACCGTTTACTTTTGAGCGCGGCTTTTCCAATTTGCTTGAGCAGGCATTGCCCATGACATCGTCTACCGAGCCTTGTTAAAACGTAAATTCTAAAAATGTGTATCACAGTGCTAGGTTAGAGAAGGCCAATATCTAGGGTTTCTACTTATTTCTAA
>CANQMZ010000010.1 GCA_947625105.1 uncultured Parasutterella sp.
TAAGAAAAAAATCAATTCCCCTTGCCAGCCCTTTGGCTACGGGGCTTTGTCTATTTAAAGGGTGCTAAAGACAGGTAAGAGAAGGCCTCAAAAGAGGCCGATCCTATGAAAGGACAGGAGGATCAGCTCGGAGAATCAGCGATGGAACAAGCGGTACTGCGCTCCTGTACGGAATCTGGTTGCAGTGAGAAGTTCCTCCTGTATGCGCAAGCATTAGAAGTGGATAGTTCACTGCAAGATGATCCCATGCTGAATTTGACGATTAGTCCTTGAAATCCAAATAGGTTCCGAGGAACTTTCTCTTTCAACCGCTCTTGTAGCAAGTTTTTTTTCACTATCTGTAGTTTTAATCTTTGGAAGAACGGGCTTGAGAAGAAAATCGCGAATTTTTTTCGCATCCCTGCAAGCGGCCATAATTTCTTTGGGGTTATTCTCCAAAATTTTTATCCAACTGTTGACATAGGCTGCGCTTTGGTCAAACGTATTCTTGATTCCTATTGAGGAGCAGATCATAAATGAGGCAATTTCGGCGCGGAGTTCTTCCTTGGCATAATTTTCAGAGCCAAAACTGTTCTTCAAAGACCTGTTTAGTCTTGAGCTATGTCCCGTCCAGTGAGCAAGTTCATGAAGAGCCACGCTATAAAAATCGTCCGCAGACAAGAATTGTTCTCGACATGGAAGTTGAATTAGATCAATATCGGGCATATAAAAGGCGTGATCTCCTTCATGAAAATATTGGGCACCGCTTTTGGCTATGATGTCCTCTGCAACAGCTAGCGAATCCCAAGTGTGGACGATTTTGCCTTTTACCGGCTCTAGATTTAGACCAGCACAATCTTCCACGGAGTAGACGACGAAGCAGATAGGTATCGCTTTTGGTCTCTTTTCCTCTTCTGTAGTTTCCGTTTCAAAAACGTTTTCAGAGTTTTTGCTTGGAGAAACTTCCTTCCAAAACATCAATCTGAGTCCTACCGCATCTTTTTTGACATATCCGCCAAGTTTCATGGCTTGTTTTCGCGTTATGAAGCGTGGGTCTTTGAGTTCTCGTCCTTGTCGAATCAAGAACAGGAAGAATTGATTTAATCCCTGGTATGGCTTACCTGTCACTGCGTTATAACTGGGCATACACCACCTTTCCCAATTCTGTTTCCAAGGAAGAGTTCCTGTTTTTAGGGACTGAATAAAGGCATCGGCAATTGCTTTGGTGTAATCGGTTTGTCTCATAGTCGTTATTCTCCATCTATCGCTGAAATTAATGTTTACTATAAACATATGTACGTCAATAAATGACATATACAAACAAAAAAATGGATAATATGCTGAAACAAAATAGCTTAAGATTTTATTAATAATTAAGTAGTTATTAAACCTAAATTAAATACAAATTTATTTGAATTTTATGCGTCTTAATTTTACGTATTATTTCTTAAGATTTTCCGAAAGGAGGCAAATGAAATGTCAAGTCTAGATTTTTCGGTTCTTATTGATAAACGTACGTTCGATTCAGAAACGAAGAACAGGTTGCAGTTGTGGAATGATCGATGCGAGACGGGTGTAATTGCGGTTAGTCGTCGGTTTGATTCTTCTTTGTTTGAAAAAATTCCTGGCCTCAGAAAAGACGATCTCGACTACCTCAGCTCACTATGTAACCTTAATCTCAAGTATGAACTCATAGATCCATTTGATCCAAAATTTCCCCGTCGCCTCGAGTTGTTTGAAAAATTGAGACCATTTGTGGACTGTGGCCCTGGAGATCTTGCTACATTCAAAGAAAAGTTGTTAAAGGTATTCGGTAGGCAAAAAATCGTCAATGAAAAAAATACTCAAAGAGTTCGCGATGCGTTGCTTGCTATGGACTACGGGATCATTCCAGTTAAGACTGTTTATGGAGAAGAGTCGGAAGAAAGTTTTTTTGTTTTTAACCGTAAACAGTATTTATCGGCTAGTAAAGAAGAGTACTATGAGGGCTCCAGTTACAGAGACCTGCGCAATGACCTGTTTAGATTGGCCATTGAATTTGAACAGGAGTCAATTACCTATGCCCCAGAAAACGGTCCTTACCTCTGGCTTAGTTGCAACTCTAGTCGTCGTTGTTTGGGTTTTTATGCCGGGGGCTTTGAGGGAATGACCGAAGGAGAGAGCTTTAGTTTGATCAGGCAAAGTCCATATTTTTGGAACACAACAATTGACTACTCGCAGATTAAACAACTACCTCCTGAAAAATCTCAAGCTGGCTACTGGCCCGAAGGTAATGAAATGCTTATTGTGAAAGGAATCAGGGTTGCTATGACAGCAAAACCGCACCGCCTCACTAACGCTTTATACAAGTACGAACTCGAACACCCGAGAAGAGGACTACTGCCCTAAGAACAACGGACTGTAGTTCTTGTCTCTCTGAGCGTGATTGTTAGTTGCCACGGTTTTCAAGATTTTCTTTTGTCGGTAATTCTAAGTAACCGTTTTTTACTGATTTCTATTAAAAAAATTCACGCAATTCTGTTGCATGGGTGTACAATACCGCGCAGTTTAAGTGGTGGGATTGAAAAAAACACCGCTAGACGCACTTCTGTGGGGGTGCGTCCCTATCATTGATGTATGAAAAGATGGGCATTTGCCCATTTTTTTTTGAATTTATTGTTGAAGGAAAAAGGTTTAGATGGCGGTTTCGACTCCATTAACAGAATTGGTTGAAAACACGGTTGAGTCTCTGGGCTACGATTTAGTATGCGCCGAGAGGCTCCCTCGTGGAATCATTCGAATCACCATAGATAAAGAGGGCGGAATTACTCTTGATGATTGTGAACGAGTGAGCAACCAAATCAATGCGGTGCTTACCGTTGAGAATGTTGACTACGATCGCCTGGAGGTTTCTTCTCCTGGTCTCGATAGACCGCTGAGAACGCCAAGAGATTTTGTGCGTTTCACCGGTCAACTTATCCACGTTGAACTGTTTGTTCCTCTGAAAGCGGAAGGATTACCGGAAAATGGTAGACGTCGGATAGACGGTTATTTGGTCTCAGTTGAAGGCATTGATGGAGATTCAATGATCTCACTGAGATTGGTTTTCGAATTGCCAGCAAAAACTCCTTCTCAAAAACATAAAGTTTCTCACGCACCCAAAAAGGTTGCTGAAGAGCAAGAGATTATTGTCAAGTTTCCATTCAACAGTATTGAACGGGCATGCTTGATTCCTGAATTGAACTTTAAAGGCACAAAATGAACCGAGAGTTATTAGAAATTGTCGAGGCGTTAGCCCACGAGAAAAATGTGGATGAAAGCATCGTCCTTAGCGCTCTTGAAAGCGCTATCGCCAGCGCTGTGAAAAAAGCGGATTTTCCTGGCACCGATGTTGACATTCAGGTTAGAGTAGATCCGGAAACAGGAGAACAAAAAGTTTGGAGACAGTGGCTTGTAGTCCCTGATGATCAGGGTTTGCAGGCTCCAGACCGTGAAATTCTTCAATGGGAAGCCCAAGAAGACTACAGTGACCAGGGTGAGATGAACGTAGGCGACTACGTCAAAGAGGAACTTAAGGACGTCAAAGTTACGGGCAGGCGTTTTGCTACAGACGCGAAGCAGGTTATCTTGCAGAAGTTGCGTGAGGCAGAGCGCAATCAGTTACTCAATGAATTTTTACAACAGTACAAGAACCTGAAGATTGTGACCGGCCAGGTCAAGCGTATGGACAGAGGAGATGCGATCATCGAGATTGGTAGAGTCGATGCTAGATTGCCTAGATCCGAGATGATTCCGGCAGAGAATTTGAGAATCGGAGATAGAGTGAGAGCCTATTTGCTCAAAGTTGATCCAACCTCCCGCCAACAACAAATTACGCTTAGCCGTACCTGCAATGAATTTTTGATTGAGTTATTCAAGCAGGTCGTTCCTGAAATTGACGAGGGATTGCTTGAAATCAAAGGAGCGGTGCGTGATCCTGGAGAAAGGGCAAAGCTTGCGGTGCAAGTTAAGGATAAAAGAATTGATCCGCTAGGTACTTGCATTGGTGTCCGAGGTTGTCGTGTCCAAAGCGTTTCACAAGAGTTGTACGGTGAAAGAGTGGATATTATTCAGTGGTCTGATCAGCCTGCGGAATATGTCATGAGCGCCTTGCAGCCGGCGGCCGTCTCTTCAATTATTGTTCATGAAGACGAAAAGTTAATGGAAGTGATCACTGATAGCGAAAACCTCGGTAAAGCTATCGGCGCCAATGGTCAAAATGTCCGTCTTGCTTCCGAACTTACAGGATGGGATATCAAGATCATGGATGACGAAGAGGCGGCTGAAAAGCGTGAGGCCGAACAGGGACGCCTCAAGCAAGAACTCGTCAATAAGTTGGACATCGACGATGAAGTTGCTCAAGTTCTGCTTGATAACGGAATCGAGACCTTGGAAGAAATTGCTTATTTACCTGAAGAAGAATTGATGAGTCTAGGCCTTTTTGAAGAGGAGGATTTGCAGGAGCTTCGCTCAAGAGCAAGGACGGGCCTGATAACCCAAGCCATTGAAGCTAAAGAAGTCCTCAAACAGATGGATAAAGCCCTTCTTGAACTCGAGGGCATGGATGAAGAGTTGGCTTCAAAACTGGGCTTGCGCGGTATTAAAACGCTTGATGATTTAGCGGACTTGTCAACTGGAGAACTCGTTGATTTGACAGGTCTTGATGAAGAAAGAGCTGCCCAGATCATTATGAAAGCCCGTGAGCATTGGGGATAAGAAGAAGCAGGAGAACAGAACATATGGCCAATAGCACGACAGTTAAACAATTAGCGACAGACCTGAAGATTCCTGTTGAAGTTTTACTTTCCCAACTCAAAGATGCTGGGCTGGCTCAAAACTCAGCAGAGGATGTTGTTAGCGAAGCCGACAAGGAAAGATTTTTTAGTTCTCTTAAACTCCCAGCAAGTAAGGGGACAATTGGAGCCAAAAGAAAAATCACGTTGACAAGCCGTGAGAAAAAAGTAATTACGCAAAACGGCTTAGGTAGCAGATCTCATCAGGTTCAGGTTGAAGTCAGGCGTAAAAGGGTTTTTGTAAAGAAGGCTGACATTAATGAAAAGGCTAGAGCCGAAACCCAAAGAGCTTTAGAAGAGCTAGAAAAAAAGAAACTAGCTGAGGAAGCGGCTCTCAAGGCTCGGAAAGAAGCCGAGGAGCAACAGAGAAAAGCAGCAGAAAAGGCTGCTGCGGAAGAGGCAGCTAAGATTGCCAAGGAACAGGCAGAAAAAGCGGCTGAAGAGAAAGCTCAAAAAGCACTCGCCGAGCAAAAAGAGAAAGGGCAAAAAGAACAAAAAGAGCAAAAAGAGCAAAAGAAACCGGAAGCCAAGGGACCCTCTAAGCAGGAGATGCCGGTGGTGCCCAAACCTAAGAAAGTGAAGGTTGCCGCCATTAAACCCACTGAGCCGAAACAACCGACGGCTGAAGAGATAGAAAAGGGTTTGGCTCGCAAGCGGGCAGAACAAGAGGCACAGGCAATTCGCGACATGATGAATAGCCGTACTCGTGTTCTTAAAGCGAAACCTCAGCCTAGAGAAGAACAGGTTAAACAGCAATCTAAAGAAGAACAGAAAAAAGTTCACAAAAATAGTGCCAAGAAAGAAGGCCGGAGCTCGCATGAGCGAAACATAAACGATGGCTGGGGCGAAGAGAATCAAAGACATCGCACAATGAAGACTCGCGGTGGTGATTTTGGGGCTGATGAAAGTTCTGTCTGGAAGTCCGATAGGAGACATAAGAAGAACGCCAACAAGAATCAGCAGAAACAACATACACCGATTCCTACCGAGCCCATTATCCGTGATGTTGTGGTCCCTGAAACTATTACGGTTGCAGACTTGGCTCATAAGATGAGCGTGAAGGCGACCGAAGTCATTAAGACGATGATGAAACTGGGGCAGATGGTGACTATTAACCAGATGCTTGACCAAGATACAGCGATGATTGCGGTCGAGGAAATGGGACATCATGCCATTGCCGCCAAACCAGAGGATCCTGAAGAATTCCTCGCTGAAGAAGCTCAACTGAGTGAAAACCGTGAGAAAGAACCGAGGCCTCCTGTCGTTACCATCATGGGTCACGTGGACCACGGTAAGACATCTTTGCTTGATTACATCCGCAGAACACACGTGGCAGCCGGCGAGGCTGGCGGTATTACTCAGCATATCGGCGCTTACCATGTTAAAACACCGCGTGGAATCATCACTTTTCTAGATACACCGGGACACGAAGCTTTCACAGCCATGCGTGCACGTGGAGCCCAAGTGACTGATATTGTGATTCTAGTGGTGGCTGCCGATGACGGTGTCATGCCTCAGACCAAAGAGGCTATCTCACATGCTAAAGCGGGTAACGTTCCACTTGTGGTTGCAATCAATAAGATTGATAAACCTGAGGCCAATCCTGAACGTGTGAAACAAGAGCTCGTTGCCAATGATGTTCTTCCCGAAGAATATGGTGGAGACGTTCCTTTCTGTCCTGTCTCATCCAAGACGGGAGAAGGTGTCGACAACTTGCTTGAAAATGTTTTGTTGCAAGCTGAAATTCTCGAATTGAAGGCTGTTAAAGACGGTCCGGCAAGAGGTGTGGTTATTGAGTCCCGCCTTGATAGGGGCAAGGGGTCTGTCGCTTCAGTTCTCGTTCAATCCGGTACATTAAAACGTGGAGATATCGTCTTGGTCGGCGCGACTTATGGAAGAGTCAGAGCGATCTTTGATGAAAACGGGAAATCCGTTCAGTCGGCCGGTCCTTCCATTCCCGTGGAAATTCAAGGTTTATCCGATGTCCCCCAGGCCGGTGATGAACTCATCGTCTTGCAAGAGGAGCGTAAGGCTAGAGAGCTTGCTAACTACAGACAAGGCAAATACAGAGACGTCAAACTTGCACAGCAGCAGGCTGCAAAACTCGGCGGTTTGATTAACGAGGGTGCAGAAGGTCAGAAGTCTTTGTCTCTGCTTATCAAAGCTGATGTCCAAGGCTCTCAGGAGGCTTTGGTTCATGCCCTTACCAAACTTTCTACAGATGAGGTTAAGGTCAGTGTAGTGCACGCTGCCGTCGGCGGTATCAGTGAGTCCGATGTCAACCTTGCCATTGCTAGTAACTCTGTGATCATTGGATTTAATGTGCGAGCCGATGCATTGGCTAGGAAATTGGCTGAAAACAACGGTATTGATATCCGTTACTACAACATCATCTACGATGCAGTCGATGATGTGAAGAAAGCCATGAGTGGCTTGCTTGCTCCTGAACGAAGGGAAAATCACGTTGGTCTAGTTGAGATCAGACAGGTGATCAGAATTCCGAAGGTGGGAGCAGTCGCTGGCTGTATGGTTTTGGAAGGTGTGGTAAAACGTAATTCGCACGCACGACTCCTCAGAGATAACGTGATCATCTGGACTGGTGAAATTAATTCTTTGAGGCGTTTCAAGGACGATGTCAAAGAAGTTAAGGCAGGCGCCGAATGCGGTATCTCTTTGAAAGCAATGGATGACTTCCAGGTCAATGACAGGCTTGAAATATTTGAAGTAGAGGAAATTGCTCGAACCATCCAGTAAGCATCAAAGTAAAAGGGGAGAAACTTCTCCCCTTCAGCTGTAAAAATGAGGAGAAAAATATGAACAGAACGACGAAGCCCGGACGAGCTAATCGTATTGCAGATCAGATCCAGCGAGACCTGGCGGAGATTATTCCTCGCGAAGTAAATAACCCAAAGACAGGTTTGGTAACTTTGACCGGTTGTGAAATAACACCGGATTACGCCCATGCAACCGTGTATTTCACTTCTATCGGCTCTACCCCTGCTGAGGCAGCGGAAGCGTTGAATGCTGTCGCCCCGCTCCTACATTCAAAGATTTTCAAACTGTTGAAAATTCATACGGTGCCGCAGTTACATTTTGTCTACGACACCAGTGTCGACAAGGGGTTTGAAATGGATCAACTCATCAAGCAGGCGAGGGCCGAGGATGAGGAGAAGATCAAGGAGTAACCAATGAGTCGCTCTCGCAAGGGATTTAAAGTTGACGGTGTCTTGTTGCTGGACAAGCCAAGAGGTGTCTCTAGTGCAGGCGCCGTCAATTTGACCAAATTTCTGTACAAAGCTCAGAAAGTGGGTCACACAGGCACTTTGGACCCTTTAGCCACTGGATTGTTACCCTTGTGTTTTGGAGAGGCGACAAAATTTTCTTTTTTCTTTCTAGAGTCCAAGAAAACTTACGAGGCGACGATTAGATTCGGTCTTAAAACCACCACCGGAGACCTGGAGGGTGAAGTGATTGAAGAGCGTCCCACCCTTTTTAGTAGACAGGATCTCGAGAAAGTGCTTGAGAAATTCACGGGCAAAATCCAACAAGTTCCTCCCATGTTTTCGGCACTGAAAAAAGAGGGTGTGCCTCTATACGAACTGGCGAGGAAAGGCAAGGAAGTAGAAAGGAAGACTAGGGAGATTACGGTCTTTTCTTTGCAGATTCTTTCTTTTGAAACGCCTTTCCTATCCTTGCGGGTGAATTGTTCCAAGGGAACATATATCCGAGTTTTAGCTGAAGACATTGGAGAAGCTTTGGGAAGCTGTGCGCATCTTACGGGATTGCGCCGCACTGCTGTTGGTTCATTTACCATTGATCAGAGCATTGATTTAGCACGCCTTGAGGAACTCTCGCCAGAGCAGAGATTGCAGAGATTGCTTCCCGTTGATTGTCTCTTGTCGACTCTAGCCGAAGCAGAACTCGATGGAGAAACTGCACGCAAATTCATGAACGGCATGGCAGTCGAATACAGAGGGGCAACCTTCTTGGGTGACGTGGCTGTGTATGAGAGAACAGACAGTGGAAAAATTTTATTAGGAGTTGGATTTCTTGAACCAACTGGAAATCTCAAACCCAAACGATTGACTAATATTGAAAAAGACAAAAAATTATGCAACGACCCATCAGAAACGTAGCAATTATCGCCCACGTTGACCACGGCAAAACAACCCTGGTCGATAAACTGCTGCAGCAATCAGGAACTTTCCGAGAAAATCAAGCCGTGGTTGAGCGCGTTATGGATAGTAACGACATTGAACGCGAGCGCGGTATTACGATTTTGGCAAAGAACTGCGCTGTCGATTATCAGGGGACTCACATCAATATTGTTGACACCCCGGGTCACGCAGACTTCGGTGGAGAAGTTGAACGTGTCCTCTCCATGGTTGACGGCGTGCTGCTTCTTGTGGATGCTGTAGAAGGTCCAATGCCCCAGACTAGATTCGTGACAAAGAAAGCACTGGCTCAGGGGCTAAAGCCGATTGTTGTTATTAATAAGATCGATAGACCTGGTGCTAGACCGGAATGGGTCATTAATCAGACATTTGACCTCTTTGACAAGCTCGGTGCCACCGATGACCAACTGGATTTTCCAGTGATATATGCTTCTGCACTTTCCGGTTTTGCAGGTTATACGGATGATTTGGAAGAGTTGAAGAAAGTGGGAAACATGAAGGCTGTTTTCGATACGATTATCGAAAAAGTGCCTATGAGAGAAGATGACGCAGAGGGGCCGTTGCAGATGCAGATATCTTCTTTGGATTATTCAAGCTATGTTGGTAAGATCGGCATCGGTCGTATTAATAGAGGCAAAATTAGACCCTTGCAGGAAGTGCTCGTCATGAACGGACCGGACGATTCCAATCCCAAGAGAGCGAAAGTTAACCAAATTCTTAAATTCCAAGGCTTAGAAAGAAAGGTCGTAGATGAAGCCCAGGCTGGCGACATTGTTCTTATTAACGGTATCGAGGATATCGGTATAGGAACTACGTTATGCGATGTCAATCACCCGGACGCACTGCCATTGCTGCATGTGGATGAACCGACATTAACGATGAATTTCCATGTCAATACTTCTCCTCTAGCAGGCAAAGAGGGTAAGTTTGTCACGAGTCGGCAAATTAGGGAAAGGTTGGAAAGAGAGCTTAAAAGTAATGTGGCTATGCGCATGAAACCAACAGCAAATGAAGGAGTCTTTGAGGTTGCCGGAAGAGGTGAACTTCATCTGACCATCCTGATAGAAAACATGCGCCGTGAAGGCTACGAGCTTGCTGTATCACGTCCTCGCGTGGTCTATAAGGAAATAGACGGCGTAAAAATGGAGCCATTTGAAGCGTTGACTGTTGATGTGGAAGAAACGCATCAGGGGCCGGTAATGGAAGAGCTAGGGCACCGCAAGGGAGATCTTCAAGACATGCAGCCAGACGGCAAAGGTAGGGTACGACTTGAGTACCGCATTCCTGCCCGTGGATTAATTGGTTTCCAAAATGATTTCCTGACAATGACTCGAGGTACCGGCGTGATGAGTCATGTGTTTGACGATTATGGTCCAGTTAAGAGCGGTGATCTTGGAGAAAGACGAAATGGTGCCATCATTAGCCAAGACGATGGGCACGCGGTTGCTTATGCGCTATGGAAGATTCAAGAAAGAGGTCGTTTGTTTGTCAAACCAGGTGATCCACTCTATGAGGGGATGGTCATTGGAATTCACTCAAGAGACAATGATATTGTGGTTACACCGATCAAGGGGAAACAGCTCACCAACATCCGTGCTTCGGGAACAGATGAGGCTATCCGATTAGTACCCCCAATTCAGCTCACATTGGAAAGTGCAGTTGAATTTATCAATGATGATGAGCTGGCAGAAATAACTCCCAAGAGCATCCGTATCCGTAAGCGTTACCTCAAAGAGTTCGAGCGCCGCAGAGCTGCCCGAGGGGATGAGCGAGTCGGTCCAGGAATCTGAGTAGAGTTCCTACCTGGCAAAAGACGATGAGTAAGCCTAGTTCGTGGAGGTTTTGTGTTGCTCCGATGCTTGATTTGACAGATCGGCATTGCAGGTATTTCCACCGTCTTCTTTCAAAGCATGCAAGGCTATACACCGAGATGGTGTCAACTGGGGCTCTAATTCATGGGAACCAGGCAAGGCATTTGAATTTTAACCCGGAGGAGCACAGCGTTGCTTTGCAATTGGGTGGTTCAGATCCAGCGCAATTGGCCTGTTGCGCAAAGATTGCTCGGCAATGGGGCTACGACGAAGTTAATCTAAATTGTGGATGTCCTAGCCCCAGGGTACAAAAAGGTTCTTTTGGCGCCTGTCTGATGGCTGACACTTCCTTAGTAGCTGATTGTGTCAAGGCTATGATGGATAGCGTCGAAATACCAATCACTGTCAAGCACAGGATCGGGATAGACAAGGTAGAAAGCTACGAATTCGTCAGAGATTTCGTAGGGACACTCCATGGTGTGGGTGTAAAGGTATTCATCGTCCATGCGAGAAATGCTTGGTTAAGGGGCTTATCGCCTAAAGAAAACAGGGAAGTACCGCCACTGAAAAGGGAATTCGTTTTCCGGTTGAAAAAAGATTTTCCCAATGCCACTATTGTGATTAATGGCGCTATTTCGGATCTGACGGAATCCGAAACGCTGCTAAAAAAGGTTGATGGCGTCATGCTTGGGCGAGCCGCCTATTACACTCCCTGGATCCTTTCTGATGTGGATGCAAGACTATTTTCTGATGAGCACAACCCGATTACACGAGAAGACGTAATTAAAAAGATGGCAGAATATGTGCATCGTACCGATCCTGAAGACTTAGCTCTTAGAGCGACTTGTCGCCACATGCATGGTCTTCTGACAGGGTTAGCAGGTGCAAAAACATGGAGAAGGGTTCTGAGTGATGCCACAACTATCCACCGTCTCAGAGAAAAGGTTTTTGAGTATGCTTATGCTCAAGCTGGATGGACGGATTTGCCAGAGGAGGAAGATTAGGAAAGAAAAAGCCTGAGGGGCTGTTCTCAGGCTTTAGCAGGCAACAACTTAAATTAAAGGCCGGTCGCTTTCATTACAGCAGTAGCGGCTACGTGATTGAATAGATAGCGCTGCCCCTCAATTGAAGAGTTCTTTGCAAAATATTTTCCAGGTCTGAAAACCCGATCTCCCTTAGACGGAGAAACAAAAGCCATCTTGGAGACTGATTTTTCTTGTGGTTCCATGTAGTACTCAAAAGGAGTGACTTGGTTAGGCATGTTTAAAACAACGGCCTGTGAGTTCCCAGTGGAAACTAAATTCCAGTTTCCCGTGGCAACAGCTTTCTCACCCGTAGGGGTACAGAACATGGTTGTCGTTTTGACAGGTTTGATTTCAAAGGTTCCAGATTTGGCGTTTGCAGATCTCTTGTCAAACACAATACCATAAGCGTGCCCGCCATGACGTCTCAGGCAGAAAGGTACGGAAGAGAAGTTCTCCACAAGTTCCTTGGGACTTTTCGCATTCGTGAAGTTTTCGTTAACTGGTAACACCATTTCGGCGTTAGCAAATGTTAACGTAGGTTTGTATACGATCGAGCCGTCAGGGAACGTGGCACTACCGACTTTCTCAGATTCAACCGATGGATTGCCTTGACGATTTTTCAAATAATCAGCCATCTTCATGCCACTTACGTCATAGGCCTTTAACTGCAAATCAATAAGAACGGGAGCTTTTGGGTTGCCATAAGACAGGCGCAAAGTTCCATCTTTGTTAACTGAAACAGAATTAGCGTGAAGGAGTGGAATTTTGCCCGCGGTTCTTGCCACGGCACCCGCATCAAGCTGAGTGCTGACCATACTGGTTGGTCCTTTAGTCCTGGTAAGCTGATAACGTGCACCTTTCTTTTTTAGTGTCCAAGAGGAGGTGTTTTTACCATCAATCAACCAAACAGGAGAAGTCTCAAAAATTTTTACAGTGGTCTCATTGAGTTCAACTGGATTTTTAGAACTAGAGGAAAACAAATCAGAAATAAAATCCGCGTGACTCAAAGGAGCAACGCTAAGCAGTGAGGCGGCTGCAACGCTACTAATAGCAAATTTAGTTAGTTTCAATTGTTCTCACCAATCAAAGAAGTAAATCTGCGCAGATACTACCCCAAAATCATTGGGTACAGGGATAATTTTTTGTTTGTTTTTGACGATGTTTGCAGTCACAAAAGAATGAAAACCCTGATAACGGACTGTTATCATGAACGGATTAGCGGCTTAACCTAAATGCGGGATAAATGTGTCATTTTTCTTAATTTCGCTTTTTCCAAATAGTCGAAATATGCCTAGAAAGCGTTACCTTTTTAGAAAATATGTCATCCAAGATTTGTCTTTGAAATCGTACAATAGTTAGAATTAACATCAATAAGAAAGCATATAACGGATAGCTATGGACACCTTCTTGACTTCGGTAATGATTTTTTTGATGTGCTTAGCCAGTGTTAATTTGTTTGTTGGCGTAAGTAACGATGCGGTAAATTTTCTTAGTTCAGCTTTAGGTTCAAGGTCTGCTAAATTCAATGTGGTTATGGCAGTTGCGGGTACTGGAGTTCTCCTCGGTTGCACATTTTCAAGCGGAATGATGGAAATCGCGAGAAGTGGAATTTTCAATCCGCAACTTTTCACTTTTGCCGATGTAATGCTCATCTTTTTCGCGGTGATGATCACAGATGCGCTTTTGCTTGATACATTTAATTCATTAGGGTTGCCGACTTCAACAACCGTCTCTATTGTGTTTGAACTGCTTGGTGGTTCTGTCATCACTGCTGGTTACAAACTTTGGGTGACCACGGGCTCCTTGGGTGGTATTGGGGCATACATCAACAATGAAAAAGCTCTAGCCATCATTGTTGGTATCCTTTCTTCCGTTGCGATTGCTTTTACATGCGGGGCGGTTATCCAGTGGATATTCCGCATGATTTTCTCGTTTAATTACCAGAAGGTTTATCGCTATATCGGCGGTGTTTATGCAGGTTTCTGTCTTACGGCTATCTTCTATTTCTTGATAATCAAGGGAGCCAAGGGTGCTTCGTTCATGACTCCAGAGCTACTCGATTTTATTGACACTTATACGGCAGAGATTCTCCTATTCTTCTTTGTTGGCTTCAGTGTCGTATTCCAGTTGCTCATTTGGTTCTTTAATTTTAACGCTCTTAGGATCGTTATCTTGGCAGGTACTTTTTCTTTGGCATTTGCCTTTGCCGGAAACGACCTGGTGAATTTCGTTGGTGTTCCTTTGGCGGCATTACAAAGTGTACAAATTGCCGATGCGGCCGTTGAGGTCAACAGCGCCCTGACTCCGCAGACCCTATATATGGGCGGTCTAAAAGAATCGGTGCAGACGCCGACCATATACTTGTTGATTGCTGGTGTAATCATGGTCGCTACCCTTTGGTTCAGCCCGAAGGCTCAAAGGGTTGTTCAGACTGCTATCAATCTATCGGCTAGTGAGCGCAATGATAAAGAGCAATTCGGTTCTTCAGTTACTGGTCGAGTGATGGTCCGGTCTGCCTTGGGAATCAACAAGATCATTAATCAGATATTGCCACGTTCCGTTTTGAATTTGATCGACTCGAGAATGGAAAAACCGCTTTTGAAAAAAGGTGAAGTTCCCCTGCCATTTGACCAAGTGAGAGCCTCAGTGAATTTGGTATTGGCAAGTATTTTGATTGCTACGGCTACTACATTGAAGTTGCCGTTGTCCACCACGTATGTGACATTTATGGTTGCAATGGGCAGCTCATTAGCAGACGGTGCGTGGGACAGAGAGACGGCCGTTTACCGTATTTCTGGCGTTATGGCAGTTATTAGCGGGTGGTTTGTGACAGCATTTACGGCCTTTGTGGCTTGCGGTTTCGTCGCATTACTTTGCCTGTGGTTTGGACCTTATTTCATGGTAATTGCCGGCCTTACGGTGGCGGCATTACTAATTCGCTCAAATCTATTTAGTAAGCATAAGGAAGTTAAGAGGGAAAGCGAAATTGATGTCGCCCTTGGAAAGGAAGAACTCAGGAAAAGGCTCAACGATGTCATTGCCAAGAATCTTCAGGAGACGGTGGATATTTTTGCCCGCTCTACAACGGCTTTCTTGAAGGAAGACTACAAATCTATAAAAGTCGACAAGAATAATGCGCAACATTTGTTTGACGATATCTCATTTATGAGAGGTCAGTACTACAAGATGATTGTTCAGGGGCAGGGAGAGGGTAAAGACTACGATGCTCGAAACTACTATTACCGTACCTTCTCGAATATGAAGGATGTTGCCCATGGGCTCCGTAATGTTGTAAATCAGCTTGAAGAACATTTGGCTAATTCTCACTCTGTGTTCAAAGGACAACTCAAGAAGAATTTGGAGTCTGCGGCCAGGGATTTAAAGAGTCTTCAAAAGACCTTGGACAAATATGTTCGATTGGGATCGACTACTGACGAAGTCTTGCTCAAATTATCCAATACGAATGTTGAGCAGGTAAACACATATCAGCTTGAATTGATGAAGCAAATTGATAGCCACCAAATTCCGCTTCATCGTTCGGAGCTTTATCTCGCAATGCTTCAGCTGTACCGCGAAATCGTCAATCGCTATACGGTCATCGTTTTGTTGCAACGAGAACTCAATCATATGCTTGGCTATAAGGGCGGCGTGGCTATGAAACAGGATAAATCTGAAAAGGTAATCAAGGTAGAAAAGTCAGATAAACCAGGAAAAGCCGATAAGTCAGGCAAATCAGATAAATCAGAGAAACCACTAAAACCTGAAAAGGCAGAAAAGTCTGACAAGGAGCTAGGTAAAGATGCCGCTGTGAAGGCTCACAAACCGCATGCATAGGAGCGACTACTAACTTAGTGGTTCTCAGTCTGATGCCTGATTGGATAATAAAGAGATATCCAATCGGGCTTTTTCTTTATTGCTTACTGAGGAGGTCAAGATAGTTTTCAACGGGCATTAGAAAACTTCTCGCTCTATCGCCATGTGAAATTTTCGCTGTCAGATTTAGCTTTACCTCGTGTTGTTAGAAAAGTGTCCAAATTCTTCTGCAAAGCGGGGGTACCGCAGTAATAAAAGGAGGCGTTGCTTAATGGTTCTAAAACCTTTGAAAGACTTTGTAAACTTCTCAGCTTTTGTCCTTTTGCGGAATCAAACGTAACTAACGTGACGCTGGAGGATTCTGCCAACTCTTTTACTGTTTCAACTAGGGTAGTGGCTACTCCACGATGGGACCAAATCAGGGTAGTATCCGAGAAATACTGTTTGGTCTGAAGTTTGCTTACAAACGGAGTAATGCCAACACCGGCAGCGAACCAAACCATCTTGTTTGTCGGCTTACAATCTTTCAAGAATTCTCCGTAGGGACCAAGGATTCGGACGGGTTGATTGGTTAGTTCACGGTGTTGGATTGCATGTGTGTAACTGCCTAGGTCCTTTATCCAAACCGAAAAAATGTAGTGACCATCTTTCTCTTTTGAGCTGACGACGGTAAATGGATGAGGGTATTCATTTTCGTCAAAGCTGATTGAAACAAATTGGGCTGGTTCAATTTTTAGATTCTTAGGTAGCTGAATAAGAAGCTCCGAGATCCCCTCGGAGATAATGCTTTTGGACAAAACCCTTCCTTTGATTCCCTGATCGGTATCCAAAGCGTACTGTTTGATAAGAACAAAGAGGCTAGCTAGAACACAAAAGACACAAATCCACTGTGGCCAAGAACCTAAGAATTGGGAAGGAAAAGAACCTACTCCGTGAAGTGCACCCAAAAGAACGGCGGGTCCGAAGAATCTGTGGAGTTTTATCCAGGAATTTTGTCGAAGGAATTTTCCAAAGAGTGCTAGAAAAAGTAGCACTAACACTGCGTAACCGATCCACTCTCCCGAGTCTTTGAGAAATTTAAATACCTGCTCCCACCACAAAGGCTCACCAGAGGTCACTTTTTTCTTTTTGGCAAGTTCGATTAATCCTAGCTGCGAGGCCCACTTTGGTCCTTTGGCAACCAACCAGTGAATTGCCAGAAAGATGCAGACCGTAATCCCGAGATTACGATGCCACTTATAGGTATTTGGGAGGCCTTTAAAAAACTTGTTTACAGAGAGAAGTCTCAAGGCAAGCAAAGCGCAAAAGAACATCACAGTAAAAAGCCAAAAGCCGCTAAGGAGTTCAAGAGTCTTTTTCCAAGAGCCGAAGTCGGCGGTCAAAGGATTGCCTTTAAGAAAAAGCAGACCAGCAGCAACAGAGAAGACGATAAGAACGCCTATAACCCATGCAAGACATGAAGAAGGCGAAATATTTTTGGGGACCACCACCATCTTAAACTCCTAGGTCGCTAGCCTATGCGATTGAGTTGGGTTCTGTCTGTAAAACAACACTCAAGTAGTGTAAAGCGGAAAAAGCCGGAACGATAAATTCCGGCTATAACCTCTATAAGATAAACCCGATTGGTGGTCTATTGCAGCTTGGTTTGGACCTGTTCTAATGGCTCATCGCTCAAGTCAATTGGCTTCTTGACTCTTTTTCTTCCAAGTTTAGGTTTTACTTCTTCAACGAGAGGTTTCATGGCAGCAGGGTTGGTGCTGACCATCTCAAGTTTTTCTTCCATAAAAACTTTTACAGAAGGGGACACTTGTGGTTCTATAGGGGTCTTAGGCTCCTCGGTTTTTTGTGGAATAGATTGGCTTGACTGCCTCGAAGTTTCGCGTGTCGACAAATCCTCAGGATTGAACACTGGAGGAATCCCGTGAACCACTTCCTCAATGGCAGCCACCACTGGAGAGACCTTAATTGGAGGCTGTTCCACTTGTTTGCCAGCAGGAGCTCTTTCTCTTCGGTCTCGACGTAACTTCCTGCTCTTCGGACGATAGCCAGGTTCTCTTCTGGGAGGTAGTCCCATCCCGATATCCTGAGCATTGTCTTCGACATCAAGTCTTGGTTTTGTTGTTATCTCCGAGGTGGTGTATTCCTTATTTTCAACCACAGGAGTTAGCGTCTGAGCGAAACCATCTGATGTGCTCTTCTGGGTCTCTGAAAGAGGGACTTCCTCGTGGATGGCAACGTCCTTCTGTGACGGTTCATTAGTGGTCCCTAATGTTCCAGCCGCGGGCACGACAGAAGGTTTCTCTCCAGATTCAGATTTGACCGCTACAGGGAAGGGTTTAGCTTCAATGACATCACGAATTTCCGAGGATGGCTTTGCCGCTCTCTGTTGCTTGTAAGGTTTCTCAAACCGCTCAGATTTAGCATATTTTTCCTGGCCTTGTTCAGGTACAGCATCAAACTTTGATTCTTGAGGTTGTCTGTCAAATTTTTCTCGCCTGTTTCTTCTCTGTTCTTCCCGATCGGATCTCTCTTGTCGTCTGTTACGTTTTTCTGACTTTGTTTGACGGAGTGGCTTGTTCGTGCGATCTTTTCTAGATTTCCTGCCAGGTTTGACTTTTTCCTGACTTTGTTCGCCGACAAAGAATTTGATGATTTTTTTCCAAATTGAATCATCGGTACCCTTTTGTGCTTTTGCCGTTTTCTTCGGTTCTTCCACATGCTTTGGAGCTTCTTCCCTAGCTGGTAGACCCTTTATCACGGGGATCTGATGATGTTCAGGAACTTCTGGTTTCGGCGCACGAGAGTATGGAGTATCAGGCTCTGGATTCAGATCTTCAGCCCTTTTGTAGCTTGGTGCTCCCTCTGTCAGCAAATCTTCCTCATTACGTAGCCGTTCAATTTGGTAGTGAGGAGTTTCAAGCGTCTTATTGGGAATGAGGATGATCTCGATGTTGTGGCGGTGTTCTATCTTGGCAATCTCATCGCGCTTCTCATTGAGCAGGAATGTGGCTACGTCAACTGGAACCTGAGCCTGTAAAGCGGTGGTACCCTCTTTGAGAGCTTCCTCTTGAAGAATTCTTAGAATTTGAATGGCACTGGATTCGGTATCCCGTATCGCGCCGATACCGTTGCATCGTGGACAAGTGATGTGACTGCCCTCATATAAAGAGGGACGTAATCTTTGTCTAGACAATTCGAGCAAGCCAAAACGAGAGATTTTTGAAGTTTGGACTCTGGCTCTGTCGTAGTGGATTGCCTCTTTCATCCGTTGCTCAATGCTTCTCTGATTGCGGACGTCTTCCATATCTATGAAGTCAATAACGATCAGCCCTCCAAGGTCGCGTAATCGCATCTGTCTAGCCACCTCGTCAGCAGCCTCGCAATTCGTTTGGAATGCGGTTTCCTCAATGTCCATCCCTCGGGTTGACCTTGCCGAATTGACATCAATGGCCACTAGGGCTTCGGTGTGATCAATAACAATGGAACCTCCCGAAGGGAGCGGAACCATACGTGAATAAGCCGTTTCGATTTGATTCTCAATCTGAAAGCGAGAAAAAAGCGGAATATCGTCGGTGTAACGTTTCACCCTGTTTACCATATCCGGCATGACGTGGGACATAAACTGACGAGCTTGTTCGTAGATATCATCCGTATCGACAAGAATTTCCCCGATTTCCGGTTGGAAATAATCTCGGATGGCGCGAATGACAAGATTGCTTTCTTCAACAATCAGGAAGGGGGCGGGATTAACTCGTTTGAGAGGTTCTCCCTTTGGTCCTACGGCCGTCGCAACATAATTTCCCTGACGGTCTTCAAATTGTGGTCTAGCTGCTTCTGCTATGGCTTCCCAAAGTTTTAGCAGGTAATCCAAGTCCCATTTAAGTTCCTCAACCGAACGACCAATGCCAGCGGTGCGGGCAATCAAACTCATTCCTCTTGGAGTGGGCAGTTTTTCCATGGTTTCCCGAAGTTCTTGTCGTTCTTCACCCTCAATTCTGCGGCTGACACCACCTCCTCTTGGGTTGTTAGGCATCAGGACAAGATAACGACCAGCCAGAGAAATAAAGGTGGTTAATGCCGCTCCCTTATTTCCTCTTTCTTCTTTTTCAACTTGAACTATGAGTTCCATGCCCTCGCTCACAGCTTCTTTGATTGTGGCAGTACGAACATCTACGCCCTCATTAAAGTAGGAGCGGGAAATTTCTTTGAAAGGTAAGAAGCCGTGACGCTCTTCACCATAATCAACAAAACAGGCTTCTAAGGACGGTTCAATCCTGGTTATGATGCCTTTATAAATGTTGGATTTTCTTTGCCGGCGGCTGGAGTTTTCAATGTCAATGTCAATGAGTTTTTGACCTTCAACAATACACACACGCAACTCTTCAGCATGCGTGGCATTGAATAACATGCGTTTCATTTAGCACTCCTTCGTCACTTTCGCGGACTGTAGGCGTGCCGTAGGGGTTTAAGTCGAGAGAGAATTGTTGATTGTGATCAACCCTAAAGTAGTTTTTGATCTGATTGAATTTTTTGGAGACAAAAATAAACGCAAGGCTCTAGTTTGAGCTTTAGTAATTGAGCCAGTCTTTAGTTTCTTTGTCATCAAATTCACTTAACTACTTGTTCAGGTAAAAGAACAAGTTAAATAATCTACACAACGCTTGCAGACTCGGTCTGCACAAATTTTCTCAATAAACCGGTACAGCAACAGCACTTAAAAAGTGCACTGCGAGCTACAACGATCAAAATCGGAGCACCGCGGTTAACAAACATCCCACTAGGTGGAACCTTAGGCCAAGAGACCTCTGGGAAACTAGTCTTACGGCCATCATCGGTTTAACCGGTCGGATTAAACCCTAGCACCGTAAGCGCCTCCAGATCGATCCATCAGCAATAAGGCTAAGATCGGTGGGATTCTTAAACTGAGGTTTGCCAATACACGTTAAACTAACCGATAATCTTATACGAACCTAAAAATTTAACGTGCTACACAAATTCCTCGAGGCACGATTCTAATGCAAATGAGAAGACTACGCCAAAAAAAAGAAAAAAATGAGAAAGTTACCGACTCCAAAGAGAATAAGGTAAAAGATGCAGCATGTTCAAACGGTAAGAGCAGAAAAGTAAAAAAATTCAACCAAATCAATCAAAGCGAAAATGCCTTCCACGTTGTACGCTACGAAACGGTTGATGAATCCAGTGACGGACAAAGGCTCGACAATTTTTTAATTACTAAACTGAAAGGGGTTCCTAAATCTCATTTATACCGGATCATCAGATCCGGGGAAATCCGGGTCAACAAGGGAAGAGCAAGGGCTGATGATCGTATTAATTTAGGCGATGTTATTCGCATTCCACCGATTAAATGTGCTGAAAAAGCAACCGATAAGGTGCCCGTTTTCTCTTTGAGTGCTGCACCTAGGGTGATTTTTGAAGACGAGCATCTGCTTATTGTCGATAAGCCGAGCGGAATGGCCAGTCATGGAGGAAGCGGAATTTCGTATGGTCTTATTGAAAGGATGAGAGCCTCCCGCCCTGAATTGGTATTTTTGGAATTGGTTCATCGTCTTGACAAGGGAACTTCGGGGGTGATGATTTTAGCCAAAAGCAGGAAATCTCTTGTCAGGCTTCATGACCAAATACGCAACTCCGAAGTGAAGAAGACCTACACTGCTTTAGTTAAAGGTGATTGGGTTAACGATCGACAGCATTTGAGGTTTCCTTTGCGGAAATATGTGACGGCATCGGGGGAAAGACGGGTAGTTGTGGACGAAGAAAATGGATTACCAGCACACTCAATATTTCGTCTGATAGAAAGATTCGGTCAGGTTTCACTTTTAGAAGTGGACTTGTTGACAGGGAGAACACACCAAATAAGAGTACATGCCCAAGCGGCAGGCCATCCATTAGTCGGTGATGAAAAATATGGAGATTTTGCCTTCAATGAGGAGGTGGCCAAAGGATTGCTTGGTTATCCCCTCAAAAGAATGTTTTTGCATTCGACCTCTATCGTATTCCGCCATCCAATCACGGGAGAAGATTTAAAGGTTGAGGCACCGTTACCGACAGAGTGTAAATTGCTTATCCAATCGTTAGAAACATCAAGGAAGAACAAGTGAGATATCCCTATAAATTAGTAGTTTTTGACTTTGATGGTACATTGGTGGATTCCATTCACATGATCGCTAGAGGGATTCTTCTCACTAATGAAGCTTTCCACGTCAAAGCTATTACCTACGAGAAGGCTAAAAGTGTTATCGGTATGAGTCTTGACGACATGATGGAAATTATTGCTCCCGATTTGGAACCATCGCTGATCCCAGACTATATTGACCATTACGTTAAATATTTTCGGCGTTGCGATCCTTTTCTAAAACTTTTCCCAGGCTCTTTGGACTTAATTCATAAGCTAAAGGAAAATGGAATGTATTGCGCTGTCGCCACTGGCAAGTCTCGCTTTGGTTTGAGCCGAATTACCGGGAGAATGAAAATAGAGGATCTCTTCGATTGGAGTATTTGTTGCGATGAAGCCAAACCCAAACCCGATCCAGACATGCTTATCAAACTTCACAAGATGAGTGGAATAAAGAAGTCCAGAATGATTATGGTCGGAGACAGTGAGCATGATGTTCGTATGGCCCAAACAGCAGGTGTTGACGTCATCGCAGTCAGTTGGGGTGCAAGAAATCATGAGCAGTTAGTCAATATGCAACCCACTAAGGTGGTAGACAATATGCAAGAGCTAGCTTCTAGTCTCGGACTTTAGACTTTGTTGCCAATAATCCAAATACAGTAGGGATTTTAGGTAATCGGACGGGATTGTGCCTCCACTCGGAGGTGGTCCTGGTTTGTATAAGTTCGTTCGGTCCGGTGATGTCGCTTGCAACAAGAATAGACGTCGTTGGTTTGCAGTACTTTGTTAAATCCTCGAGCATTGCATTATTACGGTACGGGGTTTCTATAAAAAGTTCAGTTTCGCCATTGGCGATTAGACTTAGTTCTTCTAGCCTTTGGATTTCGTCTTTCCTTTCGGGTTCCTTGATTGGTAGGTAGCCGCAAAAACGGAATTTTTGTCCGTCTAAGCCGGAAGCCATTAACGCCAAAAGAAGTGAGGAGGGACCCACTAAGGGAATGACACGAATTCCTTTTCGATGAGCTCGACGGACGATTTGGGCACCGGGATCGGCTATGCCAGGGCATCCTGATTCACTGACGACGGCAACATCCTCACCCTTTTCTATAGGGGCTAGCCAATGGTCAATTTGTGTCTCATCCGGTTGATGTCCAATTTCCTCGATGTTGAGTTCTCTGATGGGTTTGGGGTGCCCGAGTTGTTTTAGAAACGCCCTTGCCGTTTTTGCGTTTTCTGCTAGAAAATTATTTATTCCCCTGGCTTTTTCGATTGTCTTTCTCGGCAGGTAAATCTCTAGAGCATTCTCTGCTATTGGAACCGGTAGCATATACAGAGAACCCTTGGACATTATTGAAGCTCCGGTAATACGTGAACCCCTGCCTTAGCCAACATGGTGGTCAGTTCGATAAGTGGCAGACCAATGATCGCTGTCGGATCGGGCGAGTCAAAATGAGAGATCAAAGCGATTCCAAGTTTTTCTATCTTCGCTGAACCTGCGCATGAATAGGGCTCTTCTTTTAACAGGTAGGCTCTAATAGCTTCTGGGGGCAACTTCCTGAGAGTCAGCGTTGTCGGTACCACAGCTGATTGAATGTTCCCGTTAGCATCTATGACAGTGAGGGCCGAGTGGAATACTACGGTCTTTCCCGACACATCTGACAGTTGTTGGTAGGCTCTCTCGTAGTTTCCCGGTTTGCCCAAAGGTTTGCCATCAAGCTCGAGCACCTGGTCGCATCCGATGACCACGCTTCCGGGACATTTTGCCGCAATAGCCTGAGCCTTTAAAATGGATAAACGAAGTGCGACATCTCTTGGTTTCTCGCCTTTGAGCACCGTTTCATCGATTTCTGGCGAATAAGTGATAAATTGCACAGTTAATCTTTCTAGAAGTTCCTTGCGGTAGGGGGAGCTAGAACCGAGAACAAGTGATGGGGTATTAGAGCTCATGTTTGTAGATCCTGTGGCAGTTATAGGGATTAAAAGGTAGTTTAGCGAAATCCAGTGTTTGTGGAGGCAAGTGATGTCCGAGTATTTGAAAACGACCGATTACGTAAATTCAACTGAGTTGGCTAGAGATGGATTGCTGATCACCGGGAAGGCCCTTCTTAAGGATATGAGACGTCTAGCCGATTCGATTGAACCCTCAGAAAATGAAGTTTCTTATGAGATTAAAGGAATTATCGGAGAAAAAGGGTGGCCTGGAGCGATCATGAAACTTTCTTGCACACTTCCTTTGATCTGCAATCGTTGTAATAAGCCGTTGGACTACAAGTTGGATACAGAGGTTGTTTTCAGATTTGCAAAAAATGAGCAAGATGCAGACAGTATTCCTGTTTCTTTAGATGAGGTCGAGGAGGTGATCGTTGGTGGCAGTAAGCTGAATCTTATGAATTGGATCGAGGAAGAAATTCTGCTTTCAATTCCCATGATTCCTGTCCATGAGGGTAATTGTAAGTGGGACAAACCTAAGAAGTCCCAAATTCAGGAGCCAGACAGACCGAATCCCTTTGCAAAATTAAAGGAACTCAAGGGTTTGCGTAAGCAATAAAGGTAGTGTACAATTGCGCGTTTTCAAATTGAGGAAGCGTATTTCGTTTCTAAGTTTTTAACAGATTATTTTTTCGTGGGGTTTAACCATGGCAGTTCAACAGAACAAAAAATCGACAAGCAGACGTGGCAATCGTCGTTCTCATGACTCTTTGTCTAGTCCTTCGTTAGCCGTCGAACCGACGACTGGCGAAGTCCATCGTCGTCATCATATTTCCGCGACAGGTTTTTATCGTGGCAAGAAAGTAGTGGCCACTAAGAACGACGATCAGGAATAATCTTTTTTGTTGATGCGATGTCCTCATTCTGACCCCACGGTGGATGTGGGTAGCATCTGATAAAGAAGTTTAAGCGGCTCTCTTTGAGAGCCGCTTCGTGTTTAGTGATAAGAGGCGGTTACTATTGATTTGGCTCTACTGCCTGAAGGTTTAAAAGTGAGTGATCAGATTTATTCAAAAATAGTTTCCACCGGAAGCGCTCTTCCGGCTAAATCTCTAAGTAATGGAGAACTTGCCCAAATGTTGGCTAAGCTTGGAGTGGAGACAAGTGATGAGTGGATTCGTACAAGGACGGGTATAGAGAAAAGATATTTTGCTTCCGAGGAAGAGACGACCACATATTTGGCTAGTAAGGCTGCGGTAAAAGCCCTTGAAGCGGCTGGTATGACACCCGACGAAATTGACATGATCATTGTGGCGACCACCACTTCTGATTCCGTTTTTCCTAGTACCGCCTGCCAAGTTCAAGATCAGATAGGCGCCTCCAATGCAGGAGCTTTCGATATCCAGGCTGTTTGTTCCGGCTTCGCCTATTCCCTTGCCATAGCCGATTCAATGATTCGTTCGGGGTCGGCAGAAAGAGTACTTGTCATCGGTTCGGAGACACTTTCTAGAATTTTGGATTGGAAAGACAGAACCACATGCGTTTTGTTTGGTGACGGTGCTGGTGCAGTGGTTTTGGAAAAATCCGATGGTCCGGGTATTTTTTCATATGAATTAAAAGCTGATGGAGGTAGAGGCGTTCATGTGCTAGCTACCGATTCGCATATCGCCGGTGGACAAGTGATTGGAGATCCATTCATCCGAATGAATGGGAAACTAGTCTTCAAAGCGGCAGTGGAAAAGATGACAGAAAGCGCTCTTGCCGTGCTAAAGAGGGCAAATATGGATGCTTCGGCAATTGACGTCTACATTCCACATCAGGCTAATTTGAGGATTATGAATTTGGTTTGCACCCGGTTGGGTATCGCTGAAGAGAAAATGATTGTTTCAGTCTCCGATCATGGAAATACCTCTGCCGCCAGTATTCCTCTAGCTCTTGATACGGCGTACCGTGAAGGCAAACTCAAAAGAGGTGATAATGTCTTGCTACAGGGAGTTGGGGGCGGTTTTACTTGGGCGAGTGTTTTATTAAAGTTTTAAAGGAAGAATAATGACAAAAAAGATTGCTTTTGTGTTCCCAGGTCAGGGTAGCCAACAAGTTGGAATGCTTGACAGTATTGCAGGCGATCCTCTCGTTCAGGCAACGCTTGACGAGGCAAATGATGCGCTTGGCTTTGATTTGGCTTCTTTGATTGCAAAAGGACCTGAGAGCGAACTGGCTTTGACGGTGAATACTCAACCTGCTTTGGTTGTGGCCAGTACTGCCATGTATCGTTTCTACAGAGCCAAAGGTGGTCGTCTTCCGGATATCGTAGCTGGTCATAGCTTAGGTGAATATTCTGCCCTGGTAGCCGCAGGAGCCTTGGGTTTTACTGAAGCAGTCAAACTCGTCAGATTCCGAGCTGAACAAATGCAGGCAGCAGTTCCCGTCGGGCTAGGCGGTATGGCTGTCATTCTTGGTCTTTCTGATGAGACGGTCAAGGGCATTTGTGCAGATTGCTCCAAAGATGGATTAATTGTTGAGGCTGTCAATTTCAACACACCAGGTCAGGTTGTGATTGCTGGCGATGCCCGAGCCGTTGAGGAGGCAAGAAAGAAAGCCACGGAACTCAAGGCGAGAAGGGCTCTTCCGTTGAATGTATCTGGTCCGTTCCATTCTTCATTGATGGCTCCGGCGGCTAAAGCGATGAAAGAACGGTTGACTGCAGTTGAATTTTTGGCTCCTAAAATTCCTGTACTGCACAATGTTGATGTCAAGTCACACACAACGTCCGAAGAGATCAGAACGGCGCTTTCAGAGCAGGTTGAATCTCCGGTTCTTTGGTCGGCTACCATTGTTGAGATGGAGGCAATGGGGGTGCAAGAACTCTATGAAGTTGGACCGGGGACGGCATTAAGCGGCATGGTTAAAAGAATCACTAAGAATATAACTGCATTTGCACTTAACGATCGGTCCTCACTTGAAGAGGCTGCGCTAAAAAATCAGGAGCAATAAATGAATCAAGTATTTTGTGATAACGCTCTTTCAGAAGAAGTCGTTGTGGTAACCGGAGCTTCTCGCGGTATAGGCCGCAGCATTATGGAAAAAAGTTTGGAAGCAGGAGCCACCGTCATTGGGACAGCTACCAGCGATGAAGGTGCCAAGAAAATCTCAGACTTTATTTCCCAGGCTGGTAAAAAAGGTTGTGGTATGAAGCTCAATATTGCTGATCGGCAACAGATTGAGCCTTTTGTTGCAGAAGTTGAAGCCACCTACGGAAAAATTTCTGTGCTTGTTAATAATGCTGGTATTACGCGTGACACTTTGTCGATGAGAATGAAAGACGAGCAGTGGGACGAAGTGATCGATACAAATTTGTCGGGAAGTTTCCTTTTGACGCGCGCATGCCTGAGATCAATGATGAAAGCCAGACACGGCCGGATAATCAATATAGCTTCCATTGTAGGTCTTATGGGAAATGCTGGTCAGGCTAATTATGCGGCGGCAAAAGGCGGTTTGATTGCCATGAGTAAATCAATTGCTCGTGAAATTGCTTCCAGAGGAGTAACCGTCAATTGTGTGGCTCCTGGCTTTATTGACACGGATATGACAAGCGTTCTTAATGAGGATCACAAGAAAGCCTTATTGGGACAAATCCCTATGGGGCGATTGGGTGAACCTACTGATATCGCCAATGCTGTGGTCTTTTTGGCTTCAGCTGCGGCTTCCTATGTAACAGGGCAGGTGATAGAGGTCAATGGTGGGATGAGAATGTAAAGAGGCTCTTGGCTCTTCAAGAAATAGCGGGAAAACAACAAGTAAAATCCCTTAGGCGGCAAGAAGATCATCGGGAAGTTTTTCAAG
>CANQMZ010000011.1 GCA_947625105.1 uncultured Parasutterella sp.
TCCTGAATACCCTCTTGGCGGGCTTGATTTCTCATCTCCTCCATTACCCGACTCATAATCAACCCTCCTTTTTCACTATTTTTGAAAAAGCTAACCCTATCGGCTAAAACTCTGTAATGCATGTCCGCCGGATCAGTACACCTGAAATCATGCATCAGGCGACCTAGCGATGTGTCATTGTCCCGGATGGCGCCATTCACATAAATAATATGCGTCCCGTCACCAAAATAGTCTTTGGTTTCTAAAATACAACGCTCAACGTGGTACAGCGGCAGCCCTTTACCGATCACGTCCCGTTCGGTGATGAAAATAGTGTACGTCTCCGGCAGTTGGTCCCAATCTTGCCCCTTACGGAGAAGACTCGCGTCCATCATGCTGCTGTTATAACGTGCCCTGCGCCGACCCGCACCTCGGTCTGCCCGCTGAATCTCGATGTTCATCACCCGACCCGAACTATCCGTCGCTACAACATCTAACCGCACCGAGCGTTTGAGTATGTTCTCCACGAAAACCTGTGTCCGTGACTCCACCACTTTCAGATCCTGAATCCCCAATATGATTTGCAGTACCAATTCCACGCATTCATTGTTATCTGCAAAACATTGCGTCATGAAATCATCATCCATCAGGCAGAATCCCTTTAGACGTTCCAAATCTTCGCGATGCAACCGTTCTAACTGTTCTTTTGTTGGCAAAAGTAATAACCTCCCGTCAATTCAACCTTGTCTTAATTCGTTTCTTTTCAATCATGCCACATTACATTCTCAATCGCAACCGCAACTAAACTCTTTTTAGGACCCATGGTGTTTCAGGGCATCCCTCCCAAAAGAAGCTTCCAAAGAGTGTTGGAAAATTCAATACATGAGATCAGAACCACGTAGAACCGCTTATGCTCGTTCTTAAGAATCTGAGGAAACTTCATTCATTTACCCTGCCATTGATCAGTCTGTTTTTCCGTTTTGACCAAACTTGAAATGTCCAGTAGCAATAGAAGTATCATCAATTCATGTGTTGCTTTTCCTTTTTATTGCTTTCCTACACCCTTATCCGTTGTTATGAACAGAACCACCCAAGCTCAAGGCCCAAACAGTAAAAACTGTGCTTTCTGTGTCTCCTTGATCAATGCGCGGTCTCCCAATTGTCGCCGACACCAACTTCAGCAACTAGCGGTACTCTGAGCTTTATAACTGAGTCCATCAGTTCGGGAAGTTTTTGTTTCACTAACTCTACTTCATCAAGTGGAGCCTCAATAATTAATTCATCGTGAATTTGGAGAATCAATTTGCTTCTCAGATGGGAATCTTCAAGCCACTTTTGGACGGCAATCATGGACAGTTTTATCAAGTCGGCAGCAGTTCCCTGCATGGGGGCATTGATCGCCGCCCTTTCGGCTGCTGCCCTTCTCGCCCCTCCTGCCTTGATATCCGGCAAATATAGCCTGCGCCCAAAAACAGTTTCTACATAACCCTGATCATTTGCCAAGGCTCTCGTCTCATCCATATAACGTCTGACACCGGTATAGCGTTCAAAGTATTTATTGATGTAATTTACGGCATCCTTTCGGTCAATTTCAAGGTTCTTTGCCAATCCAAATGCGCTCATGCCATACATCAAACCGAAATTGATGACTTTAGCGATTCGCCTCTCATTAGGTGTCACTTCAGAAATCGGCTCATCAAATACTTCTGAAGCTGTTGCCCTATGAATGTCCTCATTGTGATGAAATGCATCAACCAACCGGCGGTCTTCGGAAAGATGCGCCATGATTCTTAACTCGATTTGAGAGTAATCAGCACTAATGATCTTTGAACCTTCTGGTGCAATAAAAGCCTCTCTGACCTTTCTCCCCTCTTCGGTTCTAATCGGAATATTCTGTAGATTCGGATTGGTTGATGAAAGTCGTCCTGTCACGGCCACAGCCTGCTCAAACGTAGTATGCACCCGACCATCTTTAGGATCAACCATCTTCGGGAGTTTCTCCGTGTATGTTGTAATAAGCTTGGTTAACCCTCTGTATTCGAGAACAATCCGTGCGAGCTCACAGAATGGAGCAATTTCTGATAAAACTTCCTCGCTCGTGGAATAAGCTCCTGAAGCGCCCTTTCTTGGTTTGACTCCTCCGACTAAAACTCCAAGCCGGTCAAATAGCACTTCACCCAATTGTTTGGGACTTGAGAGCTTAAACCTTTCACCGCTTACCTGGTAGGCTTTTTCTTCAAGTTCTGCTGCTTTTGCAGTCAATTCAAGAGTCTGCTTGGCCAAAAGCTCCGAGTCAATCAAGACACCGTTTTGCTCCATCTTAAAAAGCACGGTTGATAACGGCATCTCGATGGTTTGATAGATGAAATTAAGTTTCTCGTTGCCTTCAAGGGTGGCCTTAAAAAGCTTTGATAACCTTTTAATCACATCAGCCCGCGCAGAGGCAAAGGTAGCTAATTCCTGAACAGGCACCTGACTTATCTCTCTTTTTCCCATGCCTTTGCCCAATAAATCCTCTTCGGATGCAATCTCTTTCTGTAACCAGTTATACGCAAGTTTCTCAATTACATGAGACTTATGAGCTCCAATCACATAGCTTTGCAGCATCACATCGTCTTCAACAGCCTCAACCTTAAGGCCAGCGTTGGCCAATGCGTGCTGACAAGTCTTTAGATCATAGGTTTGTTTTTTAATGCTTTTATCTTGAAGTAAAGGACCAAAGAGCTCCGTAAATTCATGGCTTGAAAGTCCTTCAGGCGACAGTAACTCAAAAGTGCCCACCGGAACATAAATATTCTTCTTATCCAAGGAAATGGCAAGCCCTAGAGGCAAAATTTCCTGCTGACCCTTGCCTTGGGTTAACAGGAAAAAAGAAAAATTCGGTGATGCTTTAATCTCTTCAATGGCTTTTTGTGCCTCTTGAGGGTTTCTGACAATTTCCAATGGAAGCTCTTCTGGACCTTCAACAACACTTTCTTGAGCAAACAAATCCAATGTCGCCCCGGTAAGGTTCTCTTTATTTTGCAAGGCCTCTTTTTTATCTTCAGGTTTAACTTTTGATATTTCACTTTCTCCAGACAACTCTTTAGCCCAGCGGCGAAACTCCAACCTTTGGTAATAATCAAAAAGCTCTTTCTTGTCGACCGGTTTCAGACGCAAGGCCTCGATTGACGAAAGTTCCGCGTGAATATCCGCATCAGTCTTTATAGTAACTAACTTCCTGGCAATCGGTAAAAAATCAAGAGAAGCCCTCAGATTCTCACCGATTTTTCCTTTTACCTCTCCTGCTTTAGTCATTAAGTCATCTAGAGAGCCATACTCCTTGATCCACTTTGCGGCAGTAACGGCTCCACATTTAGGTACCCCCGGGACATTGTCGATTTTGTCTCCCATAAGAGCCAAATAATCAATGATGCGGTTAGGTGGCACACCAAATTTGGTTAAAACCCCTTGGGCATCTAACCATGTGTTTTCAATGCCCATCGTATTGATAATTCGTGTATTGTCATCAACCAATTGTGCAAAATCCTTGTCCCCCGTGGCAATGATGACTTCAATGCCCTGAGTTTCCGCCATTTTAGTAATGGTTCCGATCGTATCATCTGCCTCAATTCCAGGAACAATGATAAGGGGGATTCCCATTTTCTTTATGCCTTCAAAGGTAAGGGGAATTTGTTCCTTCAAGTCCGGAGGAGTTTCCGGCCGGTTAGCTTTGTACTCCGGGTATAGCTCATTTCTAAAAGTTGGACCTGGAGCATCAGCAACACAGGCAAAATAATCTGTGGGAACATCGTTCATCAGTGATCGCAACATGGCTAAAAAGCCACGAACGGCGCCAGTAGGAATCCCTCCGCTGGTTGTAAGCGGAGGCAATGCATGGTAGGCCCTAAAAATAAAATTGAAGGTATCAACCAACAAAATCCTTTTTTTCAAGATAATCCCTCCGCTTGGTTTTCGAGTTCAATTAAGACTTATTAATAGAGAATAACAAAAACTAGAAGTTAATCTCGTGTTTTTTCCTTAAAACGGTTACTTTGTAGAAATTTTGCATTCAGAAATCTAAATATTCAGTATTTTTTATAAGTAAAAATTTTTGTTTCTATTATTCCCAAAAGAAGTGAATTAAAATATTGCCCATACGGCACTAAGCCAATTAGAACCTATATTTTTACTAAAAACTAAAATCTCTATAGTTATTAAAATAAATATGAACAAAAAATTAAAACAAATCTATTTTCTGTTTTTCTATAAAATTTTCATGTTAATATCCAACAAAACTTAACAAATCACTACTGAGAAATCATTATGGACGAACTCGATAAATTAGTTCAGGAACGAGAGAATCTGAATAAAAAAATAGAAGAAGTTTATCGTGACGCTAGACTTAAGGCGTTAACTACCTGTCGTGAGCTCATCAAGAAATACAAACTGCTTCCAGCAGAACTTGGTCTCAAAAAGCTAATGAAAAAAGGAGCTGCAACACCTAAATACATGGGACCTAACGGACAAACTTGGGCTGGTCGTGGTCGCAAACCTGTTTGGTTGCAAGAAGCCGAGTTGGAAGGCAAAACCGCAGAGGACTTCAAGATTTCTCTTCCAGATCAAACGGAAAAGGATAAAGAAGCTGATAGTGAAGAAGTTTCTGGACTTGAATATAAGCCCACTGAAGGTTGATAAGCTTTTATCACAAAGGGAAGAAAGACCTTTTCTTCTCTTTTTTTCATGTATACCTGCTATCGATACATACTTCAAAAGGAGAGATAAATGACCACTCCAGTTTCAGTCGAGCGCTGCCTGCCCGAAATCGTTGCTCTTTATGATAGGCTCAAGGCCCATCGCCACGACATTCATGAGTATCCCGAAACAGCTTTCAACACCACAAGAACAGTGGAAAAAATCACGGGATTTCTCAAGGAACAAGGAATCACAGAAAATATTGACACGTCTTCAGTACCTGGCTGTGTGTTTGTTTTAATTAACGGTAAAAAACCTGGTAAGACCATTGCTCTTAGAGCTGATATTGACGCCCTTGGCATGGATGACATGACCACTAACGAATGGAAAAGCAAGAAAGCAGGATTTGCGCATGCCTGCGGACATGACGGTCACCAAACATGGCTTTTGGGTGCCATTACTTACTTAGCCAAACACAGTGATTTCAATGGTCGAGTCCTAGGCATATTCCAAGCGGCTGAAGAAACCGCCGAGGGTGCTGCAGCCATCGTCAAAGCCGGTATCCTTGAAAAATATGATGTCAAAGAAATTTACGGTGCACATGACGAACCCTTCTTGCCTAAAGGACATTTTGGCTTTAAGGTTGGCCCAATGCAGGCTGCCTCTGATTCATTCCTGATCACAGTAACAGGATTAGGTACTCATGGTGGACGCCCTCACCTTGGGATTGATCCAATACCGGCAGTCACCGAGATGTACCAGGCATTCCAAACTATCGTATCTCGCAAGGTTAATCCTTTAGAGTCAGCAGTTTTATCCGTTTGCTCCATCAATGCTGGAAAACCCAATGCTTACAATATCGTCCCGCCGACTGCTTCCTTAGGCGGCACGGTAAGAACATTTCTTCCCAAGAATCGTGACTTGGTTGAAAGCAATATGCGCCGCATGGCTGAAGGCATTGCTCAGGCGCATGGAGTTAAGTTGGATATTTGGTACCAAAGATTGATTTCAGCGGTAATCAATAGCGAAGGGACGACTCTGGCAGCAATCAAAGTGGCTGAGGATTTAGTCGGTAAGGAAAATGTCGTGGCTGCGATGGATCCTTTCATGAGTAGCGAAGATTTTAGTTGCTATCTAGAAAAAATCCCTGGCACAATGCTCAGAGTCGGTATTCGTGATGAGCAACACGAGATAGGCCTGCACAACCCAAAGTTTGACTTCAATGATGAAGTCATTCCTCTTGCAGCTACCCTATTCGTAAAGATGACCTATGCAAGACTTGAAGCTTTATCAAAGCAATAACTTGCAACCTTAGTAAAGCGAATCGCCCGGCTTAGCGTCCGGGCGTTTTTTTAATTAACTCTCAAATTTCTCTTTATGAGAAAAGGAAAAAAGGGCAGTGAATCCCCAGGTCTAAAAGGCTTTTGAGGTTTCAAATGCGTGAGCATGAAAAGACATCTACGACGATGATAGCACTGTGAAAGCAGTTGCTGGTTGACAGTGAACTTTGCACATTTATGCTTTTGATTAATGTGGGTCATAGGAGGCCTCAACTGAAATTTGGTGCAATCATAACGGGAAAAAATTTAATTTGGTTAAAACTGAAATTATCGGTTTTACTAAGACAGAAAAAGTTATCAAATCTATTACGAAAGCTAATAAAAATCGAATATTAAGCGTAAATAAATGAGGAATTCTAGAAATATAAAAATAAAAAACGAAAGAGGAAAAAGTCAAAATAATCGATTACGGATATCTATTTGATTAGTTGATAAATTTACAAAGAGATAACAATAAAGACGATTTAAATGGCATGGATGAAATAATCTATTCTGTCAAAACATAAAGGTCGAATTTATTTAAATTTAAAAATATTTAATTTAGTAAGTATTTTTAGACATAATCCATAAACTAGATTTTAAATAAATCACAATGTCATATTCTCCTAAAAAAAACATAAATATCATAAATTTTTAAATATTATAATAATTATAATAAAAAACATAATTTATAATGAACTATAGAAACAGATAATTAATTTTATTTTTAAAATAAATTTAATATTATTATCAACTAATTTTTATTTTTTATTTCTATAAATTTAAATATAAAATTAGTAATTTTATTTATTTTTATTTATAGTATATCTATGTAATTTATTTAAATTTTTTATAATAATTTTTTATTTATACACACGTTAAATTTTTAGATGTTTTTCTCTTCTAATTTCATATAAACTCTTTTATTTATTAGATCTTTTAATCATTACTTTATATTGTATTATAAATTTATATCAAATAAAATCAATATGTTATATTTTTATATTAATTCAAATTATATTTTAGATATAAAAAAGTGCAGGAATGTTATATCTATCTTTCATTTTTGCACAAATTAACCTAGAAAAATATATTTATTTTTCATAGATATAAATAATTTGTTACTGAAAATTATTTCATGTAATAATTTAATAATTAAAAGTGTGTAACAGGAATGAACATACTGTTGTTATAAATGATAATAAAAAAATAAGCCAGTATATACACTGGCTTAAATCTATAACACTATACTAATTAAAATCTACACTATCTTTATTTTATTCTTTGCTATAGATAATAGCATTTGTTTTTTACCATATTTAGAAAACATGACATCTATTAATTGACTCTCCCCTTCTCCGGTCAGATTGTAAATCACACCCTCTCCAAATTTTTCATGAAGAATCTTTGTTCCTGGTGCGTATGGACTGTTGCTTTTTACACGACTTCTCATCCCAAAAGTTGTTGGTTTCGGTCGTTCAAAAATCTGCCTAGTCCAATTTTCCATCCTTCGACCTCTATTCCATATGCTTTCGCCAAAATCATCCCCTTCATTGGAAGAATCAACTTCCGTTGATCTTCTGGACTGGGGACTTAAATATTTAAGTAGTTCGGCGGGTATCTCAGATAGATATGAACTAGGGATGTGGAAGTCTTCCCTTCCATTAAGCAACCTTCGATGGGCCATAGTCATATAAAGTCTCTTCTTGGCCCTTGTGATCGCCACATACATCAGACGCCTTTCCTCTTCTATACTCTCGGGGCTAAAAATCGAATTATTGTGAGGAAACAACCCTTCTTCGAGTCCAGTGATAAAGACAATCTCAAATTCCAGACCCTTAGCAGAATGCACGGTCATCAATTGCACCGCATCTTCACCAAGCTTCGATTGGCTCTCCCCAGATTCCAAGGTCGCATTGGCTAAAAACAATGCCAGCGGTTTGAGTTCGGTCTCTTCGGTTTCCTCATCCACGTGCTCGATTACAACGAAACTTTCCGCAGCACTGGTCAATTCCCTGAAGTTTTCTATGCGGTCCTGGCCATTGGGATCTGTTTCATACATGCTGATTAGTCCGCTTTTTGCGACAGCATATGAAACCAAATCACCTAATGGCATTTGGTCTTTCTTAGCCCTGATCTCTTCAATCAATGAGACAAAAGATGCTATCGCCTTAGCCGCTCTACCTTGAAATGAACGTGCGACTTCAAAACAAGAACACCCTTTTACCTCAGCCTCATCAATGATCTTCTCAACGGTTGTCTGCCCAATGCCTCTAGTAGGAACATTGATTACTCGCAAAAATGCCGCATCGTCCGAAGTATTTTCTGCCAGCCTTAGGTAGGCAAGAGCGTTCTTAATTTCTTGACGGTCGTAGAACCTAAAACCGCCGTAGACTAGATAAGGAATACCATTGTTGTTCAGGGCGGATTCAAGAACCCGACTTTGGGCATTTGATCTGTAAAGGACTGCCATGTCTTTATATTTGATCCCCTCAGATCTGTACTGCGTAATCGCTTCAACGACAAATCTTGCCTCTTCCAAATCGTTTTCTGCTTCAAAAACTCGGATTTTTTCTCCTTCTCCACTGTTGGTCCAGAGATTTTTTCCCAAGCGACTTGGATTTCTTGCAATCAACTCATTGGCCGCTTTCAGAATATTTCCGGTACTACGGTAATTTTGCTCCAATCTAATTGGATCGGCTACCTTGAAATCATGTAGGAATTGACGCATATTGTCCAAATTAGCCCCTCTAAAAGAGTAGATGGATTGATCGTCATCCCCAACAGCAAAAACAGTATTTATCGCCCTGCCATCCTCAATACCGGAAATAAGTTTGATCCACTTATACTGAAGCTTATTCGTGTCTTGAAACTCATCAATCAAAATAAATCTGAACTGGTCCTGGTAATGCTTTCTAATGTCAGGATGATTTTTGAGTAACTCATAACTTCTCAAAAGAAGCTCGGCAAAGTCACAGGCTCCCTCCTTAGCCAAGGTATCCTCATAACGCTCGTAAATACTGAGCTTGTCAATGAATCTAGGCCTTTTTTCGTGTACATCGGTAGCCCGTAACCCTTCCTCTTTGCAACCATTTATGTAGGACTGAACTTCCGATGGTTTATTGATTTCCGTAGAAAAATCATGGGCTTTCATGACACGCTTAATCATGGAAAGCTGATCAGACTGATCCAAAATAGTAAACGACTGAGGGAGCCCGGCAGCCTTATATTGAGCTCTGAGCATACGATTGCATAAACCGTGGAAAGTTCCCACCCACATTCTTGAAACCTTTATTGGCAATTGTCTGCCAACTCTGTCAAGCATTTCTCGCGCGGCTTTGTTTGTAAAAGTCACCGCCAGAATTTCGGATGGATGACATATCCCTTCAGTAAGCAAGAAATTAATTCTGCTCGTTAATACCCTTGTTTTTCCCGAGCCAGCACCGGCTAAAATCAGCGCAGATTCCTCCGGTAAAGTAACTGCCTTCCTCTGTTCGGGATTTAGTAAATTCAAAAAATCATCACTCATATAGCTGCCTAAAACTTTTTGGGCTTGAGTTTAGCAAAGAGAACCCTTGAGTTGACGCAGAGAATCGCCCTAGCCACTTCCTCTATTTCTGTCGGCAATTTAATAGGCGGTTTTTATTGATGAGCACAATTAATTGTAAAAATTCCCTACGGGTTTCTGTATCTGGAAAAATCCGCAAAAAATCTCATTTTTAAAATCCTGAAACGGCTATTTTTATGGGCTCAGGCTTAGAATATGGGTTTCCGTTTTCAACACTTACAAGAATAAAGACTATCCATGCGAGAAAATTACGATCCGGCGGAGGTTGAATCCGTCCAACAGTCACATTGGCGTGCGCGCCAAGTTTATCGCGCCGTAGAACACGCTCTTGACGCAAAGGGTCACGAAAAACCCAAGTTCTATCTTGTCTCTATGCTTCCTTACCCGAGCGGCAAGCTTCACATGGGGCATGTTCGCAACTACACATTAAATGACGTGATGTACCGTTACCTGCGGATGAGAGGCATGAATGTAATGACTCCCATGGGGTGGGACTCCTTTGGCTTACCGGCGGAAAATGCTGCCATCGCTAAAAAGATTGCTCCGGCTAAATGGACCTACAGCAACATTGCTGACATGAAGAGCCAAATGGAACCCTTGGGGTTGGCTTTTGACTGGTCGCGTGAGGTAACTACATGCAAACCGGAGTATTACCGTTGGAACCAATGGATGTTTCTCAAGATGCTTGAAAAAGGCATCGCCTATCGCAAGACCCAGGTAGTCAATTGGGATCCGGTTGACCACACGGTTCTTGCCAACGAACAGGTGATTGACGGCAAAGGTTGGAGAAGTGGTGCCGTAGTCGAAAAGCGTGAAATCCCCGGTTACTACCTTGGCATCACGCAGTATGCAGAAGAGCTACTTGAAGATCTGAAATTGTTACAGGGATGGCCGGAACAAGTTCGTCGAATGCAAGAGCATTGGATTGGTAAGTCATACGGTGTCAACCTCGCATTCCCTTACACGATCGACGGCAAGGATAACTTGCTGCGTGTTTACACGACAAGACCGGATACGATCATGGGTGTAACTTTCGTCGCGGTAGCTGCCGAACATCCCCTTGCCATACGTTTAGCAAAAGACAACTCTGAAGTGGCCGCTTTTGTTGAAGAGTGCAAGAGGGGCTCTGTAAGCGAAGCCGACATGGCTACGATGGAAAAGAAAGGCGTCAGAACCGGCTTCTTTGTTAAGCATCCCCTGACTGGTGAAGATGTCGAAGTCTGGGTCGGAAATTACGTGTTGATGAGCTATGGAGAGGGTGCCGTCATGGGTGTTCCGGCCCACGATGAACGTGATTTCGCTTTTGCATTGAAGTTCGGTCTTCCAATCAAGCAGGTTATCGGCAAAAAAGATCATACTTTCGATGACAAAGTCTGGCACGAATGGTATGCCGACAAGGAAGATGTCTTCTGTGTCAACTCCGGCAAATACGATGGGATGAATTTTGAGACTGCCCGCCAGGCAATCGCCGATGATCTTAAGGCTAAAGGCCTAGGTGAACTTCAGGTTCAATACAGGCTGCGTGACTGGGGTATCTCTCGTCAGCGTTATTGGGGCACACCGATTCCAATTATCCATTGCCCACACTGTGGACCGGTCCCTGTCCCCGAAAAGGATCTGCCGGTCATCCTGCCGGAGAACCTGATTCCTGACGGGTCTGGTAATCCATTGAACAAATGCGAGGAATTCCTCAAATGCAAGTGCCCGAAATGCGGAGCTGACGCCCGTCGCGAAACGGATACGATGGACACATTCGTTGACTCTAGTTGGTATTACATGAGGTACTGCTCGCCGGATTGCGAAACAGGCATGGTCGATGAAAGAAATGACTATTGGATGCCGATGGATCAATACATTGGCGGTATTGAACATGCCGTACTGCACCTGCTCTACGCGCGGTTTTGGACCAAAGTGATGAGGGATCTTGGTTTGGTCAAATTTGATGAACCTTTCACAAGACTGTTTACTCAGGGTATGTTAACCGCCGAGTGCTTCTATCGTGAACTTCCAGACGGTGGAAAGCGTTGGTTCTATCCGAGTGAGCTTGACATTGAATACGATCCCAAAGGTCGCCCCGTGAAAATCACGGCAAAAGAAGACGGTCTTCCAGTCATCAGTGGCGGTATTGAAAAGATGTCCAAATCGAAAAACAATGTCGTTGAGCCCTCCGTCATTATTGGTAAATACGGAGCAGATACCGCCCGAGCTTTTGTAATGTTTGCGGGACCTCCCGATCAGAGCGCAGCTTGGTCTAACGCCGGAGCTGAGGGCACTTTCCGCTTCATGAGAAGATTGTGGAATTTCGGCTTCGTCAATCAGTCTATTGCTAAAGAGCGCGTGGAAATCGGGACCGTTACCCTTAACCACGAAGAAAAGGCGGTAAGAAGAGAAATTCATAACGCACTCAAACAGGCCCAGTTCGATCTTGACCGCATGCAGTACAACACTGTTGTCTCCGCGGTTATGAAGATGCTAAACGCTCTTGAGTCGTTGAAGCATAAAGATTCGGTCGGAACCAGGGCGGTGATTTTTGAAGGTTTGTCGATTCTGATTAGGGTCTTATACCCGATCGCGCCGCACATTACCTCTCAGCTCTTTGAAGATCTAGGCTATGAAGAGGTGTACGGCACTTCCCTTGTAGATGCTCCCTGGCCTGAAGTGGATCCCCAAGCTTTGGTTGCCGATGAGGTGAAATATGTCATCCAAATCAACGGGAAACTCAGAGGAGAATTTACCGTTCCCGCCGGTAGCGACAAGGCACTTATCGAGGAGACTGCATTAGCTAACGCTGATGCCATTCGATTCATGGGTGGGAAAACTCCGAAGAAAATCATTGTCGTTCCCAATAAACTCGTTAATATCGTCGTTTAATTGGTTTTTTCTCCCGCCTTTGGGCACTTCAAGGATCAAGGGCGGGCTTTAACAGAGAGTTGTGATGAAGACTTCCAAGTTAACCGTACAAAACATGAAGATGAGTCGCAGGCTCTTACTGGCATGTGGTCTGCTGTGTCTTTCCGGCTGCGGCTGGCACCTTCGTGGCAGAGCCCAAATCCCAATAGACACTTTGTACATCGACTTGGGAGAAAACTCTGCCATGGGCGCAACGCTTAGAAGAAACATTGAAGCCCTCACCAACGTCAAAGTGGTCAATGATCCTAAAGAGGCTGAAGCAACTTTCGAATTCCTTGGACAAAGACGTTACAACACAATCATTGCATACAATAGCGAAGGACGTGCCAGGGTCTACAGCTTGCGGTTGGACAATACTTTCCGCGTAGTTTTACAAAGCGGAACCGAACTTTTACCAACAACCACGGTCACGAGCACCCGAGAACTTTACTGGGATGAGAGTGACTATAACGGCATGGGTAGCCAAATGAGATTGCTTTTTGAAGAAATGGAGCAAAACTGTATCCGCCAAATGGTGACCCGTCTAGCTCATATCTCCCCTGAAGTGGTCGAAAAACGCCGAAATGATCTCGAGTAACTCCATCATCGCCCGTTTAAAACGTTTTAAAGGGAACGATCTACCTGCGCTTTGGTTTTTAGCTGGCAGTGAACCTTTGCTTATTCTTGAGGCGCAGGATGCAATCCGTGCCGCCGCTAGGAAACAAGGCTTTACAGACAGGAAATCCTTTGTTTTTGATGGTAATTCTGATTACGCTCCACTTTACGACGCTTGCAGTGCCATGTCGCTTTTCGGAGAAAAAACGCTAATAGAAATTACGTTGCCCCGTGCCACTATCGGTACCAAGGGGGCAGCAGCCATGAAGTTTCTGACGGAAAATTTCGATAACTCTCGGATGGTGGTGATCTCTCTACTCAGCTATGACTGGAAAGACGCTAAAAAAGATTGGTTCGTCAATTTAAAAAACAGAGCTCAATTTCTCGAAGCCCAACCAGTAGACCGTCAGTTCATGCCTAGATGGATCGTTGACAGAGCAAAAGAACTTCACGACATAGAGATTAGCGCTGATGCTGCAAAGCTCCTAGCAGAAAAAACCGAAGGTAACCTCTTAGCATGTGCTCAAGAAATCGAGAAAATAGCTCTTTTATGTAACGATAAAACAAAACAAATTGACGCAGCTTATCTTATCGATGCCGTTAGCGATGTTTCAAGATACGATCAAGAAGCCCTGCAAAATGCGGTCTTAAGAGGGGAAGCCGCCCGTGTCTCCAAGATTCTCGATTCACTCAGAGCCGAAAACGTCCAAATCCCTTATTTTTTATGGATTTTGACTTCGGATATTGAGCAGTTGATAAAGCTGAAATCTGGAGAATTCGTAAAAGGCTACGGTCCACACATGGAAGATCTGAAACGAGCTTCAAAAGTACACTCCCTGCGTGTTCTGCAGACTGTATTGAAACGCCTTGCAAACGTAGAGAGACTCACCAAAGGACTTTGGGTTAAAGACAGCGATGGAGACCCTTGGCAAGAACTCAAAGCCGCGTGTCTACTTCTGTCAGTGGAAAGGAAAAAATAATGGGAAAAGAAAATACAGAAACTGTGATAGAAGAGTATGGTCAACGGGCAAAAAAGGCCTCAAGAGTTATCTCTCAAGCCTCTACAGAGAAGAAAAACGCAGTTTTGATTACTCTAGCCAATTTGCTTAACGATCGCAAAGAAGAAATCTTTAAAGTCAATCTTTCTGATGTAAGCCGCGCCTCTTCGGAGGGATTATCACAAGCTTTCATTGACCGACTGACCATCACAGAAAAAATTCTCACCCAAATGATCAACGGGTTAAAGCAAATCGCCTCCCTCAAAGATCCCGTTGGGGAGATCAGCAACCTTCGACCGCAGCCTAGCGGTATCGTTGTAGGTCAAATGAGAGTTCCCCTTGGTGTGGTGGCGATCATTTTTGAATCCCGTCCTAACGTCACTATTGATGCCGCCGCACTTTGTATTAAAAGCGGGAACGCCGCTATTTTACGTGGGGGCTCAGACGCCAGAGACACTAACGCTTTGCTATCGGCTTTGATTGCGGAATCTTTAACCGCTCATGGTTTGCCAGCCGATACGGTTCAGGTAATTGTCAATCCTGATAGGGAGCTCGTCGGGGCACTTATTACATGTAAACAGTATGTCGATGTGTTGGTTCCGAGAGGTGGCAAGGGTCTCATCAGCCGCCTGATGAAAGAAGCGACTGTGCCCATGATTAAACACTTGGAAGGAGTTTGCCACACTTTTGTAGATGCTTCAGCCGATATCGAATTGGCCATCTCTGTCTGTGACAATGCCAAAACTCAAAGATATTCTCCTTGCAACGCCATGGAAACATTGCTTGTGCATCAAGCAGTTGCGGAACAATTTCTTCCTCGCTATGCCGCCATCCTCGCCAAAAAAGGTGTTGAACTAAGATCCGATCCCTTGGCTTTGGAACTGCTTAACCGATTTGGCATTGAAAGTAAATTAGCCGATGAAAGCGACTGGTACGCCGAATACAATGCCCCTATTCTTTCCATCAAAATCCTTTCCGGTCTTGATGAAGCCATTGGACACATCAATCATTATGGCTCCCATCATACGGACGCGATTATTACCAATGATCTTAAAAATTCTGAGCGCTTCTTAAAAGAAGTCGATTCTTCGTCGGTGATGATCAATACTTCAACTCGGTTTGCCGATGGTTTTGAATATGGTCTGGGTGCTGAAATCGGCATATCCACGGATAAACTACACGCAAGAGGTCCTGTTGGTCTTGAAGGACTTACCAGCCAAAAATACATTGTTTATGGACACGGAGAACTCCGTCATTAAAATTTTTAGAGAGCACTATGGATCCCAATTTAAAACCATTCTATGCAGTGGTACCTTTGTCATTGGAAGAACTTTTTGGCAAGGAGCTACAGACACTTGGAGTTGAGAAATTCCGTTTAGAAAAAGGCGGTTGCTGGTTCGGTGCAACCATGCAACAAATGATGAAAGTAAACCTTTGGACACGATACGCTTCAAGGATCCTTCTGAAGATTGACGAAAAGCCCTATCGAACCGAACAGGATGTTTACCTTGCCGCTCGTTCTGTAGCATGGGAAAAATATTTCAAATTCCATAACACATTTAAAATCTCGTTGACTGCAACGCATTCCTCACTCACCAGCTTGGATTTTGCTGCATTAAGGGTCAAGGACGCCATTTGCGACCGTTTCAGAGATATTTCCGGCGAAAGACCTTCAGTTGAAAAAGCCAATCCGGATGTCCAGATTTTTGTGCATCTCAGTAAAGACCGATGCATTCTTTACCTTGATACCTCCGGAGAATCTTTGTTCAAAAGGGGATGGAGAGAAGCGAAGGGAGAAGCCCCTCTCAAAGAAAATCTCGCCGCCGGGCTTTTGGGGTTAGCCGGATGGACCCCTTCGCTCCCCCTTCTTGATCCGTTCTGTGGCTCGGGAACAATTGTAATTGAGGCTGCCACGATCGCAGCTCGTATTGCCCCCGGAATCAACAGAAGATTCGGTTTTGAAAAACTCATCGGCTTTGATTCGACTGCATGGCAAACGCTCAAAAAAGAAGCAAGAATGGGCGTTAGTTGGGATACTCCGGTTGAACTTTGCGGAAGTGATATTTCCACTCTTATCGTGGAAAGAGCTCAAAAAAATGCCGCCCTTGCCGGCCTCAATAGATGGCTCGCCGAGGGGAAAATCCGCTTTTTTGCCTCAGACGCAAGAAAAACCTCACCGACAAGTACTACCGCTGGTCTTATCGTGACCAACCCGCCATATGGTGAGCAATCCAATCCGAAGTCCGCATCGGTTGCCTCGATGATGAAAGACGTTGCCGACAACCTGAAACAGAACTTTTCAGGGTGGACGGTGTGGATGCTCAGCAGCGATCGGCAATTGCCAAGGCAAATGAGGCTTTCTGAATCTAGAAAGATTGAATTTTTCAACGGTCCACTTGAATGTCGTTTCTTTAAATTCGAGATGATGAGCGGAGCCTATAGAAAGAAAACCAACCACACCGAACCAAAGAAACTATAATCAGAGAGTTATATATATTCTTACCAAGGAAGTCCATATGTCTAAAGAACTCGATGTTGTAGAGTTGCGCACTGATTTACACAAAATTCCGGAGCTCGGTTTCCATGAAAACAAAACGAGCGACTATGTTGCAAAAAAACTCGAAGAGCTTGGGCTAAAGCCCATTCGTGGGATTGGCGGAACCGGTGTTGTCGCCTACATTGAAGGTACAGAACCTGGTCCTACAGTCATGCTTCGTGCTGATATGGACGCCCTTCCCTTCAAAGTAGATGGAAAAGACGTCGCCATCCACGCCTGCGGACACGATTCCCACATGGCGATGGGCTTGGCCACAGCCTCTCGTCTGATTGGCAAAGTTAAGAAAGGTAAAGTAAAACTCTTCTTCCAACCTGCTGAAGAAACCTTGCTTGGCGCCGTCAAGAGCATTGAAGACGGAGTTTTGGATGACGTGGATATCGCCTTTGGTGCGCATGTGCGCCCAATCCAAGATATTCCTGACGGTACCGTATGCCCTGCCGTTCGCCACACTTCAAGCACATTCTGCATCGTCGAACTCAAGGGCAAAACAGCTCACGGCTCACGTCCACATCTTGGACATAGCGTCGTTGAAGCCGCCGCTCTTGCAACCGTTGCAGTCAACTCTATTTGGGTTAATCCCGCTAAGGCATGGTCCTGCAAGGTAACCACCATAGATTGCGTCTCGCCGGCTTCCAACATCATTGCCGACAAGGGCCGTCTGGTCCTCGATATCAGAGCCCAAGACAATGACACCATGAAAGAGCTTTTAGATAAAGCAAAGAAAGCGATTGAAGGTGCCTGTGCCGCCGTTGATGTCGAGTGCGAAATCAAGTTCCCTGGTGGAGTCATTCCAGCTGCTGTCTACGATGAAGAGCTTGTCGAAGAAGCTCGTCAAACCATCAAAGAAGTGCTTGGTGAAGAAAAACTCTCCAAAGAATGCGGTGGCGGTGGAGAAGATTTCCACTACTTCGTTCAGAAAAAACCAGGAATCCGTACCGCCTACATCGGTGTCGGAACCGGTGTTACCCCGGGTTTGCACGATCCGACCATGACTATGAATGCCGAATCCTTGAGAAATGGCGTTGATGTTCTCGAGAAACTCGTTCTCAAACACGTTGGCTAATTAGAACTTTATACGCAGAAAACCGGCTGGATATCCAGCCGGTTTTTATTTAGCTTAGATCAGAGAACTCCCCTGACCTGAAACTTCGACCATTTGCCTATTAGATGGGGTTCTTAGCGGCGTTTTCACCCGCAATGCGACCATAGGTGAAAATATCGGCCATGGCGTTACCACCGACACGGTTGGTTCCATGGATACCGCCAGTGACTTCGCCAGCAGCATAAAGTCCGGGGATAACATTTCCGTGACGGTCAATGACCTGAGCTTTTTCATTGATCACCACACCACCCATCGTATGGTGACGTTGCATTGTTACGCGGCCTGCATAGAAAGGAGCCTTGGCGAGCTTGTTGACTAAAACGGTTGGAGCTCTTCCCATCGGGTCTTTCTTTGTATCAACAGCTGTGTTGTATTGCTCAAAGCTCTTTTTAAGTTCTTCAACAGGAATATTTGTCTTCTTGGCAAGATCTTCTATGCTGTCGCCAATATACAAGGTACCGGCCTTTCTAGCAGCTTCATTTTCTGGTCCCTTGGAGTTCTTCTGCTCTTCAAAACCGTCCGCATCAACAATAGTCCAAGCGATGGCTTCTGGCTGATCGAGCATGGCGTCCCTTAACACGTCACGACGGGCATCTTCATTGATGAAACGCTTACCGTCAAGATTGACAAAAATAAATCTGTCAACGTGTGTGAAGAGGTTTGGAGCATGTGTTTCACCCTTGACATTGCCCGGGATGCACTGGATGTAATCCAAGCCGCGAGTATCCGCACCGATATCGATCAGGTCAATCAACAAATCTCCTGTGGCACCCGGATGGTTAGTTGTGCCGAGTTTTTCCATACGTGGGTCATGCAAAGCAGAGAGTCTGTCGCTCGCAGCAAAACCACCACCGGCGGCAACCACGGCGTTAGTGGCTCTGATGTACAAAACCTTGCCGTCTTTTTGTTTTACTTTTACGCCTAGGACTTTGCCGGAAAGCTGTTTTTCACGGACGACTTCCAACACTTGGGTGTTGAGCATGATTGGAATGTCAAGCTTTTTGCAGTTTTCAACCAAGGCCTTGATATAGGCGCCACCTCTTGGTCCGATCGGATTACGAGCACGTTTGTACAGACCACCATAAATCTGATAAATGTTGTCCTGGAATTTAACGCCATGATCCTTTAACCATTGGACGCTTTCGGGCGCTTTAGCGGTCAGCTGGTTAACCAGCTTGGGGTCTCCTCGACCGTCGCCGGCTGCCAATGTCTGTTTGGCGTGCAATTCTGGGGAGTCAGTGATGCCGGCTTTTTCGTAGTCGGCTTTGATGGCAGCATTGATACCACCACCGGCTCTGATTGTGTTACCACCGGGGAAAGCCATTTTTTCGATCACTACAACTTTTTTAGCACCTGCTTCTTTGGCTGTTACGGCAGCGGCTAAACCGGCGCCACCGGCACCGATCACGACAACGTTGTAGGTCTCATCCCACTTGATGTCGCTTTCCTTGGCAAATACGGCGCTGGATAAAGCGAATGTAGAAAGTGTCGCAGCAGCTGTTCCGCCGAGGAAACCGCGTCTTGAAATACTAGGCATTGTCGTCTCCTTGAGAGTTTGATTAGAAACGCCGACAATGCTACCGAACATCACAATGCGCCAATATACCTCATGGTGTATTGACATTATTCTTTTTTTATGCTAAGAGCTCCTCTCCAGCAATCATTCCGAAAGTGAGCGCATCGCAGATGCCATTGGCTCCGATTCTGTTTTTGCCATGCACCCCTCCCGTGCATTCCCCTGCAGCATAAAGTCCTTGGATGACTTCACCTTGAGTGTCCAGGCATTGCGCTTTTTCGTTGATGGCGATGCCTCCCATCGTGTAATGGATACACATCCCCGTTTTTGCAGCCCAAAATGGCTCCTTTTTAATGGGGTAGCGATTCTTGGGTACGGCGGCAAGTTTTTGGTTATATTGCTCAATCGACTTAATAAATTCGTTCTCAGGAAGAGATAATTTTTTCGCTAATGCTCCCAATGAATAAGCCTTGAAAGCATCTCCAGTTTCAATACCTCTAATTGCATCTCTTCGGACCAAAGGGTCATAAGTCGCGAACCCTTCATCATCAACAATAACATAACAGGATTTTTTAGGAAGGCTAAGTACCGCATCGCTTAGCACATCTCTTCTTGCGTCTTCCTCCACAAACCTTCTTCCATTCTCATCGACAAAGACAAATCTAGAGACATCGTTATGGAGCCTGACTCTGATTTTTCCACCTGGTATAACCCCCGGAAGACATTGGATATACTGCATATCTATCAATGCAGCACCAACCCGTTCAGAGGCCATACTTAGAATTTCTCCCGTGGATCCCGGAGAACTGTTTGATGGCAATCCGCGAAGGCGTTCATCGTAACTTGCTACCATTTGCGGATTAGAACCAAAACCGCCGGAAGTTAATACAACTCCTTTAAGCGCTCTGATATTAACTAAGCTACCTTTATCGAGAACTCTAACTCCAACGAGTTGATCTGCCGAATTTTTAATAAGGTCCTTAACGGGGGTGTTGGATCTAATTTCCACCCCATTTTTCATCGCAAGTTCGCTGAGGGTCGATATATATCCACGACCGTTAGGCGAAAGAGGAATATGGCACCTCGCAAAGTGTGATCCATATATTTCGATAATGGTGTCTTGAAACTCCATTCCCGCGGCTTCCAGCCAATTGAGCATATCAGGAGCCCTGTGAACCAGTGTCTCAATTAACCTCGGATTACCCTTTCGATCCCCGTTCTCATAAATGTCGTGATAATGCTTTTCAATAGAATCCACGATACCCAAAGGTTTTTGCCTTTTGCTATCAACCACTCCAAGAAAGCCACCACTAATCAAGGTACTACCCCCTATGGAAGACTGCTTCTCAAGTAGGAGGATTTTCAAATCTTTATTTTCCGAACATTTGGCCGCAGCTGCAAGCCCCGCTCCACCAGCGCCCACAATGATCACATCATAGGTCTGATGCCAACGGTCAACCTCTTGGGAAAAAACCTCCTTAAAGAGCTCTATTGGGGCTATGCCGCTTGCAAGTACCGAGTTGATAAGTGTCCTGCGTTTCAAACTATTCTCCACTCTTTCCAATGTGCCGCAAAAAGTCCGATAACTCGATTATGTTCTTGACGTTCAGTTTTTCGAAAATACTTGAACGATATTTTTTGATCGCATTTTCCGAAACCTCTTCATCAATAGCGATGACCTTGTTGGCTTTGCCTTGCGCTATTTGCGGTGCGATAACTTTTTCCCGTTCGGTTAATTGATTAAACACAGAAATTTTTCTCGACTTTTCTTCTTTTTCTTTTCTTTCTTCAAGATTACGTTGGACTGCCTTATCAAGTGCCGCTTGAAGTTTTGTATCGTCAACAGGCTTTACCAAAAAATCCATCGCTCCTTTCTTTAAAGAACTTACTGCCATATCAATATCACCATGGCCTGTCAGAAATATGATCGGCAAATCAATGCCCTTTTCTATCATTACGTTTTGCAGTTCTATGCCGGTCATCCCTGGCATACGTATGTCCAAAACAATGCAACCAGGCCTGACCATATCGTCTTTGTCGAGAAAATCTTTGGCCGATTGGTATTCAACCGTCTGAAAACCAACCATCCGCGCCAAAAAGCTCTCGGATCTCAAGACCATCTCATCGTCATCGATGATGCGAACGAGTGGAGTCAAAGAAGTGCTTAGTGACATTTTTACAATTCCGATTTTTTAAAAACTACCGATACCCTTAGACCGCTCTTGGGCAGCTGTTCAAAATGAACTCTGCCACTGTATTTTTCAGCTATTCCCATTACGATGCTCAACCCCAAACCTAATCCCTCAGGTTTTACCGTTTCCTGCAATGCTGCCTTCATTTTCTGTAATTGATCCGAAGATATTTTGGGGCCATTATCTTCAACAGACACAGTGCAATTTTCGCCCGTGGAAGAGACAACACACTTAATAATGCCTTTATCGCCCAATTGCTCAGTTGCTTCCGCGGCGTTTCTCAATAAATTGATGATAAGCAACTCGACTTCCAAGGGATCAGCTTCCACCAAACAATGCTCAGAAAATACCTCATTAACTTTCCGACTCCAAGAGACATAGGCTTCAAAAGAAGAAACCGCTTTTGTAGCGATATCTTTCAGATCACAAACCGTCACTCTTGTTTCCGAGTTGCTTTTTGAGTAGCTTCTAACCTTATCAACAATGTCCGCAGCCCTCTTTATCCCCTTTTGTATCTCTTCTATAGCCTCTTTAATCACCTTATTATCTGTGCCATTTTGCGATAGGTACCTATCTACGCCTTTGGAATAATTAAAAACGGAAGCTAAAGGTTGCTTAAGCTCATGGGCGAGAATGGAAGACATTTGTGAAACCATTCCCCTCTTTTCTATTTGGTTTAGTCTCTTGAGACGATCCTTTGCTACGGAAGCGACCGCATCTCTTTGCTGAATAGCCAACCGCAACTCAGCCGTCCTTTTCCACACCAAATGATTGCTGCGAACGGTATGTAGAATCAATCCCAACAGAATGCAAACAAAGATAATGATTTCTTCTTTAAATTGTTTAACGATTTCTCCAACTGAAAGACTCTTGTTTGCGTAAGGCCCAAAACCCAATGATCTAAAAAGTTGATGTACGCCCCTAAAATCGTTTGCAATGCTCCACTCAAGCTGGTTATTTGTTTTAGGCATGGTCAACAGCGAAAGGCTGAAGAGCTTTACCAACTCGGGCGTCACCTTAGGAAAAGACGAGAACACCACATCAGGATAAAGATGGGTTGAGGTAGCACAATAGTCGCTATCTTTCTTTTTGTTGACAACCTTTAATTCCAAATCCCTGTATTTGCCGTCCTTGGTTAATTTTTCAAAGGCACAATTGGGCAAAATGGCCACGTCAGCCTTGCCTGAAGCTAAGTAGGCCAATGGCGAAGGAAAAGAATAGTTCGTAAAGGCGACCGAAGAGAAAAAATCTTCCTGGGAATGACCGGCTTCAACTATTTCACCGGCTGCACTTAACCAACCTGCTAATGAATTTTTATCGTAAGCAACAGCTCTTTTCCCTTTAAGTGCTTTAATATCCTCCCCGTTAAAGTCTTTACGAGTAACAAAGGTACTTCCTACCGAATAAGAAGGGTCTTTGGTGTTCTCAGGCTTACGGGTCACAAGTTGCCGAAGCCCAACCTCGGTTAAATGTGAGGCAAAAAAGCCACTCGGTGATATCAGAAAATCCAATCCTAAACTTGCTAGCTCCTCAGAGGATGTTTCCACAGATATTTCTTTGGTAATGATTTCCAGATCTTTAATCTTATCTCTCAGGTATTCTATGGTCGGACCGAAGCAGTCAATATAAAAGTAGGGATCATCGACCTGAACCACTCCGACAGTCACCTTTGGGACCTTATCCTGCGCTGCGGAGAAAGAAGCACATAAAAGAATACACAAGTACAGCAAACCTTTCCCGAGGGTTTTTGTTAACAACTGAGACGCTGACATTGCTCTTCTTTTAATAATAAATCATTGCTATTTTAGACAAGAGCTTACCCTCTGCTTTACTCTGTTTTCCCTTAAGTTTTTTTCCTAGATGAAAAAAAAGAGGCTCAAAAAGAAGCCTCTCTTAAAAGTTTAAACCTCAATGACTACTGGAGAGCTTTGGGTCCATGATAGTCGAATTCCTTTTTCAAAATTTCCATGTGATAGAGCTGTTTGAGAGCGTCATAGTAAGCGAGTTCGTCAGCCTGGGAAGCCGCTCTGATCGCACTGGCTCGTAGTTCGGAATACTGCTCGTCATCACTCTTGGGCATGATGTTTTTTTCAACGTAGCTGATGAAATAGGTCCCGTCGGCAGCTTGGGCTCCCGTAAATGCAGGAAGCGACTTGGCAGGAACTTCCATCTCGGCTTGGACCAGTGCAATGGGTTGGGCCTTCGGATCCATGCGAGAGACTGTCAATGTCTTACCGAAACCGGCTAAATCAGTTTTTGCCCTGAGCTGCTTGAGTTTTTCTTCTCCTGCTTTCTTTGCTAATTCACTCGCTTGCCTTAGCTCAAGGAAATCCTTAATTTGGTCCTTGACTTCTGCAAAGGTTCTCAAATGTGCGGCAATGTGTTTGGTAACCCGAGCAGAAACCAAAGTGTTTAATGCCACTTCGGTCGCTTGAGTGTTTCGTTTATCCTGCAAACTATCTGGAGCGAAAAGATCCTCGATGACCCGTTTGTTAATAAACTCCGCTGCATCACTACCGGCAGGAACGCCTGCGGCAGTAACACCATCGAGCTTATGAAGTTGAAGGCCAAACTTTTCGACCACAGGAGCAAGGCTATCGCTTTGCTCATAGACCATATTGGTAAAGTTGTCCGCATTTTCAGCAAAAAGTCCTTGCCTTTGCTGGTTCTGCCAAAGAGCAATGATCTCAGGTTTCACTTCTTCAAAGCTCTTTGTACGCGCTCCGTGGATATCAGTCACATGGATGACGTGATATCCAAATTCAGATTTAATCGGACCGACGATATCGCCTTTATTAGCGGCAAAAACTGCCTTTTCAAATGGCTCGACCATCTGCCCTTTAGCAAAATAGTCAAGATCTCCGCCGTGGGCCGCAGAGCCGGAATCCTCAGAGTTAGATTTCGCAAGCTCAGCGAATTTCTCGGGATGTGCTTTCACTTCTTCAAAAAGTTTTTGAGCTTTTGCCTTGGCTTCTTCATCAGCCTTTGCCGCATCCTTTTCAGTCAATTTTGGGGTAATCAAGATATGGGAAGCCCGACGAGTTTCGGTCTCGTTGTACTTAGCCTTGTTTTGCTCATAGAACTGTTTCAATTCATCCTCGGATGGCTGAGCAGTAATTTTCATTGTCTTCGGGGACATTACCACATACTCAATGTCAATAGTCTCAGGAGCTTGGAATTGCTTCTTGTTATCCTCATAGAATTTTTGCATCTCCTGCTCGGTAACCTTGACGTCCTTCATGTAGCTTGCGGGATCAAAACTCATCGTCCTGACCTCCCTCTCTTCCCTGAGGATATTGTTGAGGAGCTCGAGGGTCTTTTTGGGCATCATGACCGTATGAGAGACGGAATTGACAAGCATCTCACGGGCAAGATCCGTTCTTAGCTCAAAAACGAATTGTTGGTCGCTTTTGCCTCTTGCCGCCAGATAGTTTTCGTAGAGTTCTGGAGAAAACTTTCCGTCTTTCTGAAAAATCTGTGCTGCCTTGATGTAAGCAATCGCGTCAGCCTCTCCGATATTCATGAAATTATGATTAAGTTGCGCCTGCAATGCTCTCTTTGTCGCAATCGTTTGGAGAATCGCAGCATTAGCCTCGGGGGTATCAAAAATACTGGTATCAATCGTACCGCTTTGCTGCTGACGGCGCATATTTTCGATGTATTCCCTCTTGGTTTGATCAAACTCCTCGGGCTGAATACCCTTTCCGTCTACCTTTGCTATAGCGTTCGCATCTGGATTCAAACGACTGTACCCGTTTATACCGATGAAAACAAAGGCCGGAATTACCAATACCATAGCCAACAGTGCCCAAATACGTTTTTGATTTCTGAAAGTTTGAAACATGAATTCCTCGTGCAAGAATCAAGCCTGCATTAATCAGTCACATTAAAGATGGTAGATTATCCTACATTTACGAGGATTCGACTAACTAACTTGTTCAAATTTTTTACAAAGTACCAAACTTACCATTCCATTTGATTTGACACTCATCAGGAGCAGATTGGGAGCTTCATCCTAGCCTGTTGTTGATCTTTTCCATGCTGAACATTACGTTTTCTCTACGCTTAAGTATAAAACCGCCAAAAAACAGGCCGGAGCGCATCACATGCAACTCCAGTAGCCTTGATTAATTCAGGTGTCATACTCAAATTCAGCGTTAAAAATGCTATTTTTCGTTTAAACAAAAAAATTTCATGTTTCTTTTCCCCTTTTTGTAGCAGACTTCGTAATTTTGTAAAAATTTTTTCTCGTATAAACAGGTAATTCCAGCAAATTTACCAATAATTTTCCAAGCTCTGACACAATGACCAAGAAAACTAGTAGAATGCCGTCCCTGTGATGTCTTAAACAAGTTTCGAATCAGTCATCAACGTATGAGCCGAACTGTTAAGGTCAATACAATTAGGAGTGGTAGTTCAGTTGGTTAGAATATCGGCCTGTCACGCCGAGGGTCGCGGGTTCGAGTCCCGTCCACTCCGCCAAGTTCACGTGACAAGCAGTGGCAAAGTTCTATTTTTAATCCAAAAGCGAGCTGTTTTTAATGCATTTTTAGGATAGCCCTCTGTGACATTCCGTGACATCTGATGATGGTCAATGACATCATTTTAAGGTGACTATTTGTGTCACTATAGGAGTTCGAAAAATCATTTTACGATTTAGTTATCACGCCAGTCCAGATTAAAGCTCTGTCAGCGTTGCAGGTGAAAAGATTAAACTCTAATTCTACAGGTCTTTTATATCCACAAACTTGTTGTTTCCCGAGAGTCTGAGAGGTAATGAATTTGGTGATTCTATTTTAAAGAATTGGTAAACTTCGTTGGCCGATTTATAAGGAACGGCTGGAATGATTTTGTTTTTATAAACAGAACATTTCTGATTTTTCAGTTTTAGAAACAAGCCAACCCTGTTGAAAGTTGGCTCTTTAAACTTACCCTTGCGTCCTCTTTGCGACTCTTTTTGCTCAGTAC
>CANQMZ010000012.1 GCA_947625105.1 uncultured Parasutterella sp.
TGGTGGCCCGAACCGGACTTGAACCGGTACAGCTTGCGCCGAGGGATTTTAAGTCCCTTGTGTCTACCAATTTCACCATCGGGCCAATTGAGGGCTCGATTCTAAACCATTTTGTGAGTCAGCAAATAAAAAAAATTGCAACTTTATTCGCCTAGAGAAATTTCTGAAGTTACTGACAAATTTGTAACCATCTGAAAATTTTGTAAATCTTTTTATTGCTCAAATTTGGTCAATAATCATCCTCTAGGTAGCTCTTTGGAGGGAGGATAAGCGAATAAGTACTCAATAAATAAATGGTTCAAGGAGTCAGTATGCCACCAGAAAAATCACAATGTTTCGGCGATGTTCTCCGTCGTGATGAAGATCCTGGCAATCCGCTTTCGAAGTGGTGGATTTTTTTCTTATGCATCACCCTTTTTTACGGTTTTGCAGTTTTATTAACCGTGACTGGGAAAGCCTACGAAGATAAGGCGCCGATACCTGCGCAAGTTGTCACCACCCAGGGACATGTTCTGTTCACAGGGAATGAAATCCGTAAAGGTCAGGAAATATTCCTTCAAAACGGTCTTATGGATAACGGTACCGTTTGGGGACATGGCGCTTACCTTGGTCCTGACTTCCCCGCCCTTACTCTTCACAGAATGGGAGAAAATCAGGCCGATATCATCGCTAAAGCCAACTTCGGTAAATTGTTTGATCAACTGACCGAGTCTCAGCAAAATGAAGTGGAGGCATTGGTTCCAGTTGCCCTAAAACAAAACCGATATAACGCCAAAACGGATACTCTGGTTTTCAATGATGCTCAGACAATCACTTTCCTAAACGAACCTACGCTGTGGGCGGAATACTTAAGTAACCCCGTCAACAACGGAGGTCTGAAGGCCAACCTGATCACCTCGCCAGAACAGCTAAAAGACCTGTCTGCGTATTTTATGTGGGCGGCATGGGCTAGCGTAGCACCAAGACCCGGAGAAAGTTATTCTTATACCAACAATTTCCCATTTGACCCCTTAGTGGGAAATCTACCAACCACCTCCGCATTTATTTGGTCAGCTGTTAGTTTGATCTTCTTGCTCGGCGGCATCGGCCTTGTCTTGTTTATTACAGGGCGGAATCCTGCTTGGGAATGGCATAACAGCCTGAACTCCCTGACTCCTTGGACGGCGCCAGGCAATCTCTCTGACAGCCAAAAATCTTTACTCAAGTTCGTTGCCGTTGTTGCTTTACTTTTCCTAACACAAACCTTGGTAGGTGGTGGAGTAGCACACTTCCGCGCTGATCCAGGCAACTTCTACGGATTTGACCTAAGTAAGTTATTCCCAAGTTCGCTATTGAGGACATGGCATCTACAGCTCAGTATCTTTTGGATTGCAACAGGATTTGTCGCTGGCGGTCTCTTTCTATCCAGAGTTTTGGGCGGTATTGAAGTCGCAGGGCAAAAGCTTCTGACTAATTTGTTGTTTGTCGCTTTCGCCATTGTTATTTTCGGTAGCCTCCTGACAGAATGGGGTGGACTTTGCGGTCTTTGGGATTCGTGGTCTTTCTGGCTCGGCTCTCAAGGTTGGGAATACTTGGAACTCGGACGGCTTTGGCAGATCTTGCTAATTGCTGGATTGTTTATTTGGGTCTTCCTGCTAGTCCGCAATGTCAAGCCTGCCCTTCAGAGGCCATCAACCAAGGCGCTTACAATTATGTTCCTGATTGCTGCTACAGCAATCCCGTTCTTCTATATCCCGGCAGTTTTTTACGACAGTCAGACACACTATACGGTTGTTGACACGTGGCGTTTCTGGATTATTCACCTTTGGGTTGAAGGTTTCTTTGAATTGTTTGCAACAACGATGGTTGCCCTGCTTTTCATTGAACTCGGCCTAGTAACGAAGAAAGTCGGCCTACGTATTATTTATTTGGACGGCATTCTGATTTTCATGGGTGGCATCATCGGTTGCGGACACCACTGGTACTTCACGGGCCAAAGTAATTTTAACCTGGTCGTCTCGAGTTGCTTCTCGGCTCTTGAGTGTGTTCCCTTGGTCATCCTCTGTGCCGAAGCTTGGCCATTTATCAGAACCGCTAATAACTGTGAACAAAGTAGCGGTGTCAATAAGTTCCGTTGGCCGCTGATGTTTGTAATGAGTGTAGGTTTCTGGAACTTCGTTGGTGCCGGCGTCTTTGGTTTCCTCATCAATATGCCAATCGTCAGCTACTTTGAGGTTGGTACCTACTTGACCCCGAACCACGGTCATTCTGCCATGTTCGGCGTTTTCGGTTTACTCTCCCTATCGCTATGTTGCTTTATTATTCGTGAAGCCAACACAGATGAAAACTGGGTCAAGATTGAAAAATACATTCGCTTGGCATTCTGGGGATTAAATGTGGGTTTGGCTTTGATGCTTATCCTTAGCCTGCTACCGAATGGATTCATGCAATTGTGGGATGTTTTGGCCAATGGGTACTGGCACGCCAGGTCCGTTAGCTTCACTAACCATGGAGCCATGAGCTTTGCTGGCTATATGAGAATGCCTGCTGACTTGATCTTTATCTTCCTTGGTGCGGTTCCATTCCTTATCGCTGCCATTAAGACCTGGAGGGCAAACTTAAACAAGAAGTAACTTTTAACTTCTGATAGACGCGTCAACATTTTATGTTGGCGCGTTTTTTTTGGGAAGTAAAAAAAGTAATTTTTACCGTTAGGTTAGAATCTAACAAATCAATTCAACGTCCATGAGAAAAACATGCCTGATGTTATCGCGACAGTTTGGGATTTTGATCAAACACTAATTCCCGGGAACATGCAAGAGCCTTTGTTCAAAAAACGAGGAATCAATCCCAGTAAATTCTGGAAAGAATGTAACGAACTCATTAAGAAAATCAATGAGAAAGGGGTTGAGGCAAATCCAGACACTTATTATCTGAACCTGATGCTCAGGTACGCAAAAGAGGGAGGGCCTCTTGAAGGTCTAACTAACAAGGAATTAGAAGAAACCGGTCGAGGATTACTTTTTCATAATGGAGCACTTGACCTGTTCAAACGGATTGTAGAGCTTAATAATGAACCCAAGTACGCCGAGAACGATATTCATTTTGAAAACTACATTGTCAGTACGGGTTTAAAGCGCATCATTAAAGGATCACCAATTTATCGATACACAAAAAAAATCTGGGGTGCCGAATTTTCTTCCCATGACGAGGAACAAGAGGGACCAATTTCAGAAATCGCCTACAGCTTAGATAACACCACTAAAACGAGAGCTCTATTTGAAATCAGCAAAGGCATTGGCATCTCATCTGATCAGATTGACGTCAATACGGTAATGCCTGAAGAACTGCGTCGGGTACGCTTTTGCAACATGGTCTACGTAGCAGACGGGCCTAGTGACGTTCCGGCCTTTTCGTTAATCAATCAGAAGAAAGGAGCTACATTAGCTGTCTACCCTAGAGGCGATGCAGAGGCTTTAGCCAAGGTCGAAAAACTACGTTCGGATGGAAGGGTACAAATGATCGCAGAGGCCAACTACGAACCTAATTCGACAGCCCATTTATGGATCATCAATAAATTAAGATCTCAAGCCAACCAAGTAATCAAAGATCGACAAGAAACCTTTAACAAGTTAGGTCGTGGTACACCTCCTCACTAATTGCAGAGGAGACTCTTTGATGCCTTTTCAGGACAACTTCCGGCGGATTCTTCACATTGATCTCGATGCGTTTTTCGCTTCTGTTGAACAAAGAGACCACCCCGCTTTGAGAGGAAAGCCCGTAGCTGTAGGTCTCAATGTCGCCCGTGGGGTTGTCGCTTCTGCTTCTTATGAGGCTAGAAAGTTTGGTGTCCATTCGGCTCAACCCTCATCGCAGGCGGCAAAACTCTGCCCTAACCTTATTTTCGTACCAGGAAGGATGGATGTTTATAAGAGTGAATCTAAAAAGGTTTCTAATATTCTTTCCCGATTTACCGATCTCATTGAGCCCGTATCAATTGATGAGGCTTTCCTTGATGTAACAGCCAATCCTCAAAATTATCGGTATGCTCTAGACATTGCAAAGGAAATAAAGAAGACCATTAAAACAGAAACCGGCCTAGTTGCTTCAGCCGGAGTCTCCTACAACAAGTTTTTAGCAAAAATCGCCAGCGACTGGAGAAAACCTGACGGCTTATGTGTCATTCATCCGAACAGGGCTCTTGCTTTCATTGACAAATTACCTGTCAAGGCTATTTGGGGAGTCGGACCCGTCACTGCTCAGAAAATGCAGTCTTTAGGAATTACAACCGGTAAAGATCTCAGAGAAAAAGAACTTGGATTCCTAGTGGATCAGTTCGGGAAATCTGGCTATTCCTTTTACAACTTTGCTAGAGGCATTGATGATAGAGAGGTCACCACTACCCGCATCAGAAAACAAGTCAGCGCCGAAGTAACTTTTTCAAAAGACGAATCTGATCCCAAAAAGATTGAATCTTTAATTCATATGCTCGCCGGAAGGCTCCAAGCGAGACTTCTAAGGCACAATTTCCGTGGTACTTCCCTTACTTTAAAAATCCGTTTCAAAGACTTCCAAACCATTACCCGAAGTTTTTCGCGTTCTGAAATAATTTTTGACGCCCATAACATCGCGCAAATTGCAACAGAGCTATTTAGCCACGTAGAACTAAAAGACAAGTCGATTAGGCTTATCGGACTGGCCATTGGAAACCGATATCTTGAAGAAAGCGACACAGAACCTCTGCTACCATTTGGAGAGTTTATGAACAATGAACCTATTCTTTAGGCTTGCACCTGCCTAGCCATCTGAGCCTTTCTGTTTGATCCGCCAACCTGCAAGGCGGTAAATATGGCACAGGTCTGTAGAACCGCAACGCCGAATAGGGCAAAAGAAAATAGACCCGCGTCTAGGATTGGTCCAAAAACCACCGGAGACAACGATTGTCCGCAATCCATTCCGCAATAGGTAAATCCGTAGACTCTTCCGATTGAGCGCATACTGAGCTTCTTGATGGTCGCTTCCCTTATCATGAGATCTCGGCTCGGGTTGGCAATACCGACTCCATAACCCATCAAACTCATCAAAACCACAGCCCAATATCCCGTTAGCAACTGTGAGGCAAGAAGAATAGACATTGCAGCTGCAAAAGCTAAAGAAATCCCAACCACCTTATCTGAGGATAACTTCTTTTGGTTGGTGAGAAAACCTCCGCAAAAGGAGCCGAAACCACAACCCAAGAGATACCCGGTCAGTGCCGCAGATGCCCCCGTTATATCCAAACCATAGGCATGTTTAAAAATGGTCTGAGAAAAACTTTGCAGTACTCCGAAGGCTCCTGAGGTAAAGAAGAAAAAGAAGAAACAAAACCAAACGGAAGGCTCACTAAGAAAACCGAATGAAGATTTTTCTTTCTCTGATTTGACTGAGGTGGTATCGCCTCGCTGATCACGTGAGAAAACCTTTGCAAAAAGCAATTCAATAATCAAAACGGTGATAGCCACACTGGAAGCCGAAAATGCGGCCAGCCTCCAGCCGTAGTGCTCAGCTAGCGTTACCATGAATAACGGACAAATCGCCCAGCCAATGTTTCCTGTGATGTTATGCCAGGCAAAAGCGTGGCCCAAACGCTTGTTTTCAATGTTGTAGTTCATCAGGCTGTAATCAGTCGGGTGAAAGACTGAATTACCCGCTCCTGCAAGAGCTGAAGCACAGAAGAGCATGACAATATTCTGCGAAAAGCCCAGTACAAAGGCGCTGGCAGCCAACAATGAAAGACCCAAATACAAGCCCACTTTCGGTCCGTATCGATCGACCAAGAAACCACTAGCAGACTGCCCCAAAGCACTGATAACAAAAAAGGTAGTCATCAAGGCGCCGGCCTGAACAAAATTCAAGCCAAAAGCCGGCATCAACCAAGGAAACAGAGACGGAACCACCAAATGGTAAAAGTGAGAGCTTGCGTGCGCAATAGAAATTAAAAAAATCCCCATCACATCGTGCTCTTTGGTTCCGTACTGAAATAACATTTTCGTGTTCTAACTAATTGATTATCAGCGACGAATTATATAGCTCATTGCCGTCAATTTTCCCGACTTCATGAAAACAAAAACCGGGCTCCCCTTCAGAGAACCCGGACGAACCCATTCATTAAGAATGGTTACTTAGGAGATTTCCTTTCAAAAACAAACTTGCCATCCTTGAAATCCACAAAGACGGTGTCATCAGGCGCATAAAGCCCCTTGAGCAAATTGACCGCAATCTGGTTTTCAAGATATTCCTGGATGGCCCTCTTAAGAGGTCTAGCGCCAAACAACGGATCAAAACCAACCTTACCGATTTCATCCAATGCCGCTTCACTTACCTCGAGACCGATGTTTTGAGCAGCCATCCTCTTGGCTAACCTTGCGATCTGGATCTTGGCAATCTCTCTGATAGCCTTTTCGTCTAAGGCGTTAAAGACAATGATCTCGTCAATACGGTTGATAAATTCGGGACGGAAATGGCTCTTGACCTGGTCCATCACCGCTTTTTTGATCACCGCGGGATCCTCCCCTTGCCTACTCATGATCTCATGAGAACCGAGGTTAGAGGTCATCACAATCACCGTGTTCTTGAAGTCAACTGTTCGACCTTGACCATCGGTCATTCGCCCGTCATCCAAAGCTTGCAAAAGAATGTTAAAGACATCCGGATGAGCCTTTTCCACCTCATCAAGCAAGATCACGCTGTATGGTTTACGTCTGACCGCCTCAGTGAGGTACCCGCCTTCTTCATAACCAACGTATCCGGGAGGCGCACCAATCAAACGAGCAACCGAGTGCTTCTCCATGAATTCGCTCATGTCAATACGAACCATCGCATCTTCGGTATCAAATAAGAACTCGGCAAGAGCCTTCGTCAACTCCGTCTTACCAACGCCAGTCGGTCCGAGGAAGAGGAACGAGCCGTAAGGTCTATTAGGATCGGCCAAACCGGCACGGGAACGCAAAATCGCCTCAACAACCTTGTCAACAGCTTCTTTCTGGCCAACAACTCTCTTTCCTAGGTGTTTGGCCATATCCAATAACTTCTGTCTTTCCCCTTCCATCATCTTAGAAACAGGGATGCCAGTAGCCCGCGAGACAACATCCGCAATCTCTTCGGCCCCAACTTGTGTTCTCAGAAGTTTTGGCTTGGATTCCTGCGCTTTTGCTTCGTCTTTTTCTTCCTTGATCAACTGCTTTTCAAGGGCAGGCAGTTGACCATACTGAATAGCGGCCAACTCTTCATATTTGCCTTGGCGCCGCAACTCTTCCATCTTGGTTTTAAGCTTATCAATTTCATCCCTAATGTTCTGGGAGCCAAGAGCAGCACTTTTTTCCTGCTTCCAAATTTCCTCAAGGTCAGAGTATTCTCGGCTAAGCTTTTTGATTTCCTCTTCAAGAGAGGCAAGTCTCTTTTGGCTAGCCTCATCCTTTTCCTTCTTCATAGCTTCGCGCTCAATCTTCAACTGGATCAGACGGCGATCAAGCTTGTCGAGTTCTTCAGGCTTAGAGTCAATTTCCATCTTGATTCGTGCCGCAGCCTCATCAATAAGGTCAATAGCTTTATCGGGCAAAAACCTATCGGTGATGTAACGTGCAGACAGTTCAGCCGCAGCGACAATGGCCGGGTCGGTAATTTCAACTCCGTGATGAACTTCATATTTTTCCTGTAGCCCTCTCAGGATGGCGATCGTATCCTCTACCGATGGCTCATCGACCAATACTTTCTGGAACCGACGCTCCAGTGCGGGATCCTTTTCTATGTACTTGCGATACTCATCAAGGGTGGTCGCTCCGATGACGTGAAGCTCTCCACGTGAAAGTGCTGGCTTAAGCATATTGCCCGCATCCATCGCACCCTCCGTTTTACCTGCGCCGACAACCGTGTGAATTTCATCAATGAAAAGGATGATCCTGCCCTCTTCGGCAACCACTTCCTTTAGCAATGCTTTTAGCCGTTCCTCGAATTCACCACGGTACTTTGCTCCGGCAACCAAGCCGGCCATATCCAGGTTCAGAACCTTCTTGTTGCGAAGCGTATCAGGCACTTCGCCATTGACGATTCTTTGAGCTAAACCTTCTACCACCGCGGTCTTACCAACCCCAGGTTCACCAATTAACACAGGGTTGTTTTTGCTTCTTCTCTGTAAAATTTGCATGGCCCGGCGGATCTCGTCATCCCGGCCGATCACCGGATCGAGCTTCCCTTGACGAGCTCTTTCGGTCAAGTCCACTGTATACTTTTTAAGCGCTTCTCTATTGTTTTCTGCATTGGGGTTATCCACTTTCTCACCTCCACGAACAGACGCAATGGCCTGCTCCAAAACCCTTTTATTCAGTCCCTCTTCTTTGGCTAACCTTGCCGCATCACAGCGACTGTCACATAAAGCCAATAAGAAAAGATCCGTCGATATAAATTCGTCACCCAAACGTTGAGCTTCTCTGTCAGTCTCATTCAAAAGAGCCATTAATTCGCGACTTACTTGAATATTTCCCGCTGCTCCAGAAACCTCAGGAATCTTTCTGATCGCCTCATCCACTTTTTTGTTGAGCTCAGAAACCCTTACTCCGGATCTCTCCAATAAAGATCGACCCGTTCCTTCTGTGTCCTCAATGACCGCCTTCAATACATGGAGCGGATCAATGTATTGCTGAGAATGATTGACAGCAATGGACTGAGCCTCAGCCAGTATCTCCTGAAACCGGGTAGTTAATTTATCCTGTCTCATACAACTAAATCCTCCATTCCAAACGAGGGACCCTAGGGTCCCCGGAATTTTTATATGTGTATTTTGAATAATTGGGATGGATTAAGGGATTTCAAGCCCCTTATTTTGGGGACTGCCCTAAAATAAGTTTCTAATTGTTATCGTCGGATAACCAACGATTTCTTGTCTGTTCATCGCTTTCTTTGGCTTCAACCCACTTTTCCCCTTCTGTTGTTAACTCTTTTTTCCAAAAAGGAGCTTCCGTTTTCAGATAGTCGATAATGAATTCGCATGCTTTAAAGGCATCGCCGCGATGCATGCTTGAAACACCCACAAAAACGATCTGGTCAGTTGGTTTTAAAGGACCAACTCTATGGATGACAGTGGCATCTTCTATGGACCAACGGTCCTTTGCTTTCTTGACGATTGCTTCCAAAGCTTTTTCCGTCATACCCGGATAATGTTGCAACGTCATACAAGAAACACTTCGGTCATCATTGATATCGCGGACGCTACCAACGAAAAGAACCAAAGCCCCAACATTAGGACTGCTACGCAGTAGAGCCGCTTCTTTTTCAACGCTGAAATCTTCTGTTTGAACTCTGATCTTCATGGGTTAAATATTAAAACCGGTAAAGGGGATATAAGTGACCAAATCGCCTTTTTTAAGCGCACAATTGGCCGGCATATCCGCAAGTCCATCCGCCCAGGTACAAGAAGTCAGAACTGCTGAATTTTGCGTGCGATAGTTCTCCAAGACTCCTTCACTATTGCGTCTGACACGTATAAATTCGCGTCTAGAAGAACCATTAAAATCAAATCCAAGCGGTAATTGATAACCTTTAGCCTCTATTTCACTGCGACCGGAAAGCCGCAAAATCAGAGGTTGAGCAAACAGTAAAAAGGTAACAATTCCTGAAACCGGATTACCTGGAAGACCAATAAAGGGCACTCCGTGAACATCCCCTTTGGCAAGGGGTTTACCAGGTTTTACCGCCACTCTCCACAACTGAATCCTGCCGCTTTTTTCTACTACCTCTTTAATGTAATCAGCCTCTCCTACGCTCATTCCCCCACTGGTAATGATGAGATCGGACTTTTTGGCGGCTTTTTCAAATGCTCGAGACGTGGCCTCGATAGAGTCTGGCACGTTACCGTAATCGACAACCTCGCAACCGAGCTGATGCAGCAACCCTCTTAAAACGAAACGGTTAGAGTTGTAAATCCCGCCTTGGACCAGAGGTTCTCCCGGCATGGAAAGCTCATCACCGGTAGAAAAAAGCGAGACTCTAATCGGTCGATACACCCTAAGGGTTGCCACGCCGATACTCGCTGCCACTCCCATGGCAGCCGCTGTCATCCTATCGCCCTTCTTCAAAACCACATCACCTATTTCGATATCGCAACCGGCTTTCCTAATCCAGTCGCCTTTTCTAGGAATATTTTTGAAAAGTACCGAACCATCTTCCAAAGCTATCACTTCTTCCTGAGGAACAACAGCATTGGCACCTTGAGGAATCGGGGCACCGGTAAAAATTCTGGCTACTGTTCCAACTTGTAAAGGCAGACCAACGTGGCCAGCAAAAATTTTCTGCGAAACAAAAAATTTCTGATCCTCTGCCGTAAAGTCTTCCACCCTCACGGCATATCCGTCCATTTGAGAGTTATCCAACGAAGGCACCTGGAGCGTGGCAACCACATCCTGAGCGAGGATTCTTCCTGCTGAATACAAGGTGACTACTTCCTCTTCCTCAGCCGAAACGCCGGCTCCCGCCAGTATCTGCTCCCTTGCTTGCTCAACGGTTAACATGATTTAACATCCAAATTCAATTTTAGTTTTCGAGCGACCCAGTATGCGACTTCCTTTGGGTTGTTTATGTCTAAAGTCTGCTTATCCCCGAATCTAGAGGGCTCATCAGTAACCACACAGGAGATACTCTTATCGTCTATGCAGATCGGCTCTTCGCACCTTACACCCTTTCTCCAAACCTCAAGTCGCAAGGCATCGATCGACTCACTTTTAAACCCTTCAACTATTGTCAGGTCGTTAGAGTTTATGTGTTTAAGAAGGTCTTGTAAACAAGCATCCCCTCCGGGAGTATCAACCATAAGTGCCCAACGCTTCCCAGAGTGAAGAAGCACTTGGCGAGCACCGGCCTTCCTGAAACGGTAGGAATCCTTCCCTTGCTTATCAAGCTCTATGTCGTGGTGGGAATTTTTAATAGCGGCGACATCAAGTCCGGCACGGCTAAAGATCTGAATCAATTGTTCGATCAAAGTCGTTTTTCCACTACCTGAATAGCCGACAAAATTAACCAAGTTCACGGATACCTACCTGTCTGAAGTTAACTCTCAAGAAGAGACATTTTTCTCGATAAAGCCCTTAACTTCATCGCTGCTGACATCCATTTCCACAACTTTTTGCTTGCGCCTAAGCAAATCCTCGTAACCTTGAGGACACTCGGGTTCAAAACCCACTGCTTCCTTAATTGTGGCGGCAAATTTAGTGGGTAACGCCGTCTCTAAACAGATTACTTTCTCGTCTTTTTCTCTGAGAGCACAAGCTGCATTAATTCCATCGGCAGTGTGCGGATCAATCAAGAAGTTGTGTTTTTCCCAAATCGTTTTAATACAACGCAACCGATCGGCATGGGTGCTTCTGGCAGAAACAAAACCACTAGCTTTCACTCTTTGCCATTCTTGGGCATTTAAAAGAAATTCACCATTCCTAGAGAGTTCTGACCAAAGCTCTCTAAGTCGCATTGGATCCTTCTGGCAAATGTCATACACATAGCGCTCAAAGTTGGAAGCCTTAGAGATATCCATTGATGGAGAGCTTGTCACATACGTGTGAGCGGAATCTCTGATGCGGTAACGTCCTGAACGGAAGAACTCGTAGAGCACATCGTTCTCGTTAGTGGCCACGATAAGTCGCCTGACAGGCAAACCCATGGATTTGGCAATCCAACCAGCTAAAACATCGCCGAAATTTCCCGAAGGTACTGAGAAAGAGATTTCCTCATCTTCGCTTTCGGTTGCTTGAAGCCATGCGCTGAAGTAATAGACAACTTGAGCGGCAATTCGTGCCCAATTAATGGAATTAACAGCTCCGATGCGGTATTTTTCTTTAAATTCCAAATCAGAAGAGACCGCTTTAACAATATCCTGAGCATCATCGAAGCTGCCCCTAACGGCAATGTTAAAAATATTCGGGTCAGTCAAAGAATACATCTGAGCCTTTTGAAAAGCACTCATTCTTCCTGCCGGCGAGAGCATAAACACGTTAATGCCCTTGCGGCCTTTCATGGCATATTCAGCAGAACTTCCCGTGTCACCGCTCGTTGCCCCAAGAATGTTTAGAGTCGTCTGTTTTTTTTCAAGGATGTATTCAAATAAACCGCCCAAGTACTGCATGGCCATATCTTTGAACGCCAAAGTCGGACCATTAGACAACTCCAAAATTCCAAACCCATCTTCTAACCAAACGAGAGGCGCTATCTTAGAAAAGTCAGTTCCCTTCCTGCCATGGCAGTAGACCTCCTCTGAGTAGGTCTCTTCGCAGATTCTGGCGATGGCCGACCGTTGCATATCCTGCGCAAACAAGGAAGTGACTGCGGTAGCCAAATTGGCGTATTTCAGACCTCTCCAACTTTTAAGCGTTTGTTTGGAAACCTTAGGGTACTCTCTAGGGACATATAGCCCCCCATCGCGAGCCAAGCCCTGAAGCACTATCTCGCTATATAAGGCGGCGGGAACTCCTCCGCGCGTTGATACGTACTGCATACTAACGAAGCTCTTCCTGTCTTAAGAGAATAATTTGACCACGAACCGACTTGAGTTCTTGCATCATTCTGATCGCTCTTTGGACGGAATTTTCCACCGTTGTGTGAGTCATCATGATGACTTCCGTACCAACTTCTTTATCCAAGGCCTCTTTCTGAATTACAGACTCAATGGAAATATTGTTGTCGGCAATAATTCTCGTGATATCGGCCAAAACACCGGGTCTATCAGAAACCGGAATGCGCAGGTAGTAAGAACAAACTGTGTCACCAAAATCCGCAAACGGTTTGCTTTGCCTACCTGAAGTGGTTGGCATCTTAGGTCTTTGCGCAATGGAGACATCAGCTGTTCTAGCGATATCAACTAAGTCAGCGATCACTGCGCTACCAGTGGGTTCTGCACCTGCTCCTTTCCCGTAGTACAAGGAGCTTTCGGCTGCGTCCCCCTTGACAACAACGGCGTTCATAGCCCCTTCAACGTCTGCCAGGAGGCGAGTAGCCGGGACAAGGGCCGGGTGAACTCTAAGCTCAATACCCCAATCGGTGTATTTAGTGATACCCAATAATTTGATTCGGTAGCCGAGTTCTTCGGCGTAGGCAATATCTTCAGCGTGCAAGTGACTAATACCCTCGATATGCACTTTGCCCATATCAACGGGGCACCCAAAAGCGATTGCCGCCAAAAGCATCAGTTTGTGTGCAGTATCAATGCCTTCAATATCGAATGTCGGATCGGCCTCGGCGTATCCAAGCTCTTGAGCTTCCTTCAGAACGTCGTCAAAACTTCTTCCGGTTGAACGCATGGTCGAGAGAATAAAGTTTGAGGTACCGTTGATAATGCCTGCAATCATAGAAACGCGGTTAGCCGCCAATCCCTCTCGGAGCACCTTAATAATAGGGATAGATCCGGCTACCGCAGCTTCAAAGGCCACGTTGACGCCTTTTTTCTCGGCTGCCGCAAAAATCTCATTTCCATGCTCGGCCAGTAATGCTTTGTTGGCGGTGACAACATGTTTACCCGCATTTATCGCAGCAAGAATCAAGGACCGAGCCGGTTCTATGCCTCCCATGACCTCAACAACGACGTTGATATCAGGATCGTTAACTAAATCGTGCCAGTCTTCAGTAACCTTGATTTTCTCATCAACCAAAGGTTTGACTCTATCAGCTTTACGCACAACGACCCGCAGAACCTCAATAGGTGCACCCGCACGTTGGGCAATTAGAGATTGATTCCTCTGCAATACGTCGTAAGTACCTTTTCCGACATTACCGAATCCAGCCAAACCGACTTTGATAGGGGTTGCCATATTTGTATTCCTTTTGAATAGCGTTATTTCTTCTTGCTTGCCGACTTTCTAGAGCTACCCTTTGTTGGAAGGTTCTTGGCTTTCTGAATATCCAACTTCTCGCGTCTGAGATTGGCAACTTCAGGAGCTTTTGCACCCTTCCATTGACGAATAGCTTTCTTCTTAGGTTTGTCTTGAATCAATCCGTCTTCCTTGAACATCTTGCGGATTCCGCGAAGGGCCTGACGGATACGATCGACGTTTTCAATTAAAGCAATACGGACAAAGCCTTCTCCGTATTCGCCAAATCCAATTCCAGGGGAGACGGCCACTTTAGCCACGTCTAGAAGTCTCTTAGAGAACTCAACGCTTCCCATTGGTTTGTAGAAATCAGGCAATTCTGCCCAGATGTACATGGAGGCTTTAGGAGTTTCAACCATCCAACCTAGGTCATGAAGCCCTTTGACCATCACATCGCGCCTTTTCTGGTACTCTTTTCTGACTTCTTCCACACACTCCTGAGGACCGTTCAATGCTTCAATTGCCCCGACCTGGATCGGAGTAAAAGTTCCGTAATCGTGGTAGCTCTTGATGCGGGTCAATGCGCTAACCAATTCTTTGTTACCTACCATAAAACCGATCCGCCAACCTGCCATGTTATAGCTCTTACTCATGGTAAAGAACTCAACGGCAACGTCTTTGGCACCGGGGACTTGCATAATGGACGGAGCTTTAAAGTCGTCGTAGACAATATCGGCATAGGCTAGATCGTGAACAATATAGACACCATACTTTTTGGCTAAGTCAACAAGCTTACGGAAAAATTCCAAATCCACGCACTGAGCCGTTGGATTGCTCGGGAAACCAAGAATCATCAGCTTTGGTTTCGGAGTGGTTTCTCTGACCGCCCTTTCGAATTCGGCAAAGAAATCAATATTCGGTCCCATCCGAACACTTCTAGTATCGGCACCCGCGATAATGGCACCGTAAATATGAATCGGGTAGCTCGGATTGGGAACTAGAATCGTGTCACCACGGTCCAGCGTTGCAAGCATCAAATGAGCAATTCCTTCTTTGGAACCGATAGTAACAATCGCTTCGGTATCCGGATCAATATCCACGTCCCATCTTCTCTTATACCAGTCACTAATAGCCTTCCTAAGTCTTGGTATGCCTTTGGAAGCAGAATAGCCATGAGTACCCGTCCTCCTAGCGACTTCCACCAACTTATCGACAATATGTTTCGGTGTGTCACCGTCCGGGTTTCCCATGCTCAGATCAATAATGTCATCGCCCTTATGTCGCGCAGCCATCTTGAGCTCATTAGTAATGTTAAAAACATACGGTGGCAAGCGTTTAATACGCGGAAAATCGCTATTCATAACTTAACCTTTTCTATCGAAAAACTCTTACAAAGAGTGAAACTTTTAGGAATTTAGCATTTAATACAGACTGAATGACCTTTGCGAGAGGAATTTTTCTTCTGTTTCGCCCACGTTCGCACAAGCCACCCCGTCCTGACGGACGAGGAATTTTAACTGTAAAAACTAAAGGACTTCGCTAGCAAAATCAGCTAGTCGGGACCTCTCGCCTCTTTGCATCGTGATGTGACCAGAATGCGCCCATCCCTTAAAACGGTCCACTACATAAGTTAAACCCGATGAACCTTCTGTCAAATAAGGGGTATCAATCTGTGCAATATTTCCGAGACAAACAATTTTTGTTCCGGGACCCGCACGAGTGATCAAAGTTTTCATTTGCTTGGGCGTCAAGTTCTGCGCCTCATCAATAATGACAAACTTATTAAGGAAAGTTCTACCTCGCATAAAGCTCATCGCCTTAATACGTATCCGAGAGCGAATGAGATCGTTAGATGCCCGGCGTCCCCATTCGCTGTCATTGCTACCTCGATTAAGAACCTCAAGGTTGTCATCGATGGCACCGAGCCACGGAGTCATTTTCTCTTCCTCGGTCCCGGGTAAAAAACCGATGTCTTCCCCAACTGAAATGGTCGCTCGGGTAATAATGATCTCATTGAACCGACGGGTCTCCATTGTCTGAGTCAAAGCAGCAGCTAAAGTCAATAAAGTTTTTCCCGTTCCTGCTTGACCAAGGAGTGTCACAAAATCAATTTCGGGATCCATCAGGAGATTCAAGGCAAAGGACTGTTCCCTGTTACGCGCATTAATCCCCCAAACCGAATGTTTCGGATTGGTGTAGTCCTCGGCAAAACAAACTGTGGCGGTATTACCTTCAACACTTTTGACCTGAGCGTAAAAAGGCGCGCTGCCTTCTTGTTCATGCCAAATAAACTGGTTGACTAAAAACTGAGGAACAAGGGATCCAGTGATTTGGTACCACGTTCGCCCATCTTTTTGCCATGACTTCAAATCCCGACCATGCTCATCCCAAAAATTTGTCGGCAACCGCAAGGATCCTGAGTACAGCACATCAGTATCCTCAATCATCTTGTCGTTGTAATAGTCTTCGGCAAGAAGATTTAAGGCTGCGGCTTTTAACCGCATATTGATGTCTTTGGAAACCAAAATAACCGTTCTATCCTCGTCTCAGCCAGGCCTCGAACCACCCCTAGGATTTCATTATCGTTCTTACCTGCCGAAAGCATCGGGATGTTTTCATCAAAAGGCCTGGTTTGCACAAGGAGTTTGCCCTTGGCGTCTTTGTGACCTAAGACATGAAGCGGGATACCCTGGTCAATAGGTCCTTCCTGATAATGGAGCAAGGAATCCAAAGTTCTGCTCACCTGTCGAGCATTTCGCGCCAAATCAGTCATCCCGCTCTTGTGGTTATCTAGTTCCTCAAGAGTGATCATCGGAAGATAAACGTCATGCTCTTCAAATCTGAAAATGGAGCTTGGATCATGCAAAAGCACGTTGGTATCCAAGACGTAGAGCTTAAGCTTGCCCTCTGCGGCCTTTCTCTTGATTCTCCGATGAGTTGTAGATTTTTCGGAAGCAACCTCAACCACCTTTTTTTGAAGTTCCGTTTGAACCTGTTTTGCAGCGACAGCTTCGGGCTCAGTGGTTTTAGATTTGGTCAGACAACGGGATTTTTTTACTTTTTTAAGTTTTCTCTCTGGAGCTTCTATGGAAAGCTGAGCAGGAATATCCTCAAGAACAGCACCGCGAACAGTAGGAGCTTTGGGTAATGGCATTTCGTTTCCTAAGGCTGTGAGCCTAACAACATTTTCGTTAAACTCGGATTATATGAACCAGGCGGCGACAACAACGCCAATCATGGTAAAAGCAATACCCAATTTGACAACAGTACCGACCATCATGCCAAACCACGTGGCAAAGCCAACTCTACCGCTTCTGAGCAGGTCCTGATGGTCTATAAATTCACCGATAGCTGCACCAACCAGCGGCATAAAGAGCAATCCCCAAAAACCAGTGAACACCCCTGCAAACGTCCCAATGATGGAACCGAGGATTCCAAGTTTTGTCGCTCCGGCTTTTTTGGCGCCAAGTGCTTGAGAAATCCAATCAACAAGCATTCCCAAAGCTGTCAGCACACCAAGCACGATAAGAACTCCCACACCGATTTCTTCATATGAATCAATCAATGCGGCAACCCAAGCGCCACAAAAAATTAAAGGCAGTCCAGGAAGCGCGGGAAAGACCGTACCGACTAGCCCCGCGGCAATCAGTGTCACGGCAACAATCCAAAGAACGATGTTCAAAAGCATTTTACGGATACGCTCCTCTTTCCTGCGCTGAACTCGCTTTACTGAGGAACCGGGTATAAGCACCCTGGAAAACAAGATTAATCGTGCCTGTAGGACCGCTTCTTTGCTTAGCGATGATCAGTTCAGCATCACTGCCACGATTGGGATTGTATTCCTCTTCAACTTCGACCTCAGGACCATTGCCTCCCTCGGTTTTTGCGGAATAAGCATCCTCTCGGTACAAGAACAAGATCAAGTCCGCATCCTGCTCAATTGAGCCCGACTCTCGCAAGTCGCTCATCAGAGGACGTTTTTCCTTTCGGTTATCAACCTCACGCTTTAACTGAGAAAGGGCAATCACGGGTACTTTTAACTCTTTGGCTAAGCTTTTAAGACCACGAGAAATTTCAGCGACCTCGGTAGCGCGGTTCTCCGCGTTGCGGGAGCCGCCTTCTCCACTCATCAACTGTAAATAGTCAACAACGAGCAGACCGATTTTGCCTACTTTACTCATTAAAAGTCTAGCCCTAGAGCGCAAACTTAAAATATTGAGACCACCGGTCTCATCAATATAAATTTGGGACTTAGAAAGGTCCTCCGTCGCTTTATAGAATTCGCGCCACTCGGAAATTCTTCCAGTCTTTAATTCGTTTTGCGTAATTTTGGATCGAGAACTGATCAATCGGCCAGCCACTTGGTCGGCGGTCATTTCCATGGAAAATATTCCAACGGGCAAACCGAGGTTAACTCCGACATGTTGGGCAATATTGAGAGCAAGCGCTGTTTTACCCATGGCAGGACGTCCGGCGATGATGATAAGTTCACCGTCATGAAATCCCGTAGTCATATAATCCAAATCTACGAATCCGGTGCTGATACCTGTGACAGTGTTTTCTTGCCCAATGGTGGCTAACTCTTTAAGGTTTTCGGTGTACTGAGCCAAAACAATGTCAATCTTTTGCAACCCACTTCTGTCGCGAGAGAGCTTATCGCTGATACCCAACACTTTGGCCTGTGCCTCATCAAGCAGCTCTTTTGCATCCTTTGTTCCAGGATTCATCGCTTCAGAGGAAATCTCACTGCCAGCGGAAATCAACTGTCTTCGAACAGAGCGGTCGCGGATAATCTCGGCATATCGGACAATATTGGCAGCGCTCGGAGTATAGTCTGCCAAATTATTGATGTATTCGATACCGCCGGACTCCTGCTCAAGTCCTTTTTCTTGAAGAAGATCGTGAACTGTTATCACATCGGCAGGTTTCCCCTGCCTCATTAACTCCTTGATAGCGGCAAAAATCAAACTATTAGCATGACCGTAAAAATCCTGTTCATCAATCAGTCCATCAATTCTGCTAAAGGCATCGTTGTTGATCAACAAAGCGCCTAGGACACCGTCCTCTGCCTCCTTAGAGTTAGGCGGTGTTCTGTACTGCTCCAATTCAGTGTCTACAACTTCACTCATTTTTATTTTTCCGCTTTTGGGAATAGAACTATACCTGAGCTGAAGGCTTAAGCTTTTGTCCGTAGTTAAGAGAGTTTTTAAGGATCCCTTATTCTTAATGGCATTATTTTGAATACACGAACTAAATTTTTATTCGTTATCCCAAGGGTAATTCTATGGATCCTGCACGGCTTAAAAACAACAAGGACCCCCTCCGGAGTCCTTATTGCTTACTGCTAATGGATTTACTTTTATAAAATCCGAAGCCTAGGCTTCAGCAACCACCTTGACCGTAATATCGGCGACGATATCGTGATGCAGGTCTATTTGAAGCGGATACTCACCAACAGCCTTGATTGCACCTAGAGGTGTGCGAACCTGGCTCTTATGAATATCGTAACCAAGCTTGTTAAGTGCTTCTGCTACGTCCATGTTAGTGACAGAACCGAACAGACGACCATCAACACCAGCCTTGGAGGCAATGGTGATTTCCTGTCCGTCAATCTTGCTCTTGAACTCTTCGGCTTTAGCAAGACGTTCGGCCTGTTGACGTTCCAGCTCTTCTTTATGAGCCTTGAACTCTTCAAGGGCAGCGGGTGTAGCACGCTTTGCGCGTTTTGTCGGGATCAGGTAATTGCGGGCAAATCCGTCTTTAACTTTGACGACTTCGCCGAGTTTTCCAACGTGAGGAATGGTTTCAAGCAGAATAATTTGCATGTTTTAACTCCTCCAATTACTGATTATCCGTGTACGGCAACAAGGCCAGGAAACGGGCGCGCTTGATAGCCGTATCCAACTGTCTCTGATAACGAGCCTTCGTTCCAGTCAGACGAGCCGGCATAATCTTGCCGTTTTCCTGAATGAAATCACGAAGAGTCTCGATATCCTTGTAGTCAATTTGTTCCACGTGGTTGGCTGTGAACCTGCAGAACTTCTTGCGCTTGAAAAGCGAATTCTGCTGGGCAGGTTTACGAGGTCTACCCTTACCTTTGGCACCGAAAGCCATGTTTAAACTCCTTTTTCGTATTCCGTAATCTGCAGGACCAATTTAGAAGATTTGGCGGAGGAGGTTTTCAAAAAGCCTTTGCACTTGATTTTGACACCGAGAGGTTCTCGATCAAGCTCTTCGGCTACCGACCCAATTGCTCGCGCCGGAGCGACGAAATTCAACTTTTGTTTAAATCCTGTTTCCTCAACAATTCCCTGATAGCGTACCGTGCAATCAAGAATGGAAACAGCCGCCAGGCTGTATCTCACCGCATCCTTGCTTTCCAGAATCGCCTCAAGTTCAAATCTATTCACTCTAAAAATCAGTCTGTTTAACTTACTGCTGCTGTTGGGCGTCCTGGGCGGAAGCAATGGCTTCTTCAGGAGCGTGCTGCTGAGCCTGTGCCGGAGCAGGTGTTGAAGCGGTGGCTTCGGCTGCTGCAGCAGCGGCTTTGCGAGCCTCTTCCTTTTCAACTACCTTCATCATGGGTGAAGGCTCGGTTTCTGCCTTCTTCATCTTTACAGTCAGATGACGAAGAACAGCATCGTTATAACGGAAATTGTTTTCGAGTTCATCAAGAACCTCGGAACCACATTCGATGTTCATCAGAACATAGTGGGCCTTGACCAGCTTTTCAATCGGGTAAGCCAATGGACGGCGACCCCAATCTTCAAGACGATGGACTTTTCCTCCGTGGCTTTCCACGAAAGATTTGTAACGCTCAATCATCGCCGGAACCTGTTCACTCTGATCAGGATGGACGATGAAGCAAATCTCATAGTGACGCATTGAACCTCCTTTTGGATTAAAGTCACCCGAAGCGTCTTTTCCGGTGTGACAAGGACTAGAAAGGGCGGAATTGTACTATTTTTTTGATAGTTAGCAACTCCTTGCCCGTAAAAATTTACATTTCAACACGATAGAAAGGTTTTTAGAACGTCAACCTCATATAACTCATTGTTTTTAATCGCTACCGTAAAGTAAATAATTTAACCTGCTAACCGCTGCCTTAGGGTTTCATATAGACAGATACCTGTGGCCACGGAAACATTCAAGCTTTCCACCGAACCTTTCATCGGTATATGAGCTAGGTCAGAGCAACGTTTTCTGGTCAATTGGCGCAACCCGTCTCCTTCGGCACCCAATACCCAGGCAAAAGGTCCAGTCTGGACAAACTCGTAAATGGATTTTTCGGCTTCCCCTGCTGCGCCCACTACTGCAATTCCAGCATCCTTCAGTTCGACAATAGTCCCGGCCAAATTAGTAACTTTTACGATATCAACCGTCTCACAAGCCCCGGCACTAGCCTTTATTGCGGACTCCGTCAATGTGGCAGACCTGTCTTTGGGGACAACCACGGCTCTGACCCCAGCCGCATCAGCAACTCGAAGACAGGCTCCAAAATTTCTCGGATCAGTAACTCCATCGAGGAGCAGCAATAGAGGATTTTCTCCCATGTTATCCATCAGCTCGTCAAAACTAATGCCAATCTGTACAGGTGCGGCCATCGCCACGATACCCTGATGAGGGATGTTCCTTGCCATACCTTCGAGTCTTCTATGATCGGCTTTCATAACCCTGATACCATTCTTCTCGAGCTCGACCAAAGCGTTACGCATCCTCTGATCTCTTCTTTCAGGATCGACATAGACAGCATGGATAGAACCCGGACTACGTTTCAACCTTGCCAAAACAGAATGAAACCCTACCAATACAACATCATTTTTAGCCATGTTTTCCTCTTCTTTTTTCCGCTTTTGGCTTCCTAGTATTTAAACCTTTCCTGCGACTTTCCCTTTCTTTCTTATCGGAATCTTTTTGATAAGAAAATGACGGATCTTCTATGAGAGCAAATTCAATCCTTCTCGCATCGAGATCACATGCGGCAACCCTGACAGTCAACGGATCCCCAAGGCGGAATTTGAAATTACTTCTTAAGCCGCAAAGCTCGTTGCGGTTTTCGTCAAAGACGTAATAATCATTTCCTAGCATAGAAATATGGATCGAACCTTCAACATACAGCTCTTTCAAAGTGACAAAGATGCCAAACTGCGTGATACCGGAAATAATTCCCTGATAGGTAGCCCCCATGTGTTGCTTCATGTAGTAACACTTTAGCCAAGCAGTCACATCGTAACTAGCCTCATCGGCCCGCCTTTCGTGCGATGAGCATAAAATCCCAAGTTTTTCCCAAACTCCGATATTTGCAATCTTCTTTTCAGTAGAACCAGCCTCCATGGTCTTTCGCACGTCAAAAGGAACGTCGTCCTGGCTAGGTTCAACCAGTAATTTAGGAACATAGTTCTTACCAGAAAGGATGCTCCTGATTGTTCTATGGACAAGCAAGTCAGGATAGCGCCTGATCGGGGAAGTAAAGTGCGTGTACGCTGGATAGGCCAAACCGAAATGTCCCCCGTTGTGCGGACTATAAACAGCTTGCTGCATAGAGCGTAAAAGCAATGTCTGAATCATCTCTTTATCCGGACGATCCTTAATTTGCTCAATAACCTTGCAGTAATCTTTGGGCTCCGGGTTATCTAAACCTCCGAGTGTCAATCCCAGTGGCCCCAGAGCCGCGCGTAATTTATTTAATTTCTCAGCTTTGGGTGGCTCATGAACTCGGTAAAGACAGGGAACTTTATTTTTACCAATGAAGTCGGCTGCACAGGTGTTGGCCACCAACATCATTTCTTCAACAAGACGGTGGGCATCATTGCGTTCTCGGGGAAGAATGTTTTCAATCTTGCCCTCTTCGTTGGCAACAATATATGTCTCGACCGTCTCAAAATCCATCGCACCGCGAAGTTCACGGCTTTTGAAAAGTATTCCGTAGAGCTTATAGAGGTCCTGAACATTGGGAAGCACCGCCTCCATGATCAAAGCCTGAGGACCATTGGGGTTCTGCAATGCTTCCCAAACATCCTCATAAATCAATCTAGCTGCCGATCTGATGACAGCCGGATAAAACTGATAGGCTTTAACGTCCCCTTTCAACGAGATGATTGCATCGCAAACTATAGTGCAACGATCAACATTCGGATTGAGAGAACAAAGACCGTTAGACAACTCCTCTGGCAGCATAGGGATAACGCGTCTGGGAAAATACACGCTTGTCGTTCTCAGCTGCGCGTCAAGATCGATGGCCGAAGCTGGCTTTACGTAATGTGAAACATCTGCGATAGCAACCAACAGCCGGTAACCTCGACGAGCTCCCAAGGGTTCACAATAAACCGCATCATCAAAATCCCTTGCATCAGCTCCATCGATAGTCACGAAGGGAATATCTCTGAGATCGACCCTATCACGAAGATCAGAAGTCGTTACGGTCTTAGCAAATCTTTTTACTTCTTTCTTAGTTTCGTCGCTAAATTGGTAGGGCAAATCGAACTTACGGACAGCGATTTCTATCTCCATTCCCGGATCGTTTACTTCTCCAAGAATCTCAATAACCTTACCGACTGCCCGGCTAGTCAGAAGGCCTTGTTGGTCCAGAGAGACCACAACCACTTGATTGGGTTTAGCTCCCAAGGATTTGCCTGGTTCAACGAGGATCTTCCGGGCGATTCTGATATCTTCAGGAGTCACCACCCCAATTCCTCGCTGCACAGAGTATCGACCCACAATTTTTTTGAGTTTCCTTTCGGTGACCTTGATAATTTGAGCAACCAAACGCCCTCTTTCATCAATGTAGCCACCTCTGGCAATCACATGGTCACCGGGAAGGACTTTTTGCATTTCTTCCACCGGTATAAAAAGATCAGCCGAAGATTCATCTTCGTTTACTAGGAATCCATAGCCATCTCTATGGCCCTGAACCACCCCCGTGTAAAGATTTGCAGTATGGGAGTCAATGACCAAACCCACTCTGTTGATGTACACAACGCCTTCCCTCTTTAATTGAGAAAACAACTCGCTAAAAAGCGTCTCAGAAACATTTAAATCTCTTATTGCCTGAGATCTGAGGGTATTTTCGTCTAGGGGAGTTTTTTGAACTATTTTCAGGATACCTCTTTTAATGGCTTCACACCGAGTCTGAGAGACAGGCCGGGTAGTCGTTAAAGCAGAAGGAACAAGTTTTGGTTTTTGTTTACGAATTTTTCGCCTCGCACATTTAACTAGTTTTCAATTGGGGCAAATTTTAAAACCTATTGTCTCTTCTCCAAAGAGAATAGTCATATTGGGAAATAAAAAGTTTGCGGTCAGGATTCGAACGTGAATTTAAAATCAAATAGTTATATAGACAATTTTAATCGTCTGTACCATTTTTATACCACAGCTATTGTAATGCTTCTCGGCAGTAATCAACAGCTACTGAAAGTCCCTTTGCTGTTGTAATAGTTCTTCTTGTAAGCTCGAGGCATTGAACTGTGGATCTAGATTCAGTTGTTTTGGCTTGACGACTGAGCTTGTCAATACGCTGCTGCAAGCGCTGAGATTCAGCATGAACATCAGACTCACGAACACGAGCACGGGCATCGGCAAGCGTCTTTTCCAGTTCTTTCTGTTTGGCATTGAATTCCTCCACAATCGAATTTTGAGCGGCTTGAGAGGCTTCGGCGTATTCCTTTTGAGTTGTACGATTTCCTCGTTTTTGAGAGCTTTTTCGTAATTTACGCCGGCAAAGAAAGTCACCTTTAAAACGAATATCGCGGCTATGCTTTTTACCCAGTCCATTCCCCTCTCCAACGCAAACCCCCGACGATTGCTCGGCGAGGGTTTAGTTAGAACGCGTCTATCTCAACTGTTGGAAAATCTTTGTGATAATATCAAGTAGCAATTTAGCCACTTGCAGTACCCAAAGGACATTCTCCTTTGTTAGAACAGCGGCAAGGATGCGCTTTGGCATGTTCGCTCCTTACGTAACGCCCGCCCTAACTTGGCGGGCTTCGCTTTAATGCAGAGATTGAGGCAAAGCGAAAGAAACTCT
>CANQMZ010000013.1 GCA_947625105.1 uncultured Parasutterella sp.
TTAAATCAATTGTTTTAGCCATTGATCGGACCGATGAAACAGGGAAACCCCTGTCGGCAAAGATTGTGCTGTTACTGCTCAGAGGGGATCATTCGTTAAACGAAGTTAAAACCGAGAAGATTGAGCTATTTAAGAAGGGATTCCGTTTCGCGACAGAAGAAGAGATATTGAAGGCTTTCGGAACGAAACCTGGTTACCTTGGTCCGGTCGGAATTCCAAGCGATGTTTTGGTTATCGCGGACGAGACAGTAGCCAACATGAGTGACTTTATCGTTGGTGCAAATGAGGAGGGGTTCCATATCAAGGGTGTCAACTGGGGACGCGATTTACCCGAACCCATGATTGCCGATATCAGAAACGTAGTCGAAGGAGACGTCTCACCTGATGGCAAAGGAGTAATCAAACTTCAAAGGGGTATCGAGGTCGGTCATGTCTTCTTCCTAGGAGACAAATATTCTTCAGCCATGAAAGCGACTTATTTGGACGAGAACGGCAAACCTCAAGTTCTCCAAATGGGGTGCTACGGCATCGGAGTAACAAGACTGTTGGGAGCAGCAATTGAGCAGGGCAACGATGAAAAAGGAATTATTTGGCCGGATTCGATTGCACCTTTTACCGTGGTAATTTGCCCCATCGGCTACGACAAGAGCCAAGCGGTTAAAGAGGCAGCCGACAAGATTTACGAAGAACTCAAAGAAGAGAATATAGACGTTATCCTTGATGATCGTGGATTGCGCCCCGGCGTTATGTTTGCCGATTGGGAGCTTATCGGCGTGCCGCACAGAATCGCCATCGGTGACCGAGGTCTTAAAAATGGAGAAGTCGAGTATGTCCACAGACGTGACCTCCAAACGCAACTTGTGAAACTTGACAAAATCAAGGAATTTGTCAAAGATCAGGTTCGCATTTAACCGAGAAAAATTAATTTGAAATTCCCAAAAGTATAGGAGCCCAAAAACAATAGCTTCCCAAAACTAATAGTTGTGGGGAGCTAATTTTTAGGTCCTGCAGTTCCGGGAGTAGTTCGTTAGAATCTGCTGTCAGTAGGAAAGGTCTTTATTAAGGGAATACAACCCAGTGACTGAGGCCGAACCAATGACATGACCTTTCATGGCCTCTTTTACTTGTGCAAGGTTAAATGGACCGCTTAATGGAAGAAGAGGAAAGTCTACTGCATAAAGCGTAAACACGTAGCGATGAACCCTTTGGTCATTCCATGGAGGACAGGGGCCGTCATATCCAAAGTACTTGCCCTTCATGTCAGGTTCGTCGTCAAAGGAGTAGGTGTAGTCGTTTAATCCTTGTCTCATCCCGTTTGCACAAGCGGGGCCCCTTTTACCCTTAGGTGTTATAGCTTTGGAGAGGAAACCCGCCTCAATGCTTGATTCTTCAGGTGGGATGTCGACTAAAATCCAATGACAAAAATCAGTTCTTGGAGCATCGGCAGGGATAACACATCCTTCCTTATTGGCCAAGGAAAAATCTGCCGGGACATCATGATCTTCGCAAATCATGATTAAAGAATGGGTTCCGGTCTTTGGGGTGGTCCAAGAAAATTGGGGATTCCTATTGCCAGCCGGGACAGTTCTTTGTTGGCCTTTTGGATCAAGCTTGGCAAATGCGAAACCCTCAGGAATCCGTTGGCCATCATGAAAAGAGTTACTCCACAGCCTGAAAATACTTTGCATTTATTAACTCCGTTTCTTGGGATATTGCAACCAAAAGGTGACGGGGCCATCATTGGTTAGTTCAACGCTCATATAAGCACCAAAGACCCCGGTGACTACTTTTAGGCCGGCACGGGATATTTCCTCGACGAAGATATCGTAAAGCCGCTTACCTTCCTCGGGAGGAGCGGCCATGGCAGAAAAGCTAGGTCTCGTTCCGGAGTTGGTGTCTGCTGCCAAAGTAAACTGGGAAACAACCACCAGTTGTCCACCGATATCCTTGACGCTAAGATTCATTTTGCCTTGCCCGTCTGCAAACACTCGATAGTTGAGTATTTTTTTAGCCAAACCAACAGCGGCTTCGTCAGTATCGGTTTTTTCGGCGCAGACGAGTATTACCAAACCTTTGTCTATTGCACCACGAAACTGCCCGTCGGCAGTGCAACTTGCCTTTGTGACTCTCTGTATTAAACCGATCATTTTTGCTTAGGTCAAATGAACCTTGGCCCACTTACGTTTACCTACTTTGATGGTGTATGAGCCGAGAGGAAGTTGTAGCGTTTTATCAGTAACTTTCTTCCCATCAATTTGTACACCGCCTTGTTCAATGTTTCTACCGGCTTCCGCTGAAGAGGCCGTTAATCCGGCTTCTTTGATCAGTTTTGTAATGGACATCTTATCCGCGCCGGCGTTGACCGTGACTTCGGGAATATCCTCTGGCATTTCGCCCTTGCGAAATCTATTTACGAATTCTTGTTCGGCTGCGTCGGCTGCTTCTTTATTGTGGAAACGGGTCACGATTTCCTTGGCGAGCATAACCTTTGCATCGCGAGGATTTCGACCGTTTTCACAGTCATGTTTCAGCTGTGCGATTTCTTCGTTGCTCTTCATAGAAAGAAGATCAAACCAATTCCACATGAGATCGTCAGACAGCGACATCACCTTTCCAAACATATCGTTTGGTTGCTCGGTGATCCCGATGTAGTTGTGCTTTGATTTACTCATCTTATTGACGCCATCAAGCCCGACCAACAATGGCATGGTCAAGATGCATTGAGGCTCCTGTCCGTATTGGCGTTGCAATTCTCTACCGACAAGAAGATTGAACCTTTGGTCGGTTCCACCGAGTTCCACATCGGCTTCTAAGGCTACCGAATCGTATCCCTGCATGAGCGGATACAAGAGTTCGTGCATGGCAATGGGGAGATTTTCCTTGAAACGTTTCGCAAAATCATCTCTTTCAAGCAGTCTAGCTAGCGTATAGCGCGAGGCCAAGCGAATCATCCCCTCTGTGCCTAGTTTATTGCTCCACTCAGAGTTGTAGCGAATCTCCGTTTTTTTAGGGTCAAGAACGAAATAGGCCTGGTCAAGATAAGTTTTGGCGTTCTCTTCGATTTGTTCTCGGGTAAGGGGAGGTCTTGTTGTATTTCTTCCTGAGGGATCACCAATAGAACTGGTGAAATCCCCAACAAGGAAAATCACAGTATGACCCAAGTCTTGAAATTGTCTTAATTTGTTTAAGACTACGGTATGTCCGAGATGGATGTCTGGTGCTGTAGGATCAAGTCCTAGCTTGATTCTTAGAGGCTTTCCGGTGGCCTCTGAACGGGCCAACTTCTGTTCCAACTCTTCCTCAATGAGTAGTGTGTCGACGCCTCTTTTGATAAGCGCCATTGCATCTTTAACCTTTTGAGAAACAGGCAATTTCTTTTGTTCTTTGGATTCCAACATTCTTGTTTACATCCTGAAAAGCGATTATTAAGTTTTAAGAAAAATGCTACTTTGTTTTCTTTATAATAGCGGGGTCCTTAGATTTTCACCGTTTAAATCTTCGAGGGCATTATTTTATATTGAGATAGTGCCCGAATGCTGTTATTGAACGGATAACTGTTATTTGTTTGCCAAGCCCAGGGAATGTTGCAGTGAAAAATAGAAGCAAGAGCCTGAAAAAGCTGCTGATTATCGCCGCGGTAATCGGTTTTGCTCCTGCCTCTTTCAATCTTTATGCGGCAAAGAAAGTCGAACAAACAAGCTCCGGAATCACAATCACTGTACAGACTTCTCGTGAAAAGGATGCAGCAGAGCTCATTGACCAGTGGGCAAACGATATAGATAGCGTCAAGAAAGAGACGAGCATCCAGAAGAAGGAGACGAGTAACACTCTATTGGCGCGTTTAGGGATTCAGGACCCTGCTTTCAAACGCTACATCAGCACAATCAAACGTACGGAAAATCCTTTCTACAGGCTTGTCCCCGGACGCCTGGTTCAGGCCAGGTTAACACCTGCCGGCAAAGTTATTGCGGTCCGAATATTCCGTCCTATGGACGTGCAGTCCGAGGAGGTCGCGTATTTCGAAATCGTCAGCCTTGGAAAGTCCAAGTTTTCTCACGCCAATAAGAAAACGGCATTTAAATCCATACCTGTGGGGGCTTCGGCTAGCATCACTTCGACATTAGAAGAATCGGCACGAAGCGCCAATATTCCTCTCTCGGTTCTTACTCAGGTCAGGACAAGCCTTGGTGAGTACTTTGATGTCAACAAGGCGGTCGGGGAAGGGGATACCTACAGCATTGTTTACGAAAAACGTGAACTCGATGGTGTTGACCTTGGATTTGGCAGACTGTTGGCGGTTGAGTATCGGACAAAAAATAAGGTTTATGAGGCCTATTGGTACGGTGGGGAAGGATTAGAAGGGTACTATGACTCGGAAGGTAATAGAGTCGAGAAAACTTTCATGAGGTTTCCTTGCAATTCAGTTGTAACCTCGTCCTTTAACCGTGTACGCCGTCATCCGATCACTCGCAGACTTCGGCCCCATTGGGGAGTTGATTTAGCTGCGCCGAAGGGTACACCTGTTTATGCCGCAGGTGACGGCGTCATTTTGCACAAACGCTATCAAAAACGTGGTTATGGTTACTGGTTGGAAATTGACCACGGTTCGGGCTATCAGTCCATTTACGCTCATTTGAGCAAGTATGCTTCGGGAGTTGAAGCCGGGCGGAAGGTTAAAAAAGGTCAGCTGATCGGTTATGTGGGCAGAACGGGAATGGCTACCGGACCACATCTGCACTACGAGTTGAAGAGAAACGGGGAGCAGATAAATCCGCTTACCGCAGAACTGAAGACCGATGAGAACATTAATCTTAAGGGCAACGAAGATTTCAAATTAGCAGTGGCTCCTTTACGTAAGCAAATTGCCATGATCAACAAGGTCCAATTGGCTCATAACGCAGAACACCAAGAGGGCAACCCCACGAATTAACTTTACGGACTCCATAGAGAGTCCTTTTTATTTGCGATGACAGAAAAAAGTTCCATTTATGTTGGCATGATGTCTGGAACCAGTATGGATGGTGTTGATGCCGTTGCCATGGAGGTCACAGAGAATCGTTTCAAATTTCTTGGTAGGGCGGAAAAAGCTTATTCTGACTTATTGCGAGGAAAACTGATCGAGTTGTGTAGCAGCGGTCCCGATGAAGTTCATCGGATTCAGTACGCCAGTAACGAAGTAGCCAAGGTCTATGCGAGTGTTTTCGTGGAATTACTGAAGAACAATAGGCTGGCACTTTCCGACATCTGTGCCATCGGAGGACATGGTCAAACCATCAGGCATCGTCCCGACATTGGTTCTTCGACACAGATAATCAACGGGGCACTGCTTGCGGAGCTTACCGAGTGTAACGTTATCGTTGATTTTAGAAGCAGAGACTTGGCTGCCGGTGGGCAAGGTGCGCCGCTCGTGCCTGCTTTCCATGAAGCCTGTTTTAGAGGAGCGGTACCGAGGGCGATTGTGAATATCGGCGGAATTAGTAACATCACCGTGTTGCCAGCCGAGCATTCTGAAGAAAGCATTTGTGGCTTTGATTGCGGACCGGGTAACGTGTTGATGGACTACTGGGTCGGGAAACGCAAGGGACAAAGGTTTGATGTCAATGGACAATGGGCAAGGACAGGTACGGTTTCCGAGAGGTTGCTTGAAGAGTTGAAGTCTGAAAAATTTTTCTTCCACAAGCCCCCGAAAAGTACGGGCAGAGAACTCTTTAACGGTGTATGGCTTGAGAAAAAAATCGGAGAGGAAGCGGACAACGATATACAAAGGACACTTCTACAATTGACCGCCGAATCTATTACGGATGCGATCAACCAATTTGCGGATCAAACCAGAGAGATTTACTTATGTGGCGGAGGTTCCAGAAATACGTTCTTGCTGGAATCGATTCGAGAACTCAATCCAGGTCGCTTGGTGGAGACCACAAAGGTTTTAGGTTGGGATCCGCAAGACGTGGAAGCGGCCGCTTTTGCTTGGCTGGCCTACCGGTTTGATAAGCGGTTGCCGGGCAATGTTCCCGAGGTGACCGGTGCTAAAGGTTTAAGGGTGCTTGGGGCGCTTTATCCTGCCTGATCTTTACCCTAAGAGGGCAATGACAACAGATTCTCCAGCTATGAGAATAAATGCCTCGTCTCCAATCTTGTAGTCTTTGTTGGTTGCGTCAAAGCCAACAACGTTGACCCCATTGGGTAGTTGTAAAGTAATTTCCCGGTTATCGACTTCCTTAGAGATACGACTAACGAGGCCCGATAGGTATGGTGATTGGGGGTCTTTAGGCGGCTCACTCTCAATCTTTGCTGCCACTGCCTTAAAAAGAGCCAAAACAGCTTTTCCTTCAAAAAGGTTTAACAATTGGCTACTTTCAAGAGTGATGCTTGAGAAGATGAATTGGCCGGAGCAGATTTTAAGAAGAAGACTGACCTTGGAGCCTTGCCTCTCGAGCTTTTCTATGACACAAGGGACAATATTGCGGACACTCATGCGAAGGGAGGCGGAGGTTAAGGCAGCTAGTGCCGCTTGGTCCTTGTTCTTAATGTCGGAGAGAATTTGAGTTCTCAGCTTGTTTAAAGCCGAGGCGGCTTCAAGAACTTCTTTTCCGGCTTCAGTTAGAACTGCACCACCTCGCGTGGAACCACCCACATGTTTGACGACTAAGTTTTCTCCAGCCAGAGAATTCAATGTTTCAATGGCTTGCCATGCAGCTTTGTAGCTAACGCCGGCTAACCGGGCAGCCTCGGAAATGCTTCCACTTTGCTGGATCTTTTGAAGAATATCAATCCGTTTATCAACGATATCTTGCCCTAGAGCTTTTTCTAATTTAAGTGTCATGTTTCACCATAAATTGATGTAGAATTCCGATATTCTTAAAACGAATAACGGTAAGGAGGATATTACTATGATAGCACTTAAGAAACGGATTTTGCTGTTGGCTTCTGTTTTAGTTGGCGTGGCAGGTATCGCGGGAGCTAATGAAATTAGGGTAGCAGTGGCTGCTAACTTCACTGCACCAATGAAAGATATTGCCGCTATTTACGAAAAGGAAACTGGAACAAAAGTTCTTGCTTCATTCGGTGCTACAGGTGCATTCTATTCACAAATAAAAAATGGTGCTCCGTATCAGATTTTATTTGCGGCCGATAGCAAGACGCCAGACAAGATTGTCAACGAAGGTTTGGGCGTTAAAGAAAGCAATAAAACATATGCTCTTGGCAAACTGGTGCTTTGGAGTGCGCAGCCAAACTTTGTTAAAGACAACAAGGATTTTATTTTGTCATCCGAAGTTAAGAAATTAGCCGTAGCCGATCCTAAACTTGCGCCTTATGGCCTAGCTGCCTATCAGACGATGACCGCTTGGGGAGAGTTGGATAAAGTCAAGGATAAACTTGTGACTGGAGATAACATCGGGAAGACATTCCAATTTGCCAAAACAGGTAATGCTCAAGCTGGCTTTGTCGCCTTATCGCAAGTGTTCAAAGATGGGAAAATGACCTCTGGATCAGGTTGGATCATCCCTGAGAAGTTCTACGAACCCATTAAACAGAATGTGGTAGTTCTTAGACAGGCGGAGAAAGATAAAGGAGTAGAAAACTTCATGAAATTTTTCTTTACTTCGTCTAAAGTAAAGTCAGTGATCGAATCTTACGGTTACGGTCAACCCTAGAACAATATGTTTACCAAGGAAGAATTAATGCCGATTTGGCTGACGCTTGAGTTGGCCTCAATTACCACGGTTTTTTTGTTAGTGGTCGCTACTCCGATTGCCTGGTGGCTTGCTTCAGGAAAATCAAAGTTGCGCGCTCCCATTGGAGCAATTGTCACACTTCCGCTTGTACTGCCACCAAGCGTTCTCGGATTCTATCTTTTGGTATTTATGGGCCCTCAGGGCCCTTTGGGTAAGCTTACAGAGTACCTAGGCATAGGTATTCTGACCTTCACTTTCCCCGGGCTTGTCGTTGGAAGCATTGTTTATTCGCTTCCCTTTGCGGTGCAGCCATTGCAGGCTGCATTTTCGTCAATAGGCAGAAGACCGCTTGAGGTCGCGGCGACACTGGGTGCAAAACCTCGGGATGCATTTTTTAGTGTTGTCCTGCCATTGGCGAAGCCCGGTTTTATCACTGCCGCCGTTTTATCTTTTGCGCATACAATAGGCGAATTCGGTGTTGTATTGATGATCGGGGGCAATATTCCTGGTAAAACTCAAGTTGTTTCTACTGAAATATATAGCTATGTTGAGGCTTTGGAGTACGGAAAGGCTCACGGTTTGGCCTTGATCATGGTGCTGTTTAGTTTCCTTGTTCTTCTGGGATTGACTTATCTAAGCAGAAAAACCGAAAAAATGATCTTTTAACGACAGTTAAGCGAAGAAAATAACAATTAAATGCAAAAGAACGGAGATAGTTGCAAGGTTCAAATTCACTTAGAGAGGAAAGAGGGGTTTTCTCTTGAGTGCGATTTTTCATTTCCTCAGGCTGGGACAACGGTGATTTTTGGACAATCAGGTTCCGGTAAAACCACCTTACTGCGCTGTATTGCCGGTTTGGAGAGAGCCGCCGGCCATGTGGAGATATGTAATGAGGTTTGGCAAGATGATGACCAAAAAATCTTTGTGCCAACATGGGATCGGCCTTTGGGGTATGTTTTCCAGGAGTCTTCGCTATTTCCCCATCTAACAGCGCTTAAAAATATCGAATTTGCAGCTAAAAGGGCCCATAGTTCCAATGCCAAGAAGCGTGTGGAAGGAGCTATTGATTTGCTAGGAATTAACCGGCTGCTGCAAAAAATGCCTGATCAACTCTCGGGAGGGGAAAGGCAGAGAGTGGCAATTGCGAGAGCGATTGCCACTGAGCCTAAAATCTTGCTGTTTGATGAGCCTCTTGCGAGTTTGGATGAAGCCAAAAAAAACGAGATCCTGCCCTGGCTAGATAAGGTTAGAAACGAGTTGAGAATTCCTCTACTTTACGTTACACACTCAAGTAGTGAATTAACACGATTGGCCGACTATCTCTTGGTTTTGGAGCAGGGTAGTGTCAAATACAGCGGAGATCTCCAAAAAGCATTTTCCGTCATCAATCTTCCGGCTGATATTCAGGGTGGGTTAGGAACAGTTTTGCAGGGCGTTGTGGCAGGTCGAAGTGATTGGCATATTCTTGAAGTGGCTTGCGGTGAACTTAAAATCAAAATTCCTGACTCCGGTCAAAGCGTAGGGCAAAGTATGAACCTGAGACTTTTGGCGCGGGATATTCTTTTGGCGACTAGTGAACCGACAAATCTTTCGGCACAAAATATACTGAGCGGAACAATAGAGAAAATCATCGCAGGTGAAGATGGAACAGGCTACCTGGTTGAAGTCAACTGTAGCGGTCGGGCCATTATGGCTAAGGTGACAGACAGAGCAAAGCACGAACTCGATCTTCACGAAGGGAAAAGAGCCTGGGTTCTGTTTAAGAGCTCATCAATTCTGTTGTCCTGACTGAGGTAACACTGTTACGTTAAACCCTGAGGGGAGTCCTTCTGCGAAATCAAAAGGAACCTCAATTTGAACTGTTTCTCCACCGGAGAGCCTGCTAACTTTGGGCTCAACCTTGTAGCTGCTAGGTTCAAAAGTCAATACCGCAGAATTCTTTCCGGTTGACTCAATCGTGAGCCGGAGAGTAGGCAATTCCTGAGAACGGACGTCCTGGTTTTGCAGTTTTAATTTCAGTACCCAAGTATTGTTGCCGGTGGCATCCAACTGGTTGCGAAGAACGACAGGGACTCTTAGCGCAGGACAGTAGAAGTATTGGCAACTTTTTTCCGAAAGTGTGCTCAGTGGCTCTTTTTTTAGAATTTCTGGTTGTAAAAATAAAGTAACCTGCCAAGCGGCGACAATCACAAAAAGTAGGCAGATGAGCGAAAGGATGCTACGAAGTGCGCCCGAGGACGAAGGAGGTGTCCTTGGATCACCTAAATCATCAATACGCGGATACTCTATGTCGGAAGCTCCCTTGATTTCAAAACTGCCTTCGGTTTCTTTGCGAGGGCTGCTCATTTCGTTAACTTGAGCCGATAGCTCCGCCATCAGTTTTAGAGGATCTTTATCCTTTGGGGTGTCTTTAGCCGTTTCCGCAGAGTGAGTAATTACCGACTTTCTCATGTCTGCCGGAACGATATGCGGAATTTTTGGATGTTTAGAAACTGGCCTCAAACGAGGTTCAGGTGGCAAGTCAGGGGGAGTAGGCAAGTTGTTAAGCTTAGGTTCCATTTAATCTTCCTGTTTCTTTCCTGACAGGCAAACCCATCCCTCCATGACTTTCCAAACATCCATCCGCAAGGAGGAACATTGGGATTGATAAACCTCGATCAACTCATCGGCCTGTCGCTCCAAAATGCCTGATAACACGAGAGATCCTCCCTGTTTAACTCTGCCGACCAGAGCAGGGGCCAACACTCTCAAGGGATTACTGAGGATGTTTGCCACCACCACGTCATAGAGTCGATCTTCAAGTTTACCGGGAAGGTAGAACCGTGCATCAACAGCGTTTTCTTTCGCATTATAGTCCGCCGCTTCGATGGCTTGAGGGTCTATATCAACACCAGCCACAAACGAGGCTCCTAGTTTTCTTGCAGCAATGGCTAAAATGCCGGATCCACAGCCGTAGTCAAGAACACTTTTTCCAGTTAAGCCGTGCTGATCCAACCACTCCAAGCAAAGCCTTGTCGTGGGGTGTGTTCCCGTTCCGAAAGCAACTCCGGGGTCCAGCCTGATGTTGATGGCATTTGCATCCGGGGCTTGATGCCAGGACGGGACAATCCATAACCTGTCAGAAACTTTTGTCGGAGAGAATTGTGCCTGGGTAATTCTCACCCAATCGTTGTCAGGAACTTCCTTTTTTCCGGAAATTTCCAAGGTTTCCGTCTTGAAGACTTTAGTGGCGTTCTCTAGAAGAGAGTTAATTTGGAAAGAATCATCGGCAAGGATTTTTAAGCAAGATCGATTCCAGGCAAATTCTTTTGGTTCGAGCCCGGGCTCTCCGAAAAGAGGATTTTCATTTTCGCTGTCGGCATCCGCGTCTTCAATGCTGACAGAAAAAGCTCCGTTATTGAGCAAATAGTCAGACAAGGGTTCAGCCAACTCCTTGCCACAAAGAAGTGAGTACTCAAGAAGCATGGCTTGCTCTACCTGTTAACTGAACGACGATGGGATAGCTTTTCTTCCAAGTAATGGATACTGACACCACCGCGAAGGAACTTCTCATCGATCATGAGTTCCCGATGAAGCGGAATATTGCTTGAGATACCCTCGATTACCGTTTCTTGCAAAGCGGTACGCATTCTTGCAATCGCCTGTTCACGGGTATCACCATAAGTGATGAGTTTGCCGATCATGGAATCGTAATATGGAGGGATGAAATAGCCGGGATAGACGTGGGAATCAACTCTGACGCCCGGGCCACCCGGTGCATGGAAAGTCGTAATACGACCGGGACTCGGAGTAAAAAGGAAAGGATCTTCGGCATTGATTCGGCATTCAATGGCATGACCCTTGATTTGAATATCTCTTTGGCGATAGCGCAGCTTTTCTCCCGTGGCGATACGGATTTGTTCTTGGACCAAGTCGACTCCGGTAATAAATTCGGTAACCGGATGTTCGACCTGAATACGGGTGTTCATTTCAATGAAATAGAATTCGCCCTTTTCGTAGAGGAACTCAAAAGTACCTGCCCCTCTGTAGCCGATTTTTTTACAGCCTTCGGTGCAACGCTCACCGATTTTTTCAATAGCCCTCCTTGGGATGCCGGTCGCAGGAGCTTCTTCCAATACTTTTTGATTTCTACGTTGCATTGAGCAGTCACGTTCCCCAAGCCAAATGGCATTACGGAAGTTGTCGGCTAAGACCTGAAATTCAATATGTCGAGGATTTTCCAGGAATTTTTCTAGATAAACCGTATCGTTGCCAAAAGCCACCTTAGCTTCCTGTTTAGTCGTGGTGACCGCGTTAATCAAAGCGGCTTCCGTATGAACCACTTTCATGCCTCTGCCGCCACCGCCACCGGCTGCCTTGATGATGACCGGGTAGCCGACTTCACGGGCAATTTTGATAATTTCGCTCGGGTCTTCAGGCAAAGCGCCACCGGAACCAGGGACGCATGGAACGCCGGCATCTATCATGGCTTTTTTGGCTGAGACTTTATCGCCCATCAGGCGAATTGTCTCCGGACGTGGACCGATAAAAACGAAACCGCTAGATTCAACTCTTTCTGCAAAATCAGCATTTTCCGAGAGGAAGCCATATCCGGGATGGATGGCCTCGGCATCGGCGACTTCAGCAGCGCTGATCAACGCTGGCATATTAAGGTAGCTTTGGTGTACGGGTGAAGGCCCAATGCACACCGATTCATCGGCCAGGCGCACATATTTGGCATCTGTGTCAGCTTGTGAGTGAGCCACTACGGTTTTGATGCCTAATTCCTTGCATGCACGAAGAATCCGTAGAGCAATTTCTCCACGATTGGCAATTAAAACTTTTCCGAACATGACGCTTACTCAATAATGAAAAGGGGCTGGCCAAATTCCACCGGTTGGGCATTCTCAACCAAAATTTCTTTGACTGTTCCGCTAACTTCGGCCTCTATTTCATTGAGCAGTTTCATTGCCTCGATGATGCAAAGCGTATCTCCTTTCTTGACTTTTGATCCTACCTCAACGAATGGATCGGCGCCCGGACTTGGAGAACGGTAAAAAGTTCCAACCATCGGGCTAGTTACCTGGGTACCGGAAGGAGATGTGGTTTCCGGTGCCGGTGTCGCCGCTTCGGCTTTCGGCGCTGCGGGTTGAGGTAACACAGCAGGAGGCACACCAATGACTGTTTGGACCGGTGCGGCTGGTGCCGCAGAGGCACGGTTAACAATCTTTACGTGATCTCCTTCTTCGGTAATTTCGATTTCTGAAATTCCTGAAGCTTGGACAAGATCAATTAACGTTTTGATTTTTCGTAAATCCATGATGTGCTCCTTGAGGGAGAGAATTTATTTGGTATTCAGTAAGTACAGAACCGCCAATTCGTAGCCTTGAACCCCGAGCCCTATAATGCAGCCGATGGCAATGTCGCTAAGGTAGGAGTGGTGACGGAACTCTTCGCGTTTGAAAATATTGGAAATATGGACTTCTACAAAGGGAAGTTGCACCGCTAAAAAGGCATCCCTGATGGCGACGCTCGTGTGGGTGAAAGCTCCGGGATTGATGATGACAGCTTCAACTCCCTGCTTTTTCGCATTTTGAATAACCTCTACGATCTCGCCTTCGTGATTACTTTGGAAAGTAACTAACTGCCCACCGTGTTCATTGACGATAGAACGGACTGCCGCCTCGACATCAGACAAAGAGGATGAACCATATTTCTCTGGTTCCCTTTGTCCTAGAAGATTTAAATTAGGACCGTTGATTAGCAGAATTTTGTTCATGTATTTTGAGCCACTATCCGTAAAGTAGGCTAAGCAACAACAATGTACGTGAGTATAGAAGTAATTTACAGTAAAAAGCGGTTATTTTCGTTCAAAAGTTACTATTCTTTATCGATCTTAAAAAGAAATACCTCTCTTCAAAAAGATTTTTGAAGTCAAAAGAAGAGTGGAAAAAAGATAAATTTAAAAATTTTTCTTGTGAGAAAAATAGATTAATTTTTTAGTTGACTAAGAATTTTCCGTGAGATTTATGAGTTCTTTTAATTCATCAATTGTTGCTATTTCCATTGTTTCTGCTTCTATTTGCCATTGATCTGGTTTCTTTTTACGTTTTCTTGAAAAATGAGGATAGCGTTCAAAAACTGTTGCTCTAACAAGAAGTGGGATGTCGTGCGCCCTGAAATATCCATCTCTGCGTTGTGGAGCCTCAAAAACAATTTCTTCCGCTGAAGTGGTCTTTTGTGCCTCCGAAGATTCACTGACTTCAATATCAAGGTTCATATCCAAAAGGAATATTTCTACCGCCTTCACGTCTTCGCTTTCGAGATAGAGGTAGATGTCAGAGAATTTGTCCGCACAGCCATTTAAAACGCCTTTGGTCAAAAGAGGCCGAAACCTTTCGAGCTCGGTCATTACGATAAGAGCAGTTTTTCTCATCTCTAGCAGGCGTTCCCTATGCCCTTGAGGATCGTAAATAGCGTAATGTTCTCTGAGGGCTGAAGCAATGTCATCATTTTTAGGTAATGCATTGAATGAAAGAGAAGAGTTTTCTTGCAGAATTTTGCTTTTAGCTTCATTCCATGAATAGCCGTCTTCGGCAATTAGGGCGGCAACAGATGTTGCCAAGGGATTGATCTCGGTATCGCTCATAAGTTTTTTTACGCCAATAAGTGGCAAAATCACCATAATTCTAATTGGAGACATACCATCGTGCATGTTCATATTTTGGGAATCTGTGGCACTTTTATGGGGGGCGTGGCGCAGATTGCAAAACAAATGGGTTTTGAAGTCAGCGGTTGCGATGCCAATGTGTATCCTCCGATGTCAGATCAGTTGGTTGCGGCTGGCATTGATTTGATAGAGGGCTACGAACCAAAGCAAATTAGTGAAGCGATCGATATTTATGTTATTGGTAATGCAATCAGCAGAGGAAATCGACTGCTTGAGGCGATTCTCAACCGTGGTTTGGCCTATAGTTCCGGCCCACAATGGTTAAGCGAGAATATTCTCCAAGGGAAACATGTTTTGGCCGTGGCAGGCACACACGGCAAGACAACGACAACCTCCATGTTGACATGGATTTTGCAATACGCAGGATTGAATCCTGGATACTTGATCGGAGGAGTTCCTCAAAATTTTGGGGTGTCAGCCCGCCTAACCGATTCGAAGTATTTTGTTATTGAGGCCGACGAATACGACACTGCATTTTTTGATAAAAGAAGTAAATTCGTCCACTATCGTCCGCGGACTGCTATCCTCAACAACCTCGAATATGACCATGCTGACATTTTCCCAAATGTTGCGGCTATTCAGAGGCAATTCCATCATTTGGTAAGAACAATTCCTTCAGAAGGAAAAGTGATCTACAACCATGAGAGCCAGACGCTAAAAGAAGTACTCCAGATGGGGGTGTGGACGCCTTGCGAATCCTTTGGTTTGGGTAATGGAAGTGATTGGCAAATAGTTGATCGCGAAGGCTGCAGAGTTGTCTGCGGGGGAAAAGAGCAGGGTCTGCTTGAGATGGCAATGTCTGGAACTCATAATCGACTGAATGCGTTGGCTGCCATTGCTGCAGCGGCTAATGTCGGAATTCCGGTTGAAAAAAGCCTTGAGGCATTGAAAAAATTTGACGGTGTCAAAAGACGCATGGAGTTAAAAGGAGAGGTGCGTGGGATAAAGGTGATTGATGACTTTGCCCATCACCCGACCGCGATACAGGAAACAATTAAGGCCGTAAAGATTGCCTATCCCCACTCAAGAATCCTAGCGGTCCTAGAACCAAGATCTAACACGATGAAATTGGGATCAATGAAACAATTACTAGCCGGAAGTCTGGAAACAGCAGAAAAAGTATTTTGTTATCAAGGACCGTCTGTGGCTTGGGATGTTACTGAGGCACTGGCTCCTATTTCATCAAAGACAAAGGTGTTTAAGTCTATCGATTCGTTGGTACTGGCTTGCGCCCAAGAGGCAGCACCTGAGGATGTTATCTTAGTGATGAGTAACGGAGGTTTCGGAGGCATTCACCAAAAGCTTCTTGATGCCCTGGAGCGTTAATAAGAAAATGAACGGGGAAATAACACTATATTTGCATGGATTTCTATCTAGGCCTGATTCAAACAAAGGCAAGCTATTAAAAGCAGAGCATGAGAAAAGGGGATTGGCATTCATTGCCCCTGAACTCTATATGAGCCCCAAAGAAGTGCAGACCTATTTACTTGAGCTACTTAAAGGCGTGGACCCTCAAAAGCTCAGAGTTATTGGCTCTTCGCTCGGAGGACTTTACGGCACGTGGGTGAGCGAGAACTTTGGCGCCCAAAGATCGGTGCTTTTAAACCCTGCTATCGGCAACTGGGATACCTCTGAGATAAAACCGGGATGGGCAGAAGTATCGGGCACAAGCAAAAGAATGTGGATAGGACCAGATTACCTGAAACAGGTCGAGGAAATGATTCCCAATAAGCTGACAAAGCCTAGCAGGTATATGACAGTTATTAGTCAAAAAGACGAGGTTCTTGATTGGCGCGTCACCGAAGAATTTACCGAAAAAACGCATCAAATTTTTTTGCCGGATTCGGACCATAGAATCAGCGATTTCCAAAAAATCCTTCAGCCAGTCATGGACTTCGTGGAATTCGGAAAATTTGGCGTCTAGATCAGGTTAATTTCACTAGCAAGGATTAAAGCAAAACCCATCAGGTTAGGGAGCATTTCCATGTGAGGAGTTGCCGTGATCAAAAAAGCGCCTCGCTGTTGTGAAAACTCTTCGTCTTAACGGACGGGGTTTTTCTGCGGCATTAGCTAAGGATTTTGGACAAGACTATTTTTGAAGAAAAAATTTTCCGTACAATCGCGCAAAGTAATCAGTAGGCGAGTTGGGTTGATTAATTAAGAAAGGATTACATGTTTTTATTTTTTGAAGAGGATGGAGCATACAAAGCGGGCACTGAATTAAGTTCGACGGATGCTTCCAGCCAGGTTGAACTTGTAACCGGGAAAAGAGTCAAGATCAAGCGCTCTCATATTTTGCTTTCGTTCTCTTCACCGAGTCCTACCGACTTTATGCGGAGCGCACAGGCGATTTCGGAAGAAATAGATATCGAAATGCTTTGGGAGTTCGCACCCGAAGAGGAGTTTGATTTTAAGAGCGCGGCTAAAGATTATTTCGGGGATTCTGTGACTACGGTCCAAGAGGCAGCAACCCTCTTGAGGCTTTTTGCCAATCCTGTTTACTTTTATCGTAAAGGCAGGGGAAAGTTCAGAAAGGCTCCTGAGGAGACCTTAAAGCTAGCGTTGGCGGCTCTTGAGAAGAGAAAACGACTCGATGAACAAAAAAACCAATATGTTGCCGAGTTTGTGGAAAATGGAAAAGCACCGGAGGCTATCGCCAGAGGTGCGATCCAACTGCTTGTAAGATCGGATAAGAACTCCATAGAATGGAAGGCGCTTCAGGAAGCAAGCGATAAACTAGGATTGACACCGCTTAAATTACTGCTACAGACGGGGGCAATAGCCAATCCATGGAGATGGCATGTAGAAAGTTTTTTTAAGGCGAATTTTCCCAAGGGAAGAGAGTTTCCAGATAACTTACCTATTCCCGGCGATATGGATTTGAGCGATCTACCACAAGCCGAAGTGGTAGCTTTTTCCATTGATGATTCGGAAACTACAGAAATAGATGATGCGCTTTCAGTCACTGAACTAGCTGACGGCAGATTGAAATTTGGAATCCACATTTCAGCTCCTTCAACGGGTATCGCCTACGGTAGTGAAGTTGACAAGGCAGCCCGTGAGAGAATGTCTACCTTGTATGCTCCCGGCTTGAAAACAACGATGCTTCCCGAAAGCTGGATAAAGGCATTTTCATTAGATGCGGGCCGAGAGGTTCCCGTTCTTTCGCTTTATGCAATAGTTGATGGGGTAACCCAGGAGGTGTTGGCAACCGAGACGAGGCTGGAAAAACTCAAAGTGGCTGATAACCTGCGCTATGAAAACATAGAAAAAGAGGTCACTGAAGAGGCCGTCTCTAGCGGGAATCTCAACATCGCTTATGGTCAAGAGATAACTCGCATTTGGAAATTTGCGAAGGCGCTATTAAAAAAACGTGAAGAAGTTAGAGGCAGACCGGAACCCAAAGGCAGAATCGACTGGTATTTCAGCCTGAAAGGCAAAGACGAAAATGCACAGATTGAACTAAAGGGACGAAAAAGAGGAGATCCCTTGGATGTTGTGGTTGCCGAAATGATGATCTTTGCGAATAGTACGTGGGGAGCATGGCTTGAACAGCAGAAAGTAGCCGGTATTTACCGGGCTCAGCGGATGGGGCGAGTCAAGATGACCGCTGTTGCCGCCCCACATGATGGTATCGGCGTGCCCTATTACGCATGGTCTACTTCACCACTTCGCCGCTATGTAGATTTGTTCAACCAGCGACAAATCGTCGCCACCGTTAAAGGTGAAAAAGCCCCGATTCAGCCTAATGATTCGGATCTTTTTGCCACGATTTCCGGTTTTGAGTCCAATTACACGTTGTTTAACGATTTTCAAGATCGTATGAATCGCTACTGGTCCATGAGATGGCTTGACCAGGAAAAGATCAAGGAAGTCAGGGCAACAGTGGTTAAGGGCGACTTGGTCAGATTTGAGGGACTACCCATGTTGCAAAGAATCCCCGGCTTGCCGGAGTTGCCTCGGGGCCAGTCCGTTCTGCTACAAATCAGAGGATTCAATTATCTTGATTTAGTGATGGAAACGAGCTTAAGCAGGGTGCTCGAAGAAAGCCAACAAGTCATGGAAGAGGAAGTTATTGAAGACATTGAACAAATTGCAGAAACAGGGAAAAATCAATCGACAAACGAGCAGACGTAAACCGTATCGGGCACAAAAGAAAATGAGTAACTAACTCAATAGCGGCTCTCAAGTGGAATCTGTGCGTTATGATTGAACGGGAAAGCAAGAGGCTTTAAAAGGAAAAATAATGGGAAATACCTTCAAGCTAGGCGTTGTTGGGAATCCTGTGGCCCATAGTAAATCGCCAGAGATACATGAGTTGTTCGCAAAAGAGTTTAAAACTCAATTAGTCTACAAAAAAATTGAGGTTCCTCTAGGTGAGTTTGAACACACTGTCGATCAGTTGATCGAGGATGGTTACTTTGGTGTCAATGTTACTATTCCATTTAAGGTCGATGCCTACCGCTACGCTTCTAAGTGCAGTTCCAACGTTCGTCAATCTAGGGCAGCTAATACTCTGAAATTCGAGAAAAACATGGTGTTAGCCGAAAATACTGACGGTAGCGGCTTTGTAAGAGATGTTAAAGATCGCTTAGGTTTTGAAATTAGAAACAAAACCATTCTCATTCTCGGAGCTGGAGGCGGCGTGAGAGGAATACTCCCAACACTGCTTGATGAAAAACCCAAGAGCGTCTCTGTTGCCAACCGATCAATTAACCGGGCTCAAGAGTTAGCGGATGAATTTGGTATCCAGAGCATTTTGTACGACGAGACGGGCTCCGAGCAGTACGACATGATTGTCAATGCTACGCCCGCAAGTCTTCAGAACAAGGTACCTTTGATCGGGACGGAAACTTTTGAGGGCTGCCAGCTCGCTTACGACCTTGTCTATAAAGCCGAACCCACGCCTTTTATGCTCATGGCCGAAGAGGGAGGAGCCAAGCAGACTTCTGATGGTTTAGGTATGTTGGTTGAACAAGCAGCTGACTCCTTTGAATTTTGGTTCGGACGTCGACCTAAAACCGCTAGCGTTTATAAAAAAATTCGCTCACTTATCAAAAAATAAGGCTAAATTAGCAGTAGGGAGATGCCAACGGAAGTTAGCATCTGAAGATTCAAGTTTTATTCTCGGAAGCCGGTATGGCAGACAAGCACCCAAGGGACGTATGGATTAACACGAGTAACGAGTACGTTGCTCGTGATCCCGAGGCTGCCGTACATGGTCTGACGCTCATCAGGCATCTTCTCGAGCAAAGTGAAGATGCAGAAGACCGAAAGGACATCAAAGTCACCGAGGAAATCCGTAAGACACTTCGTGACACACTGTCTGCCTTGCATCCGGCAGATGTGGCGTGGATTCTTGAGGCGTTGCCCCTAGATGAGCGTCTTGTTGTTTGGGAGTGTGTACGGGCCAATCTTGACGGTGACATTCTTGTAGAAGTCAACGAAAGCGTTCGTGAAACCTTGATCGACGCGATGAATCGCGACGAATTGGTTGACGCAGTTGAGAGCTTGGATACTGACGAGATCGCTGACTTGGTTGAAGATCTTCCACCTGATGTCGTCGCCGAGGTTCAGGAAGGTCTCAGTCACGAGGAGAGGGCACAACTTCGGGCAGCTATGAGCTACCCCGAGGACACGGTCGGTGCCCGAATGGATTTCGAGATTGTCTCCATCCAACAAGACGTTACTTTGGATATCGTTCTTAAATACTTAAGGCGCCTGAAAGAGCTGCCTGATCATACCGACCAGGTTTTTGTGATTGACAAAGATGAGCATCTTGTCGGCACGCTCCCTGTGGATCGGATCCTGACGAGTAATCCGGAAAAACTTGTCAAAGATGTGATGCTCACCGATATTCTCCGATTGTCTCCTATGGAAGAGGCGGGAGACGCAGCTCAGGCTTTCGAGCGATATGACTTGGTGAGCGCTCCAGTGGTCAACGATTCGGGCCGTTTGATCGGACGACTGACAGTTAACGAAGTGGTTGACGTGATCCGCGAGGAAAGTGACGAAGAAGCCTATGCGGCCGTCGGTCTTGATGATGAACAGGATCTTTTTGAATCCATTTGGTCATCGGCAAAATCCCGTTGGGTTTGGTTGGGGGTTAATCTCTTTACAGCGTTCTTTGCTTCAAGAGTGATTTCCGCTTTTGATGGGACCATTGAAAAAGTCGTGGCCCTCGCGGCGTTGATGCCGATTGTGGCCGGCATTGCCGGGAATTCCGGTAACCAGACATTAACCTTGTTGGTGAGGTCTCTTGCCACAGGTCAAATCACAGAGTCCAACCAGTTCGACGTGGTCAAGCGAGAAATAGCAGTAGCTCTTATCAATGGCATTCTTTGGGGGATCATCGCCGGGCTCTTCGCTTGGGCGCTTTATTACGATACTCCGGACGGCAAACTTCTTGGCTTTACCATGTTTTTGGCCATGATGCTCAACATGCTCATGGGCGCCATTGTTGCTATTTTGGTACCGATTTCATTGAAGAAATTGGGTAGGGATCCGGCAATGGGCGGATCAGTTTTGCTTACCTTTATTACCGATTCGGGCGGTTTCTTTATTTTCTTGGGCCTGGCAACTTTTATATTCGAATAAATTCAAGACTATCCGAGGTTAACCATGTTGAAATTTCTGCCTGTTTTTCTTGCAGTGAGCGCTGCGGCGTGTCCCGTTAATGCTCAGGAACCCACTATCAATCAAGCGGCTCATACGCAGGAGTTGCTCAATGTCGTTGTGTTCTCCCGACATGGTGTGAGACCACCAACACAGTCGGCCAAAACGCTTTCAGAGTGGTCCACTCATGAGTGGCCTGACTGGGGTGCTCCGGCAGGATACCTTACCGCCCGGGGCTTTGAGCTTGTCAAGAAAACCTGGGAACTCAATAGAAAGCAATCCCCCTTTACCTACGGGGTTTGTCCGTCACCGGATCAGGTACAAGTGATTGCCGACGTGGACGAGCGGACGAAGAAGACGGCCGAAGCTATTATTGCGGGGCTTTATCCGCAGTGTGGGTTCAAGGTTCAATTTAATTCCGGCAAGAAGTCGCCGCTTTTTTCACCTCTGAAAGCCAAAGTGTGCGAGATCGAGGATAAGGAAGCTTTAGCTAGCGATTTAAGCGCAAGAGCAACTGCGGTTGCAAATGAGTACGGAGAAGCAATTGAAGCCATAGGAAAGATTACGGGGCGCAGCTTTATGGGCGCGGTGACCGCCGATGTTTCCAAGCACAAAATCCGGATGAATGGCGCTCCCTATGATGCGGCCAGCATTGCGGAAATTTTTGCGCTGGAATGGGGGCAGTGGCCTGGACAGAGAGTGGCATGGGGAGAACTCGACTGGAAAGGAATACTTCCCTTAATGCCGTTTAGAGTTGCGATGTTCTCTTCGCTCAATAAGGATTGGCAAGTCGCTCATTATCGCGGCTCGGCCCTGGCAAAGAAGATCATTGACAGCCTCGATCATGGTCCTAAATACACGTTCCTTGTTGGGCACGACACGAATTTAGCCAACCTTGGCAAGTTCTTTGATCTTAACTGGAAGTTACCCGATCGCGTAAAAGATGAGAACACCCCGGGTGGATATCTTGTTTTTGAAAAGTGGCTCGTCAACGGACAAACCAACTTGCGAGTGACTTATTCGGCATTGTCACCTGAGCAAATCCATGCGAAGGAAGTGACGGAACCGGCTGTTGAAACCACGGTGATCAAAGGGACTGATTTCGAGGCCTGGAAGAAGACGTACAGCCGCTACGTTTACGGCAACTGCGTCATTCCTGGGGCGATTTGAGCACCCTTACCAGAGAAAAGATAAGAACGAACAAAACGGCATTTATTGTGAACTACAATTGGCCTTCCTTCTGTTTTTTAGCTTGCAATGGAAGAGCTTGCCACAAGATCAAACCGATATTTTTGGATAGCTTATAGCTCTTCAATACTCGGTCGTTTCGTCCATGCCATGGCCCTCTCATGGGTGGTGTGGACTCTAACGTCTTCTCCCCTTTGGCTAAGTGCAATTGCGCTGCTGTCGGCTCTTCCTTCCTTACCTTTGGCTCCTGTTGCCGGTTTTATGGCTGACCGGTTTCACCGACATCATATTTTGTTGATTACCCAAACCATCGGTTGTTTGATTGCCGCCATTACGGCCTTTCTCTCTTTTAAGGGACTGTTGCATGAATACAATTTGGCGGCCTTAGCTCTCTGCTTCGGAGTGATCACCTCGATAGACGGACCGGCGATGCAATCCATGTTGGTTGAGCGGGGTGAGACGGTAACGGAAGCAGTGGCGAGGCAGTCTCTGGTGATGAATGTTGCTCGATCCATAGCGCCGGTCTTTGCAGTCTTTATCATCGAGAGTGTTGGAGCGACATGGTGCTTTGGTTTCAATGCGTTTTGCTTCATCCCCATGCTGGTTGTCATGGCGGTTGTGAAGATTCCGAACAGGACTACGCAAAAAGAAAGAGAAGAGAGCGTAGGAATGACTTCCCGCCAACTTTTTACCAACTACAGGATTCTTAGAGAGATATTGCCTCAGGTGGCATGTTTGTCGATCTTAGTGATGCCGGCGGTGGCTCTGCTACCTGCGATATCGCTGAAATCGGATGCCTTGGCCAGTTTCGGTTCCATGTCTTCAGGCTTGGGTTTCGGGGCGGTGGCCGCGGCTGTTCTCATGCAGAAGAACAAGGGATTAATCAATCACGTTACTACCGTTTGGATGGGCGGTTGGATCACCTGTATTGCTTTTGCCACTCTTCCGGCGTTGGATACGATCATGTCACAGTGGATCTGCGCCATGGTGGCCGGGGCAGCTTTAACATTTTCTTTAGCCTCGGCTAACAACCTGGTTCAAAGCAGAGCACCCAACATGTATCGAGGAAGGTTTTCAGCCATGTATTTAGCTGTCATGCTCGGTTTAGTACCCGTTGGACAACTCATTCTTGGAGTCAGTTCCGAGCAGTTTGGAGCCGTCAATGCGGTTAGGTGTTGTGCCGTGTTGGCGATGGTGCTAATGGTTTTATTCGCCTATCTCTCTTCGGCTTCCAGCAAGGAGGCGGAAAAACCATAAATCTAGCCCCGAACGGGGTAATTAGAATTTTCTTTTCTTTATTGCCCTGTAAGGGCAGGTATGCCCAA
>CANQMZ010000014.1 GCA_947625105.1 uncultured Parasutterella sp.
CCGACACCCAACGTTCATTAAAAAAAATCAACGAAATTAGGTTGCTACCGGGCCGAGAATTCCCCATGGATCAAACAAGCCGCCAAGGCTTTTGTAGTCGCTGGAGAGAAACATTCCCAGGTGATCCCAGTAAAGAAATTGTGTACAAAGACATTGAACACGGCATAGCAAGTCCAGGGATAGAAAATTACCTGCCTCTCTTCTTTGATCATACCGATACCTTGTTTGACTATATCGGACCTAACAGCAGTTTTATGCTCATAGGGTCTGTAAATGAATCTATAGTTCAGTTTCATCAAGAAACAGAAGCTAGATGCAAATTTTTACGCGCTGATGGACAACGCCCTCTCCTCGATTTTAACTTGTTATACCTGAATGCTGATGAGTTCTTTGCGAAAGTCCAAACTTATCGTCGACTTGTCATGGCATCAGACACACATAAAACACCCGACTTTCCCCCAGTGGCAATAGAAAGAAGGAAGAACGACCCCCTCGAGGGACTTAAAAATTACCTCTCGCTATGCGGAGAAAGAAAACGACGGTTACTTCTGATCGCGAACTCAGCTGGCAGACTAGAAACCATTTCTGAGCTGTTTAGGGAAAACAACCTAGTTGTCCCCATAGTGCATAGCTTTGCTGAATTTCTTAATCAAGGACAGGCATATGCCATATGTTGGGGAGATCTTGGTGATGGACTGAAAATCGACAACCCTCCTCTTTCGATTCTAACCGAAACAGAACTCTACGCTTCAGGCAACCGTAGATTCAGAAGAAAACGGCGGCGCACCGAAAGAGAAAGCAATATTGAGATGATGATACGAGACCTTTCGGAACTAAAGGTCGGCGATCCCATCGTTCATTTGGATCATGGTATTGGTCGCTATAGAGGATTGGTCACAATGGACACTCCTGACGGTCCTGCTGAATTTTTGCACATCGAATATGCCTCAGAAGCCAAACTTTATGTTCCCATAGCACATCTTCATCTTATTTCACGCTACTCAGGTGCTGACCCGCAGACCGCACCATTGCATTGCCTCGGCAGAGGCGAATGGGAAAAAGCACGCAAGAAAGCTGCAAAACAGGTCCGTGATACCGCAGCCGAACTACTAAATATTTATGCCCTCCGTAAATCAAGAGAAGGCCACGCCTTTGAATTCAGTCTTGCTGACTATGAGGCCTTCTCTGAAGCCTTTCCGTTTGAGGAAACTGAAGATCAAACCAAAGCTATTGAAGCTGTCTATCAAGACATGATTTCTTCAAAACCGATGGATCGGCTTATTTGTGGAGACGTTGGCTTTGGCAAGACGGAAGTAGCCCTTAGGGCCGCTTTCATGGCAGTAATGGGAGGAAAACAAGTAGCGGTACTATGCCCCACAACGTTGTTGGCAGAACAACACTTTCAAACTTTTAAAGACCGTTTTAGTAATTGGCCTGTTAAAGTCGCTGAATTATCGCGCTTTCGTTCAAGCAAAGAAACCACTGTCGCATTGCAGGGGATTAGCGAAGGTTCAGTGGACATTGTTGTTGGAACCCACAAACTCCTTTCGGACAATGTCAAGTTCGATAATCTAGGTCTCGTGATCATAGATGAAGAACATCGCTTCGGTGTGAGACAAAAAGAGCGGTTGAAATCTCTGCGTGCCGAAGTTGATATTTTGACTCTGACCGCAACTCCTATTCCGAGAACACTTTCCATGTCTTTGGAAGGTATTCGTGATTTTTCGGTCATTACAACTGCGCCAGAAAAACGTCTGTCTATCAAAACATTTGTGCAACAAGAATCGAAATCTCTTATCAGAGAGGCTGTTCTCAGGGAATTGAAACGTGGCGGACAAGTTTATTTCCTTCACAATGAAGTAGAAACAATTGAGAATCGCCGAGAGATGCTTGAGAAATTAATTCCCGAGGCGAGGATCGGTGTCGCTCATGGGCAGATGAACGAAAGAGAACTCGAACGGGTCATGCGAGATTTTTACGCCCAAAGAACTAATTTGCTTTTATGTACAACTATCATTGAGACTGGCATTGATATTCCAAATGCAAACACCATCATCATGCACCGAGCCGACAAATTCGGATTGGCCCAGTTGCACCAGCTCAGAGGCAGGGTTGGCAGAAGCCATCATCAAGCTTACGCCTATCTTTTAACCCCTGGAGAAGGCACCATAACCAAAAACGCTGTAAGAAGGCTTGAGGCCATCCAAGAAATGGAAGACCTGGGAAGCGGTTTTTATTTAGCTATGCATGACCTTGAAATCCGCGGAGCAGGTGAAGTCCTTGGTGAACAACAATCAGGCTCAATAACAGGAGTGGGTTTTGATTTGTATACACAGATGCTCGAAAAGGCCGTAGAGTCTCTTAAATCCGGTAAGGAACCTGACTTACTGATGCCACTATCAGCCACGACGGATATTAATCTTCATGCCCCTGCCCTTTTTCGGGAAGACTACATATCTAGCGTCCATCACCGACTTATGTTTTATAAAAAACTTTCCCAAACAAGAAATCGCGATGAGCTTGGGCAAATTCAAGAAGAAATCATTGATCGGTATGGAAACCTGCCGGAAGAAGCAAAAAATCTCTTACTCACTCATAGAATCCGCCTCGGGGCGAAAGAGCTGGGGGTAAAAAAAATTGATGCTTCAGATGAAGCGATAATAATTACCTTTACGGATCAACCAAATGTGGACATTTCCAGACTCTTTGACCTGTTGCAGGCTAATCGGAATCTGCGCATGATGGGTCCTAATAGGTTACGATTAGATGAGAATAACGATACGGCAAAGAAACGTGCAGAAGCGATACTTCGAATTTTCAAGGAGCTCAAGTGAAGCTTGATTTAGTACTCCAAACAAAGATTGGTCACGAGAAGACTCTCGAAAAATTCCTTCATTTGATAGGACGTAAAGGAAAGATTGTCGAGCCTTGTGCTGTGCGATTGCGTGGAATCAAGCAAGAAGAATTTGAACACCGTTACAAAGAAAAAGCTCGAGCCTTAAAGATTGATGCTTGCTGGGTCCAACCTGATCTCAAGCTAAAGCAGTTCAAACTTTTTGCCACTGATATGGACTCTACGTTCCTTGATTTGGAAACTCTCGATGAAATGGCATCTTTTGTTGGCAAAGGCGAAGAAGTGGCTCATATAACTGAACTAGCCATGCAAGGCATAATTAAAAATTATGCTGAAAGTCTCACCGCTAGAGTCAAGTTGATGACTGGAGCCGATGCTTCCATTATTGATCGCCTCATACGCTCCCACATCAAACCCAATCCTGGCGCTGAAAAGCTAATTGCAGCTTTGAAAAAAGCCGGAATTCCAACCCTATTAGTTTCGGGAGGTTTCAGCTGTGTCACCAACGTAGTCAAAGAACGCTACGGTTTCACTCACGTTATCAGTAACGAACTTGAAATTGTCGACGGCAAGCTGACTGGTCGGGTCACCGGACCATTTGGCACTCCTATCATTGACGGCAGGGGGAAAATCTCTTACGTATCCGCCTACGCATTAATGCACGGAATCGAACTCTCGGAACTCATAACGATGGGAGATGGTTCCAACGATATTCCAATGTTAGAAGCAGCTGGTTTATCCATCGCGTGGCATGCTAAACCCAAGGTAAGACCTCACGCCAAACAGGCTCTAGACTTTGCCCCGCTTTCTGGTCTTCTTGCCTTGTTCCGCTAAGCCTCCGCCTATCAATTCCCTTTGATACTTTTAGGAAAAGCCTTTCGGCCTTCCCTAAAACAGTTTGTCTCTAAGAAAGAGGGGTCTGATGGATCCTCAAAAATTTTAAAAGTTTCTCGAATGAGTTTGACCAGGTTTTCTCGGCCACCATCCCTCATCTATTTGTCCGGGGTTGGGTCTTGGTGGGTTGACCAATGTCAAAACATTTGAGTCTTTATGTTCAAAAGGCTTGTCATATCCTGGGATGATCAAGGTGGTCACTTGTTCATAAGACCATGTCCCATCTTCGTTAATAGAGACTGTCACCTTATATTGAACCGTCTGGAAAGCTGCTTCCAAGAAGGGATTTGAAGCAATCGTATTGATGTGAGTGTCTCTGACAGACCAAAGTGTAAATGTCCTGTCAGTAGCCTTGGCTGGACCAGCAGCAAGCCATGTTTGTCCACGTGGAATTGAGCCAGTCATATATACAATCTCGGCAGCCGGATCCCAAAGCCAAAAACCTACCTGGTCATGGAATGCCTGTCTTTGTCCTGGTTCAACAATATGAGTGTGGTAGCGCAAAGGATACAAAACCTGGGGACCGTTGTTCTGCGGATCTCCTACCTCTAGCTTGTAATATTCAAGATAAGCGTTGGTTTGCGGTCCGTCCAGTTTGGGGTTGATATCAACACCATGCTCACCGAACCATGTGCCTGCCATAGGAGCCAATGGTCCAAGAGCAGCCAATGTATCCCAATTAGGTTCTGTTTCAGTATAGATGTCTTTAGGAGGACGATTAAGTGTAGGTATAAAGGGCTTTTCACTCATAGTTAAACACCTCTGAAAGTGTAATTATCGTTTTAAGTCGATAAAGAGTCACACACACCAAAATAAAAGGTTTTAGAAAACAGACAAATTCTAATCATTTTGGAGATTCGTTTCTAATACCTTAAAACCCATTGCCCGTAAGTTGTAAGATTAACCTTGTTTGTTACAAAATCGACAAAACGCAAGAGCATTTGACAGGATCCTTATGCAACGAATCATAGTTACAGTTCTTTTTGCCGCCCTATCCATTATTCAGGATTCTGTTTGGGCCGCCATGCCCCTGAGTTTTTCTGTAGCTAGGGATTGGCTCTACGAAAGAAGCGACAAACTTAAGTCCAGTGAGGCAAATGTCCGTAGCAAACAGGAAGCAGAAAATTCTTTGAAAATGCTTGGAGGTCCTACCGTTACGCTTGACGCATTTCAAATAGCCGGGCAAAAAAAGATTGACTTAGGAACCAATGTACCCATTTCTTTGCCTGGGATCTCAATGAACATGCCTGTAGGCATTCATGAAAAATTTTCCTTGAATGGTCCAAGAGCCTCAGCTACTGCCACATGGCCTATTTACACCGGCGGGCAAATCAGTGCCAAACAGGCGGCAAGTAAATATGCAGTTGATGAAGCACTAGCCCAAAAACGTTCGGATAGCGAGGACTTAGATGCGCAACTCGCAGGACACTATTTCGGTCTTCAACTGGCCCTTTCCCTGGAGAAACTTCAAAAATCAATGCTTGCTCAGCAAGACAAGGAACTTGCCAAGGCGAGAAAATTTGAAAAACAAGGCGTTATCAGTAAGCTTGAGCGTATGAGTGTCCAAGTCTCCCGAGACAATCGTAATCGTGAATACCTAAAGGCTAGAGATAACGCTAAAGTAGCCAGGCTACAGTTATCTAGGCTTTTACATGAGGAAGATTTTGGGGAGTTGAGTACTCCACTATTTGTCCTAAATCGACCTCTTGAACCCTTAAAGCATTGGGTCGACACTGCTCTAATCTCTAATCCTCAAATCGCCATCATTCAGGCCAAAGCAGATCAAGCCGCTCAAGGAGTTAAGGCTTCCAAAGGAGCGTGGCATCCAAAAGTTTTTGCCTTCGGTACTTATAACTTCATCAAACATTACCAGTCATTGGTAGAACCCAACTGGGTAGCGGGAATCGGAGTAAATTTCACCCTTTGGGATGCTAAGGACAGAAGGGCGAGCATCCGAAGTGCAGAGGCAACCCTTGAGCAAGCCGTTGCAGGCAAGGCTGAGGCCATCAATCAAGTGAAAACTGCCGTTGAAGTCGCTTGGACACGGACTCAAAATGCCATTGAACAATACAAATTAAGTTCTTCAAATGTCTCTTTGGCGCTCCAGAACCTCAGACTCAAGGAAAAAAGTTTTGGCGAAGGACTTTCTACCTCTCTTGATGTCACTGAAGCCAGAAACCAATTACTCGCAGCCGAAGTCGGTAGAAGGCTAGCTGCGTTTGACTTTGTATCAAACTATGCGATTTTGCACGCAGTTTGCGGTCAAATGAGCGAATTCATGAACGCTGTCAATAACCATCAGGTCATCGTGGAAAATTAATATGACCGAAAGCAAAAAAGAGACTGAAATGGAATTGAATTCTCAAAAACAATCTTCTGGGAAACTCTGGATTGTGGCTATTGCTGTCCTTGCCTTGGTTATTTTTATTGCCTGGGGAATATGGCGTGCCGCTTTCCCTCCCGAGCCACCGATTCAAGGACAGATGGAATCCCGAACGATAAGTGTTTCCTCAAAAGTCGCCGGTAGAGTCCAAAAGGTTTTGGTTAAGGAGGGAGATTTTGTTGTCGCAGATCAACCGATGGTAGAGATGTTCCTTCCGGAGCTCGAGGCAAAGCTTCAACAGGTCCAGGCTCAACAGCGAGCGGCGCGAGCAAAACAAAGTCTAGTTGACGAAGGTGTAAGGCCCCAAGAGAAAGAAGCTACAAAAGCACTATGGCAAAAAGCGATGGCAGCTGAAACCTTAGCCAAAAAAACTTTCGATCGAATCTCGGCTCTGTACAAAGATGGACTCGTGTCGGCTCAAAGATATGACGAGGTTAAGACACAGTGGATAGCAGCCCAACAACAAGCAAAAGCGGCACGACAACAAATGGAAATCGCCGAAATTGGCGCTAGGGAACAAGAAAAGGCCGCTGTTGCCGATTTAGCCTCTGAAGCCCAGGCTGGAGTCGAACAGGTCAAATCTCTTACAGCGGACGAAATTCTAAGCGCGCCTACCGCGGGACAGGTCGATAAGGTTATTCTGGTCGAGGGAGAACTCGCCGGAGCCGGTTTCCCCATTGCTACTCTTGTTGAGCTCGGTGATCAGTGGGCAACGTTTAATATCCGTGAGTCCGCCATGTCTGATATCAAAATTGGCACCGTTCTCCACGCAACGGTTCCAGCACTTGGTAACAAAGAAGTAGATTTCAAGGTCTATTACATCTCTCCAAGAGCTAACTACGCCACTTGGAGAAGCACTCGAATGGATTCTGGCTACGACATGAAAACTTTCGAAGTGCGAGCTCGCCCGCTCGCCGAGCTTAAAGAACTTCGCCCCGGCATGAGTGTTTTGATTAATCAGTAAGGGGCGGTGATGTTTTCGGCATTGATAAATGTCATTTCCAGAGAATTACGCACTCTTGGGGAACGTACTGCCGATATCATTATCCTTTTTCTGATGCCAATTTTTTGGATTGCCATCGCCTTCTTTTTGACTGGCGATGGAATTGTCACTAATGTTCCAGTTGCTTTCGTTGACCAGGACAATACTTCTCTTAGTAGAGAAGTCGGCAGAGCTTTTGATGCCAACCGCGCCTTCGGTCTAATCAGTTATGCCAACCAGCCTGAAGCTATAGATGCCCTGAAAGCCGGCAAGGTTTACGCAGTTATTGAAATTCCTTTCAACTATACGAAAGATCACCTAAGGGGGATAGGTTCACCCATCGTCATGTATCTGGATGAAAACCGTTACGCCGTTGCTGCTACACTGCAGAGCGAAGCCACCACGATTGTACAAGCACTCGAATCCGAGTTAAGTATGAAGGTAGCTTTGGCTACCGGATCAAGCATCTCAGAGGCCGAAAGGATTTTAAAGGCACTTCAAGCTGATTTTTATGCGGTTGGTAATCCACAAAACAGCTTCATAGTTTTTTTGGGCAGTACATTGATGCCTGGTGTTCTCATGCTATCTGCCATCTTGACTTTCGTTACCTCTCTCGTACGAGAAAACTATTCCAATTCAATATCAGATTGGCTAAGTACCGCCCACGGAAGTTATCTTACGGCACTGACTGGTAAATTAATTCCTTACTTTGTTTATTACTCTCTTTTGCTTGCAGCCTACATTGGTTTACTTGCCGGCATAAGCGGTTTTAAGGCCGCAGGATCCCTATGGTTGTGGTTTGCCTGCGGTTTGGCTTGCCTTGCCGTCATGAGTGCTATGGCAGTGCTTTTTGTAGGAATATCTCCTACTTGGCGATTCGCTTTGGTTGTCACTTCGGGGTATGCAGCTCCTGCGCTTGCTTTTTCGGGATTCTCCTTACCTTTGGATTCAATGGGTCCCCTAGCCGCACTCTTTGCGCAATGCTTGCCTCTGACATGGTTCATAGAGGGTCAAGCTCAAGAATGGATTTTTGGTGCCAATATCTCGCAAATGAGAACGACCTTCCTTGCCTTTGGCTTAATGTGGCTTATACCCACCCTTCTCGGCTTACCTGCTTTCATATGGAATTACAATCGAATCCGTAATAAAGAAGGAGCTCAGACATGAATCCCTTTAGAGCCTTCCTTTATTGTTTCAAGCAGTGTTTGACAAACATTTCGTGCGCGCCATTCTTTCTTTTTGCAATTTTCTTCTACTCTCTGTACTACTGTTGGCCCTATATTCCTCAACATCCAGACCATATAAAAACGGTCATCGTCGATTTAGATAACACCCCTCTTTCTGAACGATTAGCCTACAGTTTGAATTCGGTTCCCGCTTTAAAAATCATTGGGAAAGTTAACGAGCCAGCCCCTGCGAAAGACAAGCTACAAAAAGGTCAGGCTTCAACCATCATTACCATACCGGTCAATTTTCAAAAAAATGCCCTAAACGCAACACCAACTGCCCTCACGCTGGTAACAAACGGAGCTCTTATCGTCAAGGCCCGATCTTCTCTCTCCGGTCTAGCAGGACCCTTGCAACAAGTCATTGAACAGACCGTGGCGACTCATCTAGTTGAACATGGGACTCCTATCGAAACCATCGCTCGGATACAAAGAAAGAGTGCTCCTCTTATCCTCGAATCCATGTTCAACACGGTTAATGGCTATTTGAATTTTACGGTTCCAATCGTTTTTGTGATCATTATTCAAACAGCGATTGTCGCTGGTATAGGAATGTTGTTCAATGACTGGTTTTGCCAAATACGCTATCCAAAAGCCTTAACCTTGTCTTTCGGACAACCTCGTTATTTTGTAGCTCTCTGCCTGCCTTTCCTGATTTTGTGTTTCACGTGGGTATTACTCATTGAGGGATTTTCATTTTCTTGGCATGGGGTTAATTCATTCCAAAATGTCATCTCTACCGTATTAAGCGGTATGTTCTTCTCTTACGCTGTAATCGCCTTTGGAGTTCTACTATCAGTTTTTTTGAAGCAAACCAAACTAATTGTTCAGTTGGTGGTCCCAACCTCAATTCCCTGCATATTTATCAGCGGCAATCTTTTCCCCGAACAGAACATTCCGCTCATCATTCGCGTCTTCAGTTGGATTTTCCCGAGTACCCCCGGAGTGCACTGCTTAGTTTTAAGTTCCCAGACAGGAGCAGGTTACAACGCATGCCTTCCTTCTTGGATACACCTACTTACCCTAGGCTCAATTTACTTTGTCGCCGCATACCTCATTACCAAACCATACCAATTTGACCAACAGGCCTTATCTGAAGCTAACTAATTATCTATTTCTTAACGATCTTCCCGTATAAATCGTAATCTTCTGACCGAGTAATTTTCACATCAACAAAATCCCCAGGTAAAACCATAGGACCGCCTTCGATAAGAACCAATCCGTCAATATCAGGGGCATCCGAGGCGGATCTCGCTACTGCTATTCCGTCGTCGCCCGGCGCTTCATCTACTAACACTCTAATAGTTGAACCAACCTTACGGGAAAGAACATCCCTAGAAATTTTTTCTTGTAACGCCATCAGACGAGATCTTCTTTCTTCTCTGACTTCTTGAGGAATAGCCCCTGGCAAATCGTTTGCAGCCGCTCCCTCTACCGGAGAATAAGCAAAACAACCTACTCGATCTAACCTTGCTTCTTCAAGAAAATCTAAAAGGTATTGAAATTCCTCTTCAGTTTCACCGGGGAAGCCCGTGATAAAAGTAGATCTAATAGTAATCTCGGGACAAATTGATCGCCATGCATTGATCCTTTCCATATTGGATTCACTTCCCGGTCTTTTCATCGCTTTTAAAACTCTAGGTTGTGCATGTTGGAAGGGAACATCCAAATACGGGAGAATTTTTCCTTCAGCCATTAACGGAACAAGATCATCAACGACCGGATAAGGATACATGTAATGGGCCCGGACCCATACTCCAAGCTTACCAAGCTCTTCAAACAAAACTTTTACATTTGTTTTGACAGCTCGTCCACCAATAAAATCAAGCCTATATTTGACATCGACTCCATAGGCTACCGTATCTTGGGCTATTACCAAAAGCTCTTTAACGCCAGCCCTAACGAGGTTTTCCGCCTCGCGCATAATTGAGCCAATCGGTCGAGAAACTAGTTTGCCTCTCAAAGAGGGAATAATGCAAAAAGAACAATGATGATTGCAACCCTCAGCTATTTTTAAATAGGCATAGTGTCGGGGTGTAAGCCTTACCCCACCCCGAGGAATTAAATCTAGGAAAGGCTCATGGGGTGAGGGAAAGTTTTCATGGACAAGCTCTAAGACCCGGTCCGCCTCATCTGGTCCGGTTACCCCGAGTAACTGGGGAAATTTCATACTTATAAAGCTCCCTCTGTCTTTTCCTCCAAGACACCCGGTGACAATTACCTTGCCGTTTTCATCCAATGCTTCGGCGATGGCTTGCAATGACTCTTCAACCGCTGCGTCAATAAACCCACAAGTATTAACAATGACCAAATCGGAATCTTTATAGGTTGAGCTAATAAGATAGCCCTCCGCCCGAAGATCAGTAACAATCCTCTCGGTATCAACGAGTGCTTTCGGACACCCCAATGAGATAAAACCAATCTTAGGCGGCTTTTTGAATTTTCCGCTTGTCATTATTTCACTAAAGGTAGATTCAATTTTTTCGCAGCATCCTCATAGCCGCCCAAATTCTCCACATTCTTGTAGCCGAGCTGCTCGAGAATCTCCTTAGCCATTCCAGCCCGTTTCCCCGAACGACAGTACAGACTGACTTTATCCGTCGGGTCGATATTGAGCGCTTTAAACTTAGCCACAAATTCCGGACTCTTGAAATCGTCGTTCAGGGCTCCCTGAACCCGACCCGTGTCAGCGATTTCCGCCGGAGTACGAACATCAATCAGATAATCTTTCGCTTGAGCTGCCATAGTTATCTCCATCAGTGCAAGAATCAAAAACACCTTCCTAATCATAGTTTTTCTCCTTCTTTCTAACATGATCCAAGACCAGTGTGAGCACCCTCGTGTAGTTCTCCGTATTGGTCCAAAGAACCATTTCTCCTCGCAAACCGGCTATAAGCGTGATCTTTCTCCAGTACTGATTTCTCCGAACTGCCACAATCTCATCCCATTCAAAATGCCACTGTCGTGTGGAGTGCTTATTCAAGTAGAGTTCCTGTCGGCCAAACTTCGTGCCAATCAAACCAATAACCAAATCAGCAAAATTAACCAAAGGGGAAGAGGTTGAACGAAACTCACTGTAGATGCCCTCTTTATCCAACCTGTAATAAATTTGTTGATGGGGCTGGAGCTCCAAAACTAGCCAACCGGCAAAAAAGGTCACTAAAGGCAAAATTAACAGTACCCATGCTGACTCAAAAACCAATTGAAAGTTGATTAATGCCAGAATCGCGATAACAGCAGCAACCCCCATCAAAGCAATGGCTATATGCCAAAACTTCACTAGTTTTATTCCTGGCAGAACGTAATACCAACTCAACACTTCGGGTGCGTTGGAAGGCGCTCTAAATCCTGTAGATGATTGCTGCATGACGACCTGTGACTCGATCTCTTCTATAACTATAAAACTTCTCAGCGTCTGCGTAGGTATCTAACTGGCAATCAAAAACGTTATCAACACCTACTTGCCGTAAAGCCTCTTTAACAAATAATGCCAAGTTTAATTGATATCCTGCACCATTCTTAATGATTGCCGCCCCCGCCACATTTTTTAGGTTGGAAGCTTGATAAATATCGACAACATCCTGTTGCACCTGAAAGTGCTCCTGTCGAATATGAGGTCCGATCCATGCAATTATGTCTCTTTTCGTATCACCAACATGCTCCCTCATGGCATTGACGGTGTTCTGCAGTACTCCGTTAGCGAGTCCTTTCCAACCTGCGTGAGCCGCGGCCACAATTTTTCCGTGGACATCACACAATAATACGGGAACACAATCGGCAGTCATCACGACACAGACGATGTTTTCTTTTAAAGTGAAGGATGCATCAGCATCGGGTTCGCACTCCACTTGATCAGCTTCCAATACACGTGTTGAATGAACTTGGCGAAGCCAACGAGGTTCCGACGGCAGAAAGCTCGAAAGCAACCTTCGGTTTGCTCTGACATTGTGTGGATTATCACCCGCATGTCTTCCTAAATTGAGTCCGTTGAGGCCATCCAAAGCACCATAGGGCCCGGTGGATAATCCACCCGAACGATAGGTAAAAAAGGCTCTAATCGTGTTCGGAGCTCTCCATTGAGGAGCCAACAAAGCAATTTCAGGTTTTCTTTGCATTTGAAGATCCTAAGGCTTAAATTGAATATCCCAAAGCTCATCGTCTGTTTCATCTTCACCAAAATCGAAATCGTTCCAACTGGAAATCCTTCCAACCAAATCGATCGATTTTTCTTCGAGTGAAACAATTGGCTGATCAAAAACTTCCGTCGGTTTATCCCACGGTCCGAAACCAATCTCCTTCATCAACTCAATGAAATCGGGTGGAGGGGGAGCAAACCATTCCATCGTTTGACCTGTGGAAGGATGAATCAGGCCAAGCCTGCTAGCATGCAAGGCTTGGCGATGAAAATTACCGACTATCGTACTGTCATCTTTGGTTTGCGGCAATCTATTCCTGTACAAAGGATCCCCCACTAATGGGAATCCAAGTGACTCCATATGCAAGCGAATCTGGTGAGTACGTCCAGTTTGAAGCCTAGCGGCAACCCAAGAATACTTTTTATCCTTGAACTGCCTCTGATCAATTCTTTTAATTTCGGTTATCGCCGGTTTAGCGCGAGAAGACCGACTTACTATAAATCTTAATGGATTGTGCGGATCCCTCTCTATGGAAGCGTTGATGAGTTTCGTTTCCGGACTTACACCTTTAACAATTGCCCAATATTCTCTTTTAACCGTCCGCTCCTGTAATTGGCGAACTAAATCCAACTGTGCCAGTTCGGTTTTAGCCACTACCATCAGTCCGCTTGTATCTTTGTCAAGTCGATGCACAATTCCTGCTCTTGGCAACTTTTTGAAAACTTCGTTATAAGCAAGCAATCCGTTTAGCAGCGTATCGTTCCAGTGCCCTGCCGCTGGATGAACTACTAAACCAGCTGGTTTATTGATAATCAGAATATCGTTATCTTCATAAATGATATCGAGATCCATGGGAATCTCTTCGAATTCCAAATCCTGGATTCGGGGTGCAAGCGCAATAGAAACTTTCTGTCCTACGGATCCTTTTTGGCTGGGTTTCACATTATCGAGCCCGTCAATGTTGACCTTTTTCTGATCAATCAGCTCCTTTATCCGAGATCTTGAAACCTCAGGAAAACGAGCAGATAAAATCTTGTCAATCCTTTGACCATCTTCAACTAATTCAAGTTCAAAAGAAAAAACTTCGATAGATTGCTCTTTAACAACCCCGTCCAATGCATCGGACTGGCTATAATCTAGCAATTCGGATTTACTTTTAACCTCTGTCATAAATATGTCTTCAGTCACTACTGGTTGGATGCGGCATCTTGTAAGCTGTGCCCTTTTTGGTTCTGTTATTTTAACGACTAGTTCTTGCGGTTTGTTTGATGCAATACAAGACCCAACTGAGGGTTGGACCGCAGATAAACTCTATGTTGAGGCTAGGGACCAGCTCAATGAAGGCAACTATGAGACCGCTCGCTCGTACTACCAAAAGATAGAGGCTAGATATCCTTTCGGGCGGTATGCACAGCAGGCTCAGATCGAGACCGCCTACAGCTATTTCAAGGAAGGTGAACCTCAGCAGGCCATCCAGATTTGTGACAGATTTCTCAGGCAATACCCTGAACATGCATTGGCTCCATACGCCCTCTACATAAAGGGTGTAGCAACACTTGATGAGGATGAAGGCTGGATGAGCTTCATTCAGCGTCCAGACATCTCTAAAAGAGATGCTCAAGCTTCAAGAGATGCATTTGATATCTTCAAAGAGCTTGTAGAACGTTTTCCTAATAGCCGTTACGCTAGAGAAGCCCGGGAACGCATGCATGAGCTCGTAGAGGCTCAGGCCAAGTTTGAAATCAACACCGCGAAGTACTATTTTGTCCGCAAGGGCTATATCGCTGCCATTAATCGAGCCCAAAACGTGATCACTGAGTTCCAAACGTCACCACAAGCTGAGGAAGCTTTACAGATCATGAGAGACAGCTACCAAGCGTTAGGTATGGAAAGTAAGGTTAAGGACATTGATCGAATCATTGAGGCCAATAAAAAACGCGCCCCTTATTCAAGCTACCAAAAAGAAATGGAGTACCAAGCGGCTGCAAATACGACAGAGACCCCCTCTGACCCGACTAACAAATAGTCGCTCAAGAGATAGTTCAAGCCTTAAGAGATTTTAGATACTTCATTGCATCATCAAAATTCGTTGTCCTAGAGAAATCTGGCAAACTTTTCCAAATCATCTCGCCATAGCTGCTGTTGATAACGCGTTTATCACAAATGATGAGCAAGCCCCTGTCATTTTCATCTCGAATGAGGCGGCCTGCACCTTGCATCAAAAGCATTGTTGCCTCCGGGAGGGACAATTCATAGAAAGCACTCTTATTTTGAGATTTCAACCATCGGGACTTCCCTTCAGTAACAGGATCGTCTGGCGGAGAAAATGGAATTTTATCTATGACGACCAAAGAAAGAGTATCACCCTTGATATCCACCCCTTCCCAAAAACTCATTGAACCGACTAGCACAGCGTTTCCATGCTCCCTAAATTCACGGAGCAACGCCTTCCTTGGTTTTTCTTTCTGGAGGAGCACCTTGATTGAACTCCGCGCTCTTTCAACATAGTATCTTAGTTGCTCTGCTATGGTTTCCATTGCCTTTATTGTGGTACAGAGAACGAAGGTTCTTCCTCCGTTTTCTTGAATAAATGGCCAGATTCTGGTAGCGACTGACTCTGAGAAGTCGTTTGCTGAGGGCAAAGGCAGATCTGGCGGAATATAAAGCATTGCCTGATTTCTATAATCAAAAGGGCTATCCCAGTGAAATGTTTGAGCATCATCCAACCCCATTTGATCTGTAAAGTGCTTAAAGGTGGGACTGCCTTGTTTGTCTCTAGTAGACAAGGTTGCTGATGTCAGAACCCATGGTTTTCCTTGATCTAAACGAGCTTTTCTGAAAGAATCTGAAAAAACCAACGGAGTCTCATTAAACAAGACTTGTCGGCCTCGTGTGGTAAGCCAATAAACTTTTCCTTCCTCACCTTCTTGACCTTGATCAAAGATTTTGTACCACTTCTTTGCTGTCTGTAGATAGAGCTGGACACGATCAGCACAGGTGCTCATCTCGGGTGATATCTCTCGATTGTCCTCAAGCGTATTAGCTAGCTCATTAAACGCTTTCACTAGTCCTTCGAAAGGTTCTGCCAATAAGTGCGCATCCTTTAGGTTGGAAATAGATGTTTTGATATCGTCCTGAGAAGTAATCATCTTTATTTTTAGAACGATATCGTCACAGGCTTTGACCACATGCGAAGCCAGAGCGGTCCAATTAGCGGCCTTGGGACAATTTGTGGAACCTGCCAAGGTGCAGTCCTCCGCAAGAGACCTGACATTTCCAAGCGATAAAGTATCAGAAAAAAAGTCGGTTGCAATAGAAGGCAACTGATGAGCTTCATCGAGAACGATTAAATCAAACTCAGGCAAAAAATCTGTTATGTCATTATCCCTTAATGAGATGTCAGCCAAAAACAAATGATGATTGATTACAAGGATGTCCGCCTCTTTTGCTTTTTCCCTTGCTCTCATGACAAAGCAATTCTCGTAATCAGGGCAACTCCTACCGAGACAGTTTTCCGCATTGCTTGTAACCGCTGGCCAAATTCCTGAGTATTCTGGAACTTCCGTTAATTCGCTTTTCTCTCCTGTCTTAGCGGTGTGCAGATAATCTTTTATGAGATTTAAATGGACAACTTCCTCACGCGATTTTGCAACATTTTCCTCATAAGCCCGTTCAAAACGAGCCCTGCATATGTAGTTGGAACGCCCTTTCAAGAGCGCAACTCTCGCGCCCATTTTCAATGATCTAAGAAGAGCGGGAATATCTTTGGTGTAGAGCTGATCCTGTAAGGTTTTTCCTGCTGTTGATATCAATACCTTTCCACCGTGCAACAGTGCCGGAACAAGATAAGCAAAGGTTTTTCCAGTACCAGTCCCTGCCTCGACCACGATGCTTTTTTTATCGATCATGGCATTAGCCACGGACTTGGCAAATTCCACTTGAGATTTTCTTGTTTGGTAGTTAGGCGTTGCCTTGGAAATCACCCCGTCCTGAGCGAACACCTGTTCTACTTTTTTTATCAATCCCCTGCTTGTCATCAATAGCTCCAACCTCTGCGAGTGCAGAATAATAAGAAGAGATCATTAGCTCACGCTGAACTTTAGATTGGATAGCGATGATTTAAGGCGCAATATCTTTCAGTACACTATTGCCTTGCTGTTCTTCTCTAAGCTTTTGCTGCCGCTCGTATTCCGCTGCCTTTTGCTGCCTCTTTTTGATATTCGCCAATCGTTTCTGCTCAGCCTCAGCCCTTCTCTGAGCTCTTTCGGCCACCCTCTCTTCTAACGTTTTTCCCGGTTCAGGTGCGATTTTCTTCTCTTGTTCGACCCTTCTCTGCTCGCGTGCTTCCTGTTTTTTGGCAAACTCCCTTTCATTTTCCCGTTCCTGCTGCGCTGTCAACTGTCTTTGTTGCACAGTTTCTCTTGGGGCAGTCTGCCTTCGAGCTGTCTCCTCTGTCTGAACCACTTCTTTTGTCCTATCAGTAACTACTGTCTCGTCTTCAATGGGTTGATCTGGATTAACCAACGCAGGCCTCTGCGATGGCTGATCCTGTTTCATCTTTTCGCGTTCGGCAACTCTCTGCTCAGCCGACCGCCTTCTTGCCTGAGCCTCCTTGGTTTTTTCAGCCCTGAGAAAGTCTCTGGCTGCAAGCCAAACCTTTCTTGCTTTATACACATGTTCGGAATAATCGCTCTTCACCCCTGAAAGACAATCATTGACAAAGAAGCTACGGTAGCACCCCTTCTCCTGAGTCTTTTTCCATTCATCCCAAAGGCCTTTTTCTTGTTCATAAGCCTCAATCACCTCATGGGCTCTTTTTTCGCTCGTAATGCTGTCGATCGGATAACGCTCCGCAAAGGGTGTCTCAACAGGATAATCAGCAGCAAAAGCAGGGCAACTGGCCCAGGAAAGTGTAAGGATCAATGATAGGAGTTTTCTTTTCATATTCTCTGTTTATATATCAATTGCTTCTTTGTTAACGGCAAGAGCCGCTTCCTTTATTGCCTCACTGAAAGAGGGATGGGGTTCACAGATAAGTCCTAGATCCTCTGCGCTAGCGCCGAAAGCCATCGCCTGACAGGCTTGCCCAATCAGCTCTCCCGCATCAGCTCCAATAATATGTACACCAAGCAGATTGTCAGTATCTTGTTCCGAAATAACTTTCACGAAACCGGTCACCTCACCCACTGCTCTCGCCCTCGCATTGGCAGCGAAAGGAAACTGACCTACCTTATATGAGACACCCTCATTCTTAAGTTGCTGTTCGGTTTTACCAACCCAAGCTATTTCTGGTTCCGTGTAGATCACCGAAGGGACAAGATCAAGATTAGTTAGTGCAATCTGTCCCGCAATCCGTTCAGCAACAGCCCTGCCTTCTTCCTGAGCCTTATGAGCAAGCATTGGTCCTCGAACGCAATCACCTATCGCCCAGACTCCCGGGAGATTGGTTTGACAAAGTTCGTTAATTTCTATGAAGCCTCGTTCATCAATTTTCAGTCCGACATTGGCTGGCTCTAAAGATTCTGTATACGGAACTCGACCTATTGAAACGATAAGTTTTTCAACCCACATTTCCAGTTTCTTTCCTTCCTTGTCCGTGTATTTGACAGAAACTCGCTTGCCGTCATTTTCCACTTTATCAATACGAACCCCAAACTCCATTTGCAAGCCATGGCTACTAAAGACCTTATATGCGGTCTTGGATACCGACTCATCGGCAAACCCGAGCAACGAAGGCATTGCCTCCAAGATGCGAACTTCGGATCCTAACCTCTTCCACACGCTCCCTAGCTCCAGACCGATTACACCTGCCCCAATGATTCCCAATGTCTTGGGAACCTTGGTTAAAGACAAGGCACCTGTGTTTGAAAGAATCCTTTCCTCGTCGAAATCCACATCAGGCAATTTTCTAGGTCTGCTACCAGTTGCAATAATGACGTTTTTCGTCATAAGCCTTGAGTTTGAAGGTTCGCTCACATTGATCATGTAGCCATCATCATCGGCAAAAACAAATGAGCCCCTTCCGTTCAAATAGGCAATTTTATTTTTCTTAAACAAATAAAGAAGACCGTCGTTCGTCTGTCTGACTACAGAGTTCTTTCGAGCTTGCATCTTCCCGACGTCAATTGTGGGCTTTGAGACTTCAATCCCGTGATCAATTGCCTTTTGCTCGATCGTTTCATACAGACAGCTAGAAACTAGAAGGGCCTTTGAAGGAACACAACCAACATTGGTACAGGTCCCACCAGGAGCAGGTTTCCCGTCAATTTGAAAATCATCAATACAACAAACGGAAAGACCCAGTTGAGCAGCACGTATTGCTGCGACATAACCGCCAGGACCGGCACCTATAACTACCACATCAAACAATTGAGTATCCTCACGCATCATCTGTCCTCCTAAAGATCAAGCAGCAGGCGTGCCGGATCTTCGAGCGCATTCTTGATGGCCACCAAAGCAAGAACCGCTTCTCTGCCATCAATAATCCTGTGGTCATAACTTAAAGCAAAATAGTTCATTGGGCGAGCTACGATTTGACCGTCAACAACAACAGCTCTTGGTTTTGTTGCATGGATTCCCAAGATTGCCGACTGAGGCGGATTAACAATGGGAGTTGAGAACAGAGAGCCGAAAACTCCTCCGTTGGAAATAGTAAACGTACCGCCAATAAGCTCTTCCAAAGCGAGTTTCCCTTCCTTTGCGCGAGAGGCAAAATCAGCAATTGCTTTTTCGATTTCTGCAAACGTCATTTGGTCGGCATCTCTAAGAACCGGCACCACTAGGCCACGAGGTGAACCAACGGCGATACCAATGTCCATATAACCGTGATAAATGATATCGTTGCCCTCAACCGAAGCATTGATGATCGGGTACTGTTTCAGAGCTTGAATAGCCGCTTTGACAAAGAAACTCATGAAACCAAGCTTGACTCCAAAACGCTCCTCAAAACTTTCTTTATAGCTATTCCTGAGCTTGATCACCGCGGATAGATCCACCTCGTTGAAAGTGGTTAACAGCGCCGCGTTCGATTGTGATTGGACAAGACGTTCGGCCACCCTAGCCCGTAACCTAGACATCGGTACCCGCTGCTCTGGTCTTTGTTCTAATGGGCTCGAAGTAACTGTCGGAGAAGCCCTACGCTGGGTTTCTCGTTTAGGAATGCGATCCACCGCCTTAAGCGCATCCGCCTTAGTAATCCTGCCTCCAGGACCTGTGCCTTGAACCGAAGAGGATGCGATGCCCGCATTAGCTAAAGCGACTGCCGCAGCGGGCATAACCTTCTCGCCAAAAGCTGGAGCCGCCATTGAAACAGCCTGAACTTGTGGTTGTTTTTTCTCTTCTCGTTTTTCTTCTACCATAGGCACTGTTTCAACTTTAGGTTCTTCTAGCTTCACTGGTTGAGTTTTTTGAGAGGGCATTGCCTCCGTATCAATGGTAGCGATTAATTGATCGGATAAAACAGCCGCTCCGTTGGGCTGTTCGATACTGGCGAGAACACCGTTAGCCGGCGCAGGAATTTCTAAGACGATTTTATCCGTTTCTATTTCAACAAGTATCTCATCGGCAACCACCGGTTCTCCTGGAGATTTTTTCCATTCAAGCAGATTGGCCTCAGAGACGGATTCAGAAAGTTCCGGAACTTTAACTTGTACTATTGACATATCACACTCCGTATTCGTTGCATTACTTCATCTGGATAAAGCCTTTGAGGCGACCAAACGAGTTTTCCAAAAGCTCTTTAAGCTGTTCGTTGTGCTTGCCAGGGTAGCCGACAGCTGGCGAAGATGAAGATGCGCGACCTGCGTAGGCAAGCCGCGCTCCTTCGGGCATCTCTTCAAGCAGATGGTGTTGTACGTAGAACCACGCACCTTGATTCTGAGGTTCGTCTTGCGCCCAAACAAATTCGGACGCAAACGGGTATAACGAAAACTCTTGCGCAAGTTTCTTGTGAGGGAATGGATAAAATTGTTCAAGTCGTACCAAAGCAACACCGTTTATTGCATGTTCTAAACGATATTTATCAAGTTCGTAAAAAACCTTACCCGAACACACGATGATTCTCCTGACGGAATCGGGATCTTTAATTGAAGCATCTCCGATTACTGTTTGGAAAGAACCCTCAGCCAACTCTTCCATTGAACTTGTTGCGGCCTTATTGCGTAACAAGCTCTTTGGTGTAAAAACGATCAACGGTTTCCGTACGAGGCCGATCATCTGCTTACGTAAAAGATGGAATATTTGAGAAGCCGTTGTCGGCTGACAAATAAGCATGTTGTTGTCCGCTGCCAATTGCAAGTATCTTTCAATGCGAGCGGACGAATGTTCCGGTCCCTGCCCTTCATAGCCATGAGGCAAAAACATCGTCAGGGAAGATTTACGTCCCCACTTAGCTTCTCCAGAGCTGATGAACTGATCGATAACGACTTGGGCTCCGTTGGCAAAATCACCGAACTGCGCTTCCCAAATCGTCAGACAACGAGGTGAAGAACTCGCATAGCCATACTCGAATCCGAGTACCGCTTCCTCTGATAGCACTGAGTCAATGACCGTAAATCGCGCCTGGTTTTCCCCCAAATGCTCTAGTGGAATCCAAATGCCAGAATCCCATCGATCACGATTTTGATCGTGCCAAACCGCGTGACGATGGCTAAAAGTACCTCGTCCAGAGTCCTCACCAGAAATACGTACTGAAAAACCTCCTGTCAGCAAAGTAGCAAAGGCCAAATGCTCAGCCAAACCCCAATCAACCTTCAGATGACCGCCTTTCATCTCTCTGCGGTCAGAAATCACTTTCTGCAAAAGAGGATGAAGTTTGAAATTTTCCGGAACGGTGGTAATGGCATCAATTAAGCGTCTTAGTTCCTCGATGGGAACTGCAGTTGAAACTGGATCTGTCCAGTGTCCGGTGTAAGAAGACCAATCGACAGAAAATTCGCTCTTCTTGTCGATGAGTGGCATCTTCTTCGGAGTCTTACCCTCTTCCAAGTTCTTTCGGTAAAACGAAACCTGTCCGTTGACTTCGTCCTCTGTAACCACTTTCTCCAATACCAGTTGATCGGCATAAAGTTTGCGAGTCCCGGGATGAACGCCGATCTTTTTATACATCAGAGGTTGCGTCAGGCTCGGAGTATCTTGTTCGTTATGTCCCAGGCGGCGGAAACAGACGATGTCAACCACGACATCCCGGCTAAATGTTCTTCTAAATTCCATCGCTAGCCGTGTTGCAAATACTACCGCCTCAGGATGGTCACCATTGACGTGAATAACGGGAGCTTCAATAAGTTTAGCCGGGTCCGTACAGTATGTCATTGACCCCTTATCTCGAGGATCAGAAGTTGTGAATCCGATTTGGTTATTAATAACGATATGCATCGTCCCGCCGGTACCATAGCCACGGGTATCTGCCAAATTGAGCGTCTCCATCACGACGCCTTGTCCAGCAAAGGCGGCATCTCCGTGAACCATAACGCCTAAAACCCTCCAACCCTTATGATCCCCTCTACGGTCTTGCCGGGCTCTGACACTCCCCGCCACCACTGGGTCGACAATTTCTAAGTGAGAGGGATTAAACGCTAAAGCGATATGAACGGGACCGCTTGCTGTAACCACGTTGCTTGAAAAACCATTGTGATACTTGACGTCTCCAGCAGGAAGGTCTCCTACCGCCTTTCCTTCAAATTCTTTAAAGAGTTCACTTGGGGCCTTGCCTAGAGTATTGACTAAAACATTCAGACGACCTCTATGGGCCATACCGATAACAATTTCCTCGATCCCCTGAGCCGCAGCTGTCTCTACAACCTCGTCCATAGAAACGATAAAGCTTTCGCCGCCTTCCAATGAGAACCTTTTTTGCCCCACATAACGCATATTCAGATAGCGTTCAAGTCCTTCGGCTGCAGTCAATCTTTCGAGAATATGTTTCTTGGTGTCTTTGTCATAACTAGGTGTGGAACGAACCGCTTCCAATTTTTGTTGCCACCAGCGCTTTATCACAGGATCGCTGATGTACATGAATTCAATCCCAATATCTCCACAGTACGTCTGCCGAAGAGCCGAAATCAGCTCACGAAGGGTCATATGCTCTTGACCGAAATAGGTATTGGCCGTTGAAAATTCGGTGTCCATGTCGGCTTCACTTAAGCCGTAAAAAGAAGGTTCCAACTCGGGAATCTTCGGCCTCTCTCTTCTTTGTAAAGGGTCAAGATGAGCCCAACGCGAACCTAAAAACCTATAGGCCCCAATGACTGATTGCACAGCCACCTGTTTTCGGGCAATTTCTAAATCCCTTTCATTAACCGGACAAAAAGCAGCCTGTCGAGATTTGGTTCGTTCGGCAAACGCTTGGATGATCGGGGCATGAGCCACGTCGTGGGTTTCAACCTTACCGTCTACCGCTGGACTATGCTGTATACGGTCGAAAAATTCGCGCCACTTTTCATCGACCAAATTAGGATCTTCCAAATACTGTTCATAAAGATCCTCTACATACGGCGCATTTCCTCCAAATAGATAGGAGTTCTCAATGAGTTCTTTTATCACTTTTTTACCTTTGGACAAGTTTCTTGCCACCAAGTATTGAATCAAAAAGATTCTCGCTGGGCTTCCCAGCATTCGAACCGAAGGCAAAATTCTGTAGGTTCAAACCTGCAGATTATAAATTCGTACAGGCTATTAAAGAGGCTTTAGAACAAACCATCAGGTCCAACGCATCAGAGACTAAAAAATTTCAATAAAAAACGGAGAAGAAAAATAATGTGTTGAAAAGAGGAGTGAATTTTTCCTATATTTCATGGCATACTATATCTATTAATGTATCATGTAATTGAAAAAAATGGCACGACCTCGATCTCCCACTCCTAAAGAACACGTTAGCA
>CANQMZ010000015.1 GCA_947625105.1 uncultured Parasutterella sp.
CATGGTCGCTTTTAAAATCACCCCTAAATGATAGGGGTGATGCAAAAAAAATTACCCACACTTATGCACGAAGAGCCTTATTTTTCCTAACATTAACCCCTCTTTTGTGACCGCAATAGGAACTGGTTTCATCCCCCTAAACTCAATAAGGTTTAGATGAAGCTGGAAGGACGGATCTTCAACAATCACTTCGTCCCCAGAATTAAACAACACCTGGGTGCATAAGTTCAAACCTTCCTGTATGCCATCTGTAATGATTACTTGATCGGCTTCGCAAGATATCCCTCTAACAATCCTTAGATAGTTTGATAGTACTTTTTTGAAAGGCATGAAACCTCCGGGTTTGCAGTACCCGTTGTGCAGCCATGGCATCTTTGATATTCGAGAGACGATCTGTGTCCATTTCTTACCAGGAAGACTGTCCCTATCAGGAGCGATTAGTGCAAAAGGCTCAGGCTCTTGCACTCTAAACTGAAGAGACTGCAGCAAAAAATGGCTCTCTCGGGTAATACTTTCCTCGACTACAGACCGTTTTATTTTTCCCAGTTCCCATTTTTGTACATTTCTTCTTGGCAGAGAAAAACTTAAAAAACTTCCACTTCCTTTGGAACTATCAATAAAACCCTCTTCGTAAAGTTGTTTGTAAGCTCTAATTATTGTTGAGCGGGAAACTTTAAGACCTTCGCTTAAGGTTCTAGTCGATGGCAAGGGATCGCCTGGGCTAAGTTTTCCTTGATCTATAAGCTCCTGGATTTTCCTGCGGAGCTGTAAGTAGAGAGGTTTTTCCTTTGTGTTTTTATCTAACTGGAGCGTTAGAAAATACGGCTGCAACCTGTGAGTCATATTCTTCCCTCAAGCATGAGAATCTTTCACCGTATTGATTCTGTATTGAATTAAGGGAGGTTTCTACGTCCTCCCTCGTGTGCTATGAATTATTTTTTAAGGCTGTTTTTTGCCGCCTCCGTGGAGGATCTCAAATTTTTAACCACATAAGAAGAAGTATCCTCAAAACCGGAGGGATCATGAACTCCCTTCGAGTAGTCACTGAAATACCAACCAACGGTGTGTAAATACAAACCGTAAGCATCCTTAAGCTTCTCGTACTGCTCTTTGGGAATAGTCACTTCACCGTTTTTAGCCTTGACTAAAAGATCCATAGCTTGCTTGCCAAATTTTTCAAGGCGTTCCTTGTGGATACGGTAGCGTTGTTGAATAGTAGCTACCATGTAAGCAGCCTGTCCTTCACTCCAGTTATCCCCGTTGGGATTGCCGTGGCAATCGCTTCTCGCACAAGTGTTTTTGTACTTAAGCGTTGGCAAACTCGGTTGATGCTCAAGCGTTCCATCTTGTTTTTTGGCGTAATGGCAATCCGCACACCCAACTCCGGCCTGACCATGTTTGCTTCCGACGACAGTTTCCATATGATAGTGGTCATAAGAAACTGTCTTGACACCTGTGGCACTATCCGTACCGTTGTTAAGTCCCTTACCTCTTACAATGTTCCATCTTTCAATTGGATTTGCAGCGAACAATGTCCCGACTGCCCAACCTGTTCTGTCTATGGCATTTTTCGGGAAAGCTAGCTGGCCATCTTTATCTTGAATAAATGTTTCAGAACGATTATGCCCTTGGTGGCATTGTCCGCACATGTAATTGGAATTGGCTTTTTCCAAAATAGCGATCTTTCTTGGATAACCTCGAACACCCATTTCAATAACTTCTATTTTCGGATACCCTGTTTTCCCGGCGTTCTTTTGGTAGTTGTAATCTTTGAAATCCGGATGGGTCATTGCCTCGATCAAGTGGTCAAAAACGATTCTTGGCTCCGCAGAGTGCGGATCATGGCAGGTAATACAGTTGAAACTATTGGTTACCGTCTTTAACACCTTGTGGTCAGGATCGTCAAAAGCAAGCGGGGCCCCCTGGGTTCTCGCTCCCAGGTAGGCGTAATCCATCAAGTTATCGTTAGTCTTGCACTTTAGACAGTCAGAACGCCCCATGACTTCTCTACCTTTATGAGGACGCCACGTTAAAGAAAGCGTCTTGGAGGGTTTGATCGCATCACCTTCTTCCGGTCTTGTGTCTGTCAGAGCTTCCCACATAGGAGCTCCGGGTTTTGATAAATCCTTATAGCTCTTGTATTGATAACGCCCGTCAGAACGGACATTAGCCAAGTCCGTAACGATACTCGAGTGAAACCTTGGCAATCTAAACTGAACATCTCTAAACGAATTGTCGCCAGTCAAATCTCTGAACTGGACATATGATGGAGGCGTATTCCGTAAGGCCCACTGGTAATGATACTTGGGATCCATTATGTCCTTATGCTGCTCAGTGTGGCATTGTCCACAGGCCGCATATTCGAAGTGCGTCGTTGGTCGATTATCTCTGCTCGGTGCCTTAGCGTGCGTCGGGCTAATATCGTGACAGGCAGCACAATTGACATTTTGATGCTTACCTCTCATAGCTAATGTTTTTATCGCGGTTGAATGACAGCCGAAGCACTGATTTTTATCAACATTTTTATCGTTGGCTGATGCCGTTTCACCTGCTGCCGCAAAGCAAACTTGAGAAATGGCTAGTGACAAAACAGCTAACCATAATTGGCCTTTGATTTTCATATGGTTCTCCTGAGATTTACCTGTTTTTTTAAGAACGGCTTAATTTTCTCAAACCAAATAGCAGGCAAAAAGTCCACTTTAGAACTTTACAGGCAGTCCACTTTTAGATTTACTGTTTTAACTGATGCTAGCGAGCCCCGTCCGATTAGAACGAGGGATCGTCAAAAATTTAAAGAAAATTAGGCAAACCTAAAGCAATCTACAAAGACTGATAGGAAAGTTTTGGCCGGTATAAAGTTTTAACATCCAACTTGATAAGAACAGTCTTGTTATTGCACCTCATCTTTCCCGAGCGTGGTTCGCTTGTACAAAGTCTGTACTAACCCGCTAGCAACCATTTCCACATCGTAATCCAAGGGCGCTTTTAATGCAGACTGAAATACTGTAGGCAAAACTCCTCCGCATTCGGTGCAAACATACAGACTGTGGCTGCGATCTTCATCGGCGCAAAGGTATCCGAGCTTATCGGGATTAGTCTGTCCGCAAAAACCACAACGAACTCTCTCAAAAGGCCACGCTGTGCCGCAACATGCGCAGAAAAGCTCCTTGGTGCCCATCCTGGCTTCAGCATTTTCTTTGACCGCTGAAATGGTGGCCGCAGTACCACATACTGGACAAGTCAGTGACTTGTTCGATGAAGCAACCTCATCCGTATGCGAAAGCAGTTCCGTCATTGCCTGTCCGATGGAATTCAAATAGGAGCGAACAATGCTTATCAGAAGGCCGGCCAATACCACTTTGAAAGCCCTATCCGATTTCTCTTTGGACAGGTCCAATAGAGCTAACGAGAAAAATTCATCCGGATCAACGACTGCCATGGAAATCGTTCTATCAGTCAGGTCATCCCACTTGATGCCTTTCATGGTCTCTACTTGTTCTGGATCGTGTAGAACACCGTTGCGGATATAAGCGTCAAGCATTTTGGCGCAGTTTGCTCTGAACTCTTTTGGGTCAATCCGGATATTGGCAACCTCAAGATAAGTTCTTCTCTCTTTTTGTGCCTGCTTAGCTTTACCCACGTCAAACTCAGGCGGCGTAATATTTTCTTCAATCTCGTCTCGACTGCTTAAAATGGCTTGCGCATAACGCATTAAACCTGACCAGTCAAAACCGTCCTTACGAGAAAGATATGCATTGATTACCTGTTGCCTGAGATGTTTATTCATAGTTATTCCGTTGTGTGTTTAACTTAAATTTGACCATGGAAGACGATGATACAGGTTAGGAGAAATTTTCGGCTCACCGTTTCGGGCTTTTTGGGTGACAACAACGAAAAATACCTATAAATATTTCTCCGTTGGAGTAAGCAAAAACACCTAACCGCAAAAAGCCAAAATATGCCTTATCCCAACCTTAAAATACAGAGAGTGATTACATAAAATTTTATACGTTTCTAAAAATTACGGATAAGCTTTTAGCTGAACCGATCCCAAGGGAGTTTAAATTATGTCTTCATCTAGTAAGTGGAGCGCCTTTTGGTTGATTGTCATTGGAGTAGTAATTGGAATTATTCTTACGGCAACAACTGTGGGCACTGTCCAGGTCGTCGGCTCCGAGACTTTTTGTGGTGGCTTTTGCCACACGATGGATGCCGTCACTTATTCCTGGAAGCAAGGCCAGCATGCCCGTACGCCTGTCGGTTTCTCCGCAGGCTGTTCTGACTGCCACCTTCTCAATGAAACCAATCATCCTCTGAAACCGCATGACTATCTGTCCCTTCTCCTTCACAAAGGTCAGGCCGCGTCAATCTCCGGTTTCGGACAAATCATGGGTACGATCAGCACCCCTCAAAAATGGGTTAAAGAGCGCCCAGAACTCTCCAAGAGAGTTATTGAATGGATGACTGGCAACAACTTCCACAACTGCCGTGGTTGCCATAATCTTGCTGACATGTACAACCCAAAGAAGCCGATGGTTGCTAAGATGCATGCCGCTTTCATCGATAAGCCCGCAAATTGTGTAATGTGCCACAAGAATGCCGGCCACAATTACAAGGGTGCCGATGAATGGATTGAAAAGAACGGTACATGGCCAAATCCTGCTGATGCTTGGGTTCAGGCCGATGCTACTACAGAGAAAAAATAATCTCGTTCTCTAGTGTGCTCAAGGGAAGGATTCCTCATCCTTCCCTTTTTTGCTCTCAAAAGTTAACCCCCAAAAAGTCACAAAGGCCAAAAGTTTCTCACTCTCGGCCCCTGTTGGCTTTTGTTTTCAGCCTAGAAAACTTCTAGTCTTTCTGTTTGCGATTGGCAAAGAAAACCTCTTTTTGGACACCTTCCGTCGCCACAGTGAAGAGATTGTTCAAAAGAGAATCCGCCAAAGCTTCCGTTGAAGCTAAAAGTTCTAAGTTTGTCTTTTGTAAGAGTTCATCGGCCGCTTTCTGATCGGTTTTGACTAGCTCTAAATATTTCTTCTCCAATTCTGCCTGTTTCGCAGTCATTTCCTGCTCATGTTTAGCATAGGTTTCCTTGACGATAGGAGCCAAAAGCTGATAGTTCATCATGGCCAATGTTTGGACCTTTCTAAACTTCCAGTAGATAGACTTGCTATCGGCTTTGTCAGTACCCTCCCTATATTGCTCAGGCAGACTCTTGAGGCCTTGATAGAAAGGCATGTAGCAAGAAAGATCAGCCATGCCGAAAGCAACGTAGATGACATTGCCGATTTCTTTCGGCATCCATGGACGAACCTGAAGAACATGGCTCTCGTAAGTACGGAACACGCAAACAGGTCTCCATGGCTCCTTCCCATCTAATCCGAAAGAATACGGATCATGCTCGGAATTGTCATAGTGGTTGCGCATGACGGCTTCAAGATCTTGAACGGTCAACTTTCTTTCCGGTTTCAAAAAGACAGGGAAGTCTCGCCCGTCATCAACCTCTTGCACGAGGCTGGGATTGAACATTCTTTGGATTTGCCAAACTCGCGGATCGTTGTACTGGCGATCCCTGCTGTCATTTCGAGTGTAAGCGGCGGCAAAATCAAACTTGCCTTTAGCCGGATCGTAAAAACCATTTTTTTGCGCCCAAGAAATCACGGTGGAGCTTCCCATGCAGTCATCCTTGCTGGGATCAAACCACCTGAGACGCCCTTGGTTGCCGCTAGCAAAATACTCATCATCGGGAATTCTTTGAGCCATCCACTCGTGCCCGGTTCCCGTTTCTAGATACCAAGTTTCCTTCGCATCTGCAAAGCCGACTCCAAAACCTTCTCCAGCTCCGTAAGTTTCAATAATTTTTCCGAGCAGCTCTACACCCTCTCTAGCAGTTTTGCAACGTGGGAGAATGACATCAATGATGTCATCTTCGGTAATTCCGGATTCCTTGTTGTAGGGATCAAGCGCCAAGGCATCGTCTCGGGCAAAGATTGACTCGGTTCCTGTTACACCAAGCCCCTCTTCGTTAAAACCAACGGCCCCGTGCAGATGGGTTTGCCAGTTTGGAACGGACGTGTATGCCAAGCTACGAGCTGGCTGTGGAAATTCAAAAGCGGTCGCGCCATGGTAGTCCTTAGTTCTGTACATATCTCCCGGCTTGTAATCACGGGCGGGATGAAACAGAAAAAGTTGGGCTTTCAGAGCGGAACTGTCCGCGCTGCGAGCCATCAAAATCGAACCGTCACTGGTCGCTTTACTGCCAACAATCACTGTAGTACACATAGAATCTCCTCCTTTATTGCTCTCTATTCTAAATCATGCCTATTTTTATCCGAAACCACCATTCGCCACGAAGACACCTTGCTATTTTGGGGAGATTGTGGTCATGGCGTTAGAATTGCCCCTGAATTAAAAATAGAGGCTTTTAATGAAAACTGAACCCGTTTTCCGCAAGGATTATGTCGCTCCAAGTCATGACATTGAGTCCACTGACTTGATCTTCGATTTATATCCCAACCGCACAAAAGTAACATCGAAATTATTGGTCATTCCAAGAGATGAAAGAACGAGCGATGATCTTGTTCTTGACGGTGAAGCCATCAAACTCGACAATCTGAAAATCAATGGTGAAGATGGTGTCCCTGGCCAGTACCACATGGAGCCGGGAAAATTAATCATTCATAACCTCAAAGAGCCAACGGAAATTGAGATCGTCACTACCCTGAACCCGAAAATGAATGAGGAACTCTCGGGGCTTTACATGAGTAATGGCAATTACATCACTCAATGTGAAGCTCAAGGTTTTAGGCGTATCACCTATTATCCGGACAGACCCGATATTCTCTCGAAATTCAGGGTGAGCATTCACGCGCCCAAAGAATATAAGGTTCTTTTGTCCAACGGAAATCTCGACGAATCGGGCATCCTCCCTGATGGAAGAAGTTATGCTGTTTGGGTTGACCCTTTTCCAAAACCATCCTACCTCTTTGCCTTGGTAGCAGGGAATTTTGTGGCGCTGGAAGAGAAAATCAAACTGCGTAATGGCAAGGAGGTTCTGCTCCAAATTTGGACAGAACAAAAAAACAAAGATAAGACTCAATTTGCCATGCAAAGCCTCATTAAGGCTATCCGCTGGGATGAAGAACGATTTGATTTGGAACTTGATTTGGATCGTTTCATGATTGTGGCCACCGATGACTTCAACATGGGAGCGATGGAAAACAAAGGCCTGAATATCTTCAATTCTCAATGCGTGTTGGCTACCCCAAAAGTAGCTACAGACAAAGATTTCGAACATATAGAGGCCACAATCGGACACGAATATTTCCATAACTGGACCGGAGACAGGATCACGTGCCGTGATTGGTTCCAGCTCTCTTTGAAAGAGGGTCTGACAGTGTTCCGTGAGCAAGAATTTACTGCCGACATGCTTGGTGACGCATCGGCACGCGCCGTCAAAAGAATCCAAGATGTTCGGGCTCTCAGACAATCACAGTTTGCAGAAGATGCCGGACCAATGGCCCACCCCGTAAGACCTGAGTCTTACCAGTCGATTGATAACTTTTACACCATGACTGTCTACGAAAAAGGTGCCGAAGTTGTCCGTATGTACCAAACCATGTTTGGAAAGGATGGATTTAAGAGAGGACTCCGAGAATACATCAATCGTTTTGATGGAACCGCTGCCACCTGCGACGACTTCCGCATTGCAATGGCTGAAAGTAACGGAGCCGACTTGGAACAATTCGACCGTTGGTATTCGCAAGCGGGAACCCCTTCGGTCTTTGCCGAGGGCTCCTGGGATCCGATCGCCCACACGTATACATTAAAACTTAGGCAATCCAACAGATCCTTTCCCGGGCAACCCGCTCCGGAGCCTTTGATGATCCCCATCAAAATGGGGCTGCTCAATAAAAACGGTAACGACATCCCACTACAACGCCAAGGCGAAGAGGCGATTGCCGAGACGAGTCCCATCTACTTACTCACCGAAAAAGAAGAAACTTGGGTTTTTGAAAACATTCCTGAAAAACCCGTTCTTTCAATTGGCAGGGACTTTTCAGCTCCCGTCAATTTTGTGGTTGACTACAGCGAAAAGGAATTGATGTTCCTTGCCTTGCACGACTCGGATTTATTCAACCGAGCTGATGCTTTTGAAAGGCTGTCACTTATTGAAATTGACCGATTCATTGAGGAAATAAGAAAAACGGGTCACACAGAGTTTTCTCCCCGGGAGGATTTTCTTCTGACTTTCGAAGATATCCTTCAGGACGAAAGACTATCGCCAGCCTATCGGGCAGAAATTCTCACGCTTCCTTCCGAAGCTGCCGTCGGAGAGCATCGCTCTGTCATTGAGCCGAAACTGATACGGCTTGCTCTTGATTCCCTGAAAGCAAAGATCGGTTTACGACTAAAAACACTTTTAGAAGATAAAGTTAAATTTAACGATACAGGCATCGTCTACAGCCCCACTCATGAGAATGCTGGTAAACGCGCCCTGAAACTACTTTCTTTGAGTTATCTAGGTGCCGCCCAAATTCCTAAATCGGTTCAACAAATCAGGAACCTGTTTAACGCCGACAATCTCACCGACCAGTTGGCTGCCTTAAATATTTCCGCCACCTCCTCCCTGCCTGTAAGTTCCGAGCTGCTTGAACAAGCAGAAATTGATTGGAATAACGAGCCACTCCTCAGAAACAAGTGGTTAAGAGTCCATTCAAACCTCAGGACACAAAAGGGAGGCCTCAAAGTGGTCACCCAAATCAGAAACCTCATGGAAAATGCCAACTTCTCGAGAAAGAATCCAAACAGTATTTATTCTTTGTTTGGAGCCTTTTTTAGAAATGGCGGTCCGGAATTCCACACCTATGACGGTTGGGGCTATCAATTATGGATAGATACCGTTCTTGCCGTCGACCGTTTCAATCCACAAGTGGCTGCGCGCCTTGCAAGAAGTCTGGAAAACTGGCGTCGTTACGAACCCAAACTGGCTTCCATGATGTACATGGCGCTCCGCTCGGTACAAGCCCAAGAAGGCTTATCGCCCGATCTGAAAGAAATCATTGACAAAGCACTAAATGAACCACTATAGGAAGTCAAGCGTTAAACTATTGGAATTAGCCATAAGGAGTTGAAGAACCGTGTCAAAAACATTCGAACAATTTCTTTCTGAGCAACTTACAGCCGGTGTAATAGACCAGCAATTAGTCAATCTACTCGCTGCAGTTGCACAACTTAGCAAACAGATAAATGACAAAGTCACCAATGGTGCTTTAGCTGGTGTTCTCGGTGCAGCCGGTACCGATAATATTCAAGGCGAACATCAGAAAAAACTTGATGTCATCAGCAACGAAATATTCGTCAGAGGTGTCCAATGGACCGGTTCGGTCTCCGGCATGGCCAGTGAAGAAATGGACCACTGCCTTGTAACTCCCGATGCTTACAGAAGAGGGAAATACCTAATTTTGTTCGATCCCCTCGATGGCTCAAGCAATATAGACATTAATGCGCCGATTGGGACCATCTTTTCTGTCACCAAGGCCCCTAAAGGAGAGATTTCCGATGAGAGTTTTCTCCAAAAAGGACGCAAACAGGTTGCCGCAGGCTATGTAATGTATTCGGCCCAAACTATTCTGACAGTAACGGTGGGCAAAGGCGTTTACATGTTTACGCTTGACCTGAGCACCGGACAATACATTATGAGTAAAGAGGCAGTTCACATTGCTCCGTCCACTGCCGAATTTGCAATCAATGCTTCCAACTGGAGACATTGGGAAAGACCTGTCCAACGTTATGTTCAAGAGTTGCTTGAAGGAATCAACGGTCCTTTGGACAAGAACTTCAACATGAGATGGGTGGCTGCCATGGTCGCCGAAGTCCACAGAATCCTTTGTCGTGGCGGTATTTTCATGTACCCAAAGGACAATCGCGATCCTACCAAGCCCGGAAAGCTTCGTCTCATGTATGAAGCCAATCCGATGGCCTTCTTGATTGAACAGGCGGGCGGCAGAGCCACCAATGGCTACGAAAACATCCTGGATATTCAGCCCACAAAACTTCACGAAAGGGTGGCGGTCTTTCTAGGAAGTTCTGAAGAGGTTCATCGGGTAACCACATACCATATTTAACGTCCGGTTCTTTGCGGCTTTCCTTTTGGAAAGCCGTTTTTTGCTTTGATACGAAATTAATTCCTAAACAGCCTACTACCAAAACATCATTCTCTTTTTGACAGATATATCTGTTTATTGATGATTTCTCCATCGCTTGTTATCGCATACACTAGAAAACGTTTTTTGCAATATCGACACCAACAATATCAGATTCTGTGATATTCCTACCCGCGAGGGTTCTCCTTTTAAGTTGATGAAATTGTAATTTTGACACGCCTTCGGTGATGTCGTGAGGTTAATACCTTTGAGGACTCTCAACTATCCGTCACCCTTCAATTCCAGATTGTTAAAGAACACTCTCAACAACTCACCGTGCTTACTTGTCGGAGACAACGGGTGACATTATCGTTCCGTTGTTGTTAAAATCGGGAGAAGCGATGAATGGCATTGTGTCCGTATTTGACCCAACCGGCACCCAACCAGCAATCTTCTTCAAACTTCTCACTTCAATTTTCAATGAGCCGCACTCCTCCGTACTTAGGCCATAAAAATCATCTTTCTGTAGGATGACTACCTCACATTCACATCGTGCTCGTACCGGAGGTGCTAAGCGGTCCGTCAAGATCGCCTGCATAGACGCTCAGATCCGTAAAAATTTCCCGCCCTAGTCTGCCTAGAGTTTCTCAACGGTACTTGCTTGCCTATCCAGTGAAGCCCTTTGATCCATAATATCCCATCATTCTTATTTCCAGTCTTGAAATTCTACCCGTCCATGTGTAATGAATCTTTGAGCGATCTATGGACACTGCTAAGTCGACAGAGGTGAATTGTCCTCCTTATTCATGTGATCTGTTTTCTTTTTCGGTGCTTCCTTCTGTTCCTATCGCAGTATTCTATGTAGTGGAAAAGTAATCGGATCAAAGGAAATCAAAGATGGGTATCGATACAACCAAGCTACCTTTAGCTGATTCCGACTTCAACGACCTGCGGTCCTACGATAAGGTCTATGTCGACAAGACAAGAATGATCTATGAACTCGCCAGATCAAACGCACCCATATTCCTGTCAAGGCCAAGAAGATTTGGGAAGTCACTTTTAGTGTCTACTTTTGATTCGCTATTTTCTCGGGGGCTTGAAGACTTCAAGGGCCTAGAAATAGAAAATCTTTGGAAAGAAGAGAAAACATATCCTGTAATCCGTTTGGAATGTACAGGGGTATCCGGCAGAAACTATAGAGAGATTGTTCGGTCTTTTGACAACAACTTACGAGTTGCTGCCGAACTGGCAGGTTTTATATACAACGAGTTTTCTTCATTGCCATTGTTGGACCAATTCGGCAGATGGCTGAGAATCCTAAAAAAGAATCGTACCCGTGTGGTTCTACTGGTGGATGAATACGATGCTCCGTTGACAAAGTTGCTTAATAATCTGGAATTGTTTGAAGACGTTAGGAAGTATCTTGCAATGTTCTATGGACTCCTTAAAGATAACAAAGGAGCTTTCAGATTTGTTTTCGTTACCAGAATAGCTAAGTTTCAGAAAGCAAGTATCTTCTCGGAGATGAATATATTTACGGACATCTCATTGAATACTGACTACGGAACTATCGTTGGTTACACTCAGGATGAACTGGAAAAATATTTCAGTCCCTACCTGGATAACGCAGCCGAAGTTATGAGAATATCTCGAACAGAACTGTTGCAAAGAATGGAAAAGCAATATGACGGATTCTGTTTCGATCGACAAGCAAAGTATCGTCTCTATGCTCCCTGGTCGGTATTAAGTTTTTTAACAAACCCCGGGCAAGGTTTACTTAACTATTGGATGTCCACTGGCGGGGCACCAACCTTGTTGCTCGAATACATTAAAGACCATGAGTTCTTAAAGCCTGAAGAATTTGGCAAGAGGCAGGAAACTTCCATTGATGAACTAAGCGATGCCTACAGTTATGACGATATCCAACTTATTCCTTTACTGACCCAAACGGGCTACTACACGATTGAATCAGTTGTGAACGACAAAGTTACTTTACGGTATCCCAATGAGGAAGTCTTTAAATCGATGGGGCTGTTGTACACCCGAGTTATATACAACTTTAATGATTCGAAAGTAGCCCAAGCTAAAGACAATAGCTGCCTTAAAAGACAAACCGGAAGAAGTGGTAAAGGCGATAAAACGCTCATTCCTGAATATTCCGCACGGTCCACATAGTGTATTTTACGATGAGGCAGCGGTCCAGTCGCATTTGGTTGCGTTTTTAGCCGGTGGTAACTGGATGGTGATTGGAGAAAAGGCTAACCTTTTGGGAAGAGCAGATATCGTTGCAACTATCGAGGGCTATACCTACGTGTTTGAGTTAAAGTTTTTGAGAGACAAGTGTCAAAAACCGAAGGAATCAGCCGAACAACTATTAGACAAAGCCATCAATCAGATCAAAGAAAAGAAGTACGGGTTAGCGTTTGGAACTAAGAAAGTCTACAGGATCGCGATGGTGTTCTCTGAAAAAGAACGCCAATTTGTAAAGTGGCGGTTACTTAATGCCGTCGGGGAGCCATCTTCCGATTAGGGCGGGCAGTTGTCACTGTGCAATTTTTCGTTTTTAAGTGGCAAAGGGGGTTCCGAAGAACCCAAAAATCAACTCAATGAGCCTATACGCCTTCTGAGTCGCCTGCATTGCCCTTACTGATGAGAATTTTCGTGATTTTGTCATCCATGGTATCCAAAGAACTCCTAACCGATGCTCCAAGCTCTTGGTTTATTGCATTTATCTGATCTTGCTGGCTCTTAAATGCGTCGAGGATCTTGTTTTGTTGGTCAAGCAACTTCTGCTCTGTCTGGGCAAAAAGCTGCTTCTGCTCATCAACGAGACCCGCCCACCGATTCTCAAAATCTTTTTTTACATCCGTCAGACGTGACTCTTCATTTGAAGAGGCCAATTTACTTTTCTCGGAAAGCTCCTTGGTAAGCTTATGCACGGAGTTGAGCGCCTTGGTTTGCTGTGCAGCCAAGGTGTATCCAATGATCAGGAATAACACTCCAAACCATATCAATAGGATGATTCCAAATGGAGCTTTATTGGTGGTGACGAGAAAGTCCACATCCTCGGGTTTCATCATCAGCGGCCAATTGATAAAAACAAAGCCACCGCCCAAGATCAAAACTAGCAACAAAACAAGGTATTTCATGTTTTATCTCTTTCCTAATCATTTCCAAATAATCGTCAGTCTAAAGCAATACGGTTCAGACTGAAAGAGTCGGGGCAAAAAGTAGGATAATCTAGGTAATCGTAGGAGAAGAAAATGAAGAGCTCAAACAAATTTCCCCATTTGCATATTGTCGATCATCCTCTAGTTCAACACAAACTTAGCAAAATGCGAGAAGCCAAGACCCCTTCGGTCACCTTCCGTCAACTTTTGCGTGAACTCACCTACATCATCGGTTACGAAGTCACTAGGGATTTGCCATTGGAGATTCGCACCATCGAAACTCCAATCTGCAAATGCAAAGTAAACTTCCTAGCCGGAAAAAAACTTGTCGTTGTTCCCATCCTTCGTGCCGGTCTGGGCATGTCCGATGGCCTTTTAGATCTGATGCCCTCTGCGAGAATTGGGCATATCGGACTCTATAGGGGTCCCGACCACAAGCCAGTTGAGTACTTAGTCAAACTTCCCTCTAAGCTTGAAAACCGTCGCGTCATTCTCTGCGACCCGATGCTTGCCACAGGTGGCAGCGCAGTCGCTGCTGTTGATACCCTGCTTAAACGCGGTGTTAAGAAAGAAAATATCACTTTTGTCGCTCTAGTTGCCGCCCCCGAAGGCGTGGAACTGTTTTTTAAACACCACCCCGAAATTGATGTTTACGTAGCATCCCTTGACGAAAAACTAAACGAAGACGCTTACATAGTGCCTGGTCTTGGCGATGCCGGTGACAGAATCTTTGGCACTAAATAGGTGCATAATCAGATTAAAATTAAGTATTAACCCGTAATTTTTTAATAAATTGCGGTTTTTTTTATTGCTTTTTTCCCTTTCGCCAATCTTAAATTGTTCCTTTCCTAAGTGACAAAGAGCATCATAGTCCTAGTCAATTAGGACATTAATTACAACTTTTTAGGTTTTACTCATCATGGCCGATGATTTCAAAGATGTAACTCACTTGTATAGAGTGACTCCTTCTCAACAGACAATTCTTAACGGAATTGATTTGGTTGAGACAAAACAGAAGTCGAAAGCATATGCTTGGTGCGATGTTTTACAGAGCGTCTCCGGTTTGCTTCTTGGCTTGTTCCTTTTCTGCCACATGGGCTTCACAAGCTCCATCCTTCTTGGCAAAGATGTTTTCTGGTCTCTCGTATCACTGACTGGCGGCTATTTCTTTGATGGTGTTGATCATCTATGGATGCACTCCGTATTTGTCGGCATCATCTTCGTGCTCGTTGTGATTCACGCCATTACAGCTGTTCGCAAATTCCCGAGCAACTACAAGGCCTTCCGGATCATGCGTGGCCACTACAAACTGCTGCGCCATACAGACACGACAATGTGGTGGATTCAGTTCATCACCGGTGTCATCCTCACCGGACTGGTGTTTCCACACATTCTCCCGATGCTGATGGATCCTGGCGAAATCGGACCTTATGGAAGTGGTCTCGAGGTTTACCACTCATGGGTTTGGGTTGTATTCCTCTTCTTGATCGTCACAGAACTTCACGGGATGATCGGTTTGTATCGTTTGTGCATGAAGTGGTGCGGCCCCTCGAACGCCACACGCAGCTTCCTCCGCAAGCTTTGCTACGTACTGATCGTCTGCATGATCGGACTTGGCTCCTGCACAATCATGGGCTTCTACTATGCTGGTCAGGAAGCCGCAGCGGCTAAGACTTCCCACTATGTTCCTGGTTGGTTGCAGAATCCTCCAACCGCTGCTTATCCAGGATGGTGGCCAAGCTGGCTTCAGAAGAAATAATTAGTCAGATATTGTGACTTGAAAGGGTGTCTATTGACACCCTTTTTCATTTTCTTCTAATTGGGACCAACGATAACGCCGTTTGGGGTACTTAGGATCATGCTTAAACAAAAGCCCGAGGTTTTATCCCCGGGCCCTTTAAGTCAATTGGGTCTGATATTACTTGCCGTTAACTCTTTCAACGATACCGGTGTACATATCCAAAGCCTGTTTCAAGGCACCTTCATCAATATCGAACGTGCTTTGGTGATGTCCGGCTTTGCGGTCGGCACCGCAGATAAAGAATGCCGCTTTGCCACCGTGTTCCTGGACTCTACGACCCAAGATGGAAATGTCTTCAGATCCACCAAAGTTTCCGTCTGGAATGATCTTATTGATGCCTTCAACATGTTTGGCAACATCGGTAATTAGGTCGCTCATGTCCTTATCATTGACGAAGTCTACAGCAGCGCCCATCTGGCTTACCTTATAGGTAACGCCAAAGCTCTTGGAGACGCCTTCCACGATATCCATGACATTCTGAGCCATGTAATCATTAATACTGCTTGTCTCACCTCTGACTTCCAAAGCCATATGCGCAACGCTTGGAATAACGTTACGACCTGTTCCACCACTGAGTGTTCCGATATTGATACGAGTCATACCACCACCATGGCGAGCGATACCCATCATCTGAACAAAAGCGTTGCAGGCGGCTGCCAAAGCATTACGACCCTCATTTGGTTCTTTGCCCGCATGAGCCGGCTTACCCTGGAAGTCAACGTCATACTTGGATGTGCAAAGCAATCCATAAGGAGCGGCAACAATCTCTCCGGTATTAGCCATAAATGAAATATGGCTGCCAAAGAAATAATTAGCATCATCGATGATGCCGGAAGCAGCAATAGCACTTGCTCCTCTTACTCCTTCTTCAGCCGGTTGGAAAACAATCTTAAACTTGCCTTTGAGCTGATCTTTATGCTCGGAAATCCAATGAGCGAGAGTTAAACCGATGGAAGCATGAGTATCGTGTCCGCAAGCATGCATGAACCCGTCATGTTGGCTTCTGAAACCAAGCTTGTTCGGAATATGGTCAGGATTGTCTGTTTCTTGAACAACGATACAGTCAATGTCAAAACGGAAAGCGGTTGTCGGACCGGGACGGCCTGTGTCAAGATATCCAACGCAACCTGTATAACCTTCCATCTCATCAATAATTTCTTTCGGAGCTCCGCGATTAAGAGCATTCTTGATTGCTTGATCAACCAATTTTTGGCTGCGTCCGAAAACCTGCTTCACTTCAATGATTTTTGTTCCAAGAAGAGCTTCAAAACCCCATTCACGCAGTTTCTTGGCAATATAAGCAGTTGTCCAGAATTCTGTCCATCCTTCTTCCGGCCACTGATGCAGCTCACGACGCTGCTCGATTAATTGCTTGACATAATCGGTCATGATTCCTCCAGTTAAACTCTAAGAAAGTTGAAACTAAATAGGTGGTATGTTAAGCCTATCAAACCAAGTTTTCAAAAACAGAGGCAGCGCGGCGACTATCAGAAACGAAAAAAGGGACCTAAGTCCCTCTCTTCTTACCCATTTAACTGCTTGATTAAACCATAATCAAAGCAAGCGTAATCACCGCAATAATCATTGGGATAAAGGTGCGTTTGCACAACTGCATTGGTTGAACCATGGCCAAGCCGGAAACAAGAATCACTACACCGGCGATTGGCGACATTGTGCGTCCGAGAGATCCGGAAATAAGAGCCAATGCGCCAAGGTTTGGCACAGCCATACCGAATTCAGGAGCATGCGGGGTCACAGCCTCGTTAAATGCAAAGGTTGCAGCGTCTCCGGAACCCGTAACAACGGCTAAGATAAATGGTCCAAGGGAACCGCCCCAACGGGCAATATCGTTAGATGACTTAAGCAAATCAACAAAGTGACCGATAAGTCCGGTTGCCCCAAGGCCAGCAGCGAAAACGCCTGCGGCAATGATGATGCCCATCACACTGCCGTAGCCATCACCCATACCTTTGAAGAATTCTTTCGAAAATGTCTGAGGCTCACTCCAGCAAACCAGCCATGTATACAAGGCTCCGATCACCATAGCTTGGGCCACGCCCATCTTGATGGCGGGAACGTAGGTATTACCAAGAACCAGGATAATCAACGGAATCAAAGGAGCCAAAGCTTTCAAAGGATTGATCTTCGTGACATCTTCTCCACCTTCTTTCGCATTGTAGGCAGCCATCTCTTCCGGTGTTGGCTTATTGTCGCGAAGAACGAGACAGACGATTGTGATTCCGACCAAACCAATGGCCATCATGATGAGCGTAAACGGAGTATGAAGCGCGATCAAGTCCATGACGTTCATGTTCGAGATCTTGGCCACGAAATTGTTATGACTCATACCTGGAGACAAACACGAACCATAAGTACCCATCAAGATAGCAGCACCTGCCGCGGCCGGACGGATACCAGCGCGAACCATCACAGGAATGAATGTTGCGCCCACAGCGGCCGCACATCCAGCGGCTGATGGAAGAGCAATATTAACGAAGAACGTAACCGCAGTTGCCGCGGGAATCAGAAGAATGCCCACTTTCTTCAAAGGAGCCGCGAGGAATGTAACCAAGTGACGGTCACAGGAATTATGAGTAACAACGCAGGCAAAACCAAGCGAGCCGCAGATGGCCATGATCAGGTTTGCGTTGGTCATGCTCTTGGCGAACTGATCAAGTGCAACCATAGGTTTCAGAGAAATGCAGCAAAGCAAGAAACCTGCGGCAAAGAGCACCATGCGCGTTTCATAGCGTTTAATTAAACAGTAGATCGTACCGATAGTAACGAGAACTGCAATCCATGCTTGAATCGACATTTGAATTTCCTTTTAGAAAAAGAGGCTTTCTCTCCGTGTTCTCCTAGTGATAAGCCTCTATAGACAGTAGGCCATAAACTAATCGTCATCCACCAAAACGCAAAAGTCCGATTAACTTATGTCCGCAAATGAGTATTTTTCCACACAAAAGCAAATTGGGTAACTAGGAAAACCATTGAAATTTAACGATTACAACCTACCTCTAATTAGGCACTCAACCACTTATCAATATCTACTTTAAGGAATTAAACCTACCCAGTACCCTCATACCCCCTCGAAATAACCATAACTATTCTTAATGTTCGTCCTGACCCTAACTGCCATGTTGTAATTTTACAACAGACCGTCTAGTTCTTTACCATGATGGAAGACAAGTTTGCGCACCTATTCAGTTTTGACGGCACACATTTAAATTCATGCCCGCAAAAAAAGACCGATGGGGTACATCGGTCAAGCGAACTGAAATTTACTCTAGATCAAGGAGATTTATTATTTGTGTGTTTATTCTTTTGGCAATGGTTGATGGAAGCGAGTACGCACTTTAGAACCGCCATACTGTTCCGCATTGAGCAACCCAATCTTGTCATTTAACTTGTTATAAATGTTCAAGAGAGCTTTTTCACCGTTTTTGTGAGCTTCAGCCAGACTGTTGAAATCACCTTCATAGCCAAAAGTGAAGTCGCAAACGAGAGGTTTAGCTCCCTCTTTCTCGGACCAGCACTCCATCGAAATCTCGGATGGCTCTGGAGCTCCGGGGATGTTCACAAATCCAGGTTTAACTCTTTGTCCGTATCCGGCGTATTCAATAAGCTGTGTTTCAGGTGGCAAACCAATGTTCAAAAGAACTGGAAATTCCTTGCCGAAATCGCCTATTGTCATCTTACCGTACTGCGCTTTGGTCAGCTTATTTTGAATGGCTTTTTCGACATAGCTGTTTAATTTCCCACCATATCCAACACCAACATTGTCCTCAAGCTCCGTTTTGTTTTTGTTGTCGGCTCGGGTAAGTGGAGCGCTGTTTACAACATCAAAAGGAGCGTTGATACGTTTTACAACCGTCTTCATCTTCGGCTCTGGCTTTCCGTCATCGTATTTGACTGTTGCACGAATGATATATCCCTTCTTCCAAAGGTCCATGTTAGGTGTGTCGTAGAAAACCTTGTCCTGTCTCTTCGGCTTAAAAGGATTCTTTTTATCTTTTTCTTGGACCGTCAAACCTTGTTGATTGAAGACTTCCTTGGTCAATGCCCAAACTTGTCTAAAGGATTTTTCACGATCGGGATCGATTTTTGCAGGATCAACTAGGAATTTGTATTCGCGACCATCCACCTTCGCAGCTTGATCACCCCACTCTTTAGAACTTCTGGCGTAGAGATCTTCGGCTAGAGCTGAACTGAAATATGCTGGCGCCAAATAAGCAGCGGCAGTGGCTAAGGTCAAACTGATAATAATTTTTTTCATAATACCCCTCTCTGGTCTATCTTTGTCTTATTGACACAGAAACAATCTACATATATTCCGTTACTTGATTATCATAATTTTTTATAGCAACAATTAAAAAGTATGATTAAACACCCCTCGTAACCCAATAGGATTGATCCTGTAGATCTAGCAAGCACTTGGATCAACTATCATTACACGAGGAGAATCATGAAAAAATTAATAACCCTTGCCGTGCTTGGTGCATTAGGAGCTTTTGCAGGAGTCGCTTCTGCTGTTCAAGTTGAGTTATACGGCACAATAGATACTGGTCTAAATTTCACACATTCAAAGAAAGTTGAGAAGTCCGCAAAATTTGATAAAGATACTAACAAGTATTACATTAAGGAAATTGAGAGAACTAACTCAAATACTTTCCGCCTGATGTCTGGTCAACATTCAACCTCTCGTTGGGGCCTTAAAGGTAAAGAAGATTTAGGGAATGGATGGATTGTCGGTTTCAAGCTTGAGTCTGGATTTGATGCCATGACTGGTGAAGACGATAAAGAAAGATTGTTCAGCCGTGAAGCTAACCTCTACATTCGTGGTCCCTATGGTGAAATCGGCATGGGCCGATACGGAGCGTTGGATTCTGGCAATGGGACTTATGGCATGTTCGATGAGACTTTCACCCCAATGGGAACGGGTTGGGAAGACATTGGTGATTTCCGCGTCATTTTGCTTGGCGCCAAAAAACGTCAAGACAACATGATTACTTACGTCTCTCCTAAATTTAACGGCATCACTGTTTACCTCCAAGGCTCACCGAAGCCCTTTGATGTAGAAGCTGAGGAAAAGACATATCTCCCGGGAGAAGAAGGAACGAGTCAAACCACACGTTACTACTCTGCCGCTATCAGAGGGGAATTTGGTAATTTGGATACTGTGATTACATACCACTTTGATCAAATAGGGCACGCCCCGCAGTATGATGCCTCACGTCATGGAAACGGTCAGGCTGTCACCCTAGGTTTGGGATACGATTTTGGCTGGATGCACCCTGTCTTGGCTGCTCAATGGTTTGATAACGGTTATACTGGTGGAGCAGAAGGTTGGGGTCTCGTAGGTGGCTTCCAAGCTCCTCTTTGGGGGGGGGATCTATATTTCTTTGCTGGTTACGGAAAATCTCATCAGGTAGGCGACCACTCCAACAAGCTTAACAATTACGCTTTTGCCTTAGGTTACGACCATAAAATCAGTAAACGGACCAAGTGGTATGTGGGTGTTGGATACAACGACCTTCAAGAGCCAACCACAGTTAAAAACGGAACTGGCGACTATGAGAAATCTAAAACGACTAAAGTTGGTACCGGTTTCAAAGACACCGAAAAAACCTTGCAATTCATGGCTGGTTTAGTTCACAAGTTCTAAGTCCTTCGTTTCTTCCTGTAAATTAAGAGAAGTAGACTTAAGCCCTATTCAAACTTTTTGTTGGATAGGGCTTTTTTCCTGTCTTCAGCTAAATAAATTCCGATCGAGAGCAATAGGCAACTACATCTGCCCCGTTTTTTAGGGCAGAATTTTTGTCATTAACTATCACTTAATTTATACATTAATTAATACTATGATACAATGCCCTTCATAGGAGGTCACTCATGTCTTCGTTAAACGTACAGATCAGTAAGAGAAAGAAAGGGCGGTACGCCACTATCATCGAAACTTTCATCGATCCGGTCACTCGTAAAAAGTCTTCGCGCTCCATTAAGACATTCGGCTACATTGAGGCCCAATTAGCCGAAGATCCTAATTACCTCGATAAGATCTATCAGGAGCGGGACGCTCTTCGCAAAAATCGGGAAGAAGCTGACAGACTCAGAGCCGAGAAACAAAAAAGAATCTTCCCGGCCTATAGTTCCCCGGAATGCCGGGAGGGATACCGGGCCGCTCCCCGATTGGTTTACGGTGATGCGGCGATTCGCTCTCTCTGGGAAGAGCTTCAATTGGACCACTGGTTCAAAAAGACACGGTTTAACGGCAAAATCTCCTACGACTTGGATTTGGCCGTCTTCTACATGGTGGCCTGTCGGATGCTTCTGAGAGGTTCACGCCGGAAGATGATCAGACATACCCCTCAATTCTTTTTCAACTACCAAGGCCATCTTAAACTCGACAACCTCTACGATGCCTTGGGACAAATCTCCAGACGCAAAGACACCATCATCAGGTATCTGACCGGAAAGACTGAGAAGATTTTGCCCCGAGACACGACACTGGTTTTTTATGATGTGACCACCTTTTATTTTGAAAGCTTCGAGGCGGACAGTCTTCGTGATCAAGGCATGTCTAAAGAACATCGGACGCACGAGACGCAAGTGGTCTTGGGGTTGCTCATTGACAGGAACGGCATTCCCCTCAACTATGAAGTCTTCAAAGGCAACACGGCCGAGACAAAGACGCTCATGTCCGTGGTGGAAGCCTATAAAAAAGCCCTGGAGGCGGGGCGGGTCATCGTGGTAGCCGACCGGGGTTTGAACAGTAAAAGCAATCTATCGGAGCTAAGGGGTGCGGGTTGTGATTACATCGTTGCTCACACGATTCAACGTCTTGCGAAGGCGAGGATCGAGGAGATATTTAAAGAAACGGGATGGAAAAATCGTTATGACTCGGAAAGCGGCGAGTTGCTTTGGCGGTACAAGTCGTTTGAACTGGAAGAAGCCGAACTAAAAGATGAACAGGAGGAGAACAGCCCGGGATCTTCAACTGAGGAAAAGACAAAATCCAAACCTCATTTAATTGTCACTTGGTCTCCCAAGAGATACATCAACGGCATGAAACAGCTTCAGGCGCAATGGGAGGCGGCTCAAAGTCTTCTAGCCTTAGGAAAGGAAAAAATTAATTCCTCAT
>CANQMZ010000016.1 GCA_947625105.1 uncultured Parasutterella sp.
TTCGTGCTTCCAAACCTGATGCTTACATTCTACCACAAAATCAGATAAATAAGCACTTTATTTATTTACTATTCCTTGTCACATGGGTTTTGAATATTATTCTTCCATCGGCTGCCGGCGTTGCCGCTGCTGTTGGTGTGTTGCTCATTCCTGCCCTGATTGCCATTGGCGTAAATCCGGCTATGGCAGCCGCCGCGGTCTTTGCCGGAACATGGGGTTCCGTTGTCAGTCCCGGTTTGATGTTCAATCCGCAAATTGCCACAATTGCCTACGATGCAAAAGAAATCGCCTCTCCTGACGCCATGATCGTGATCATGGAAGAAGCCCTGCCGTGCGCTATTTCTGCTGTGGTTTTGGCTGTCATTTTGGCCATCGTGTGTAAATTCTTGAAAGAAGGTGTAGGTTCGGTCAAACTCGATGCACAAAGAGCCGCTGAACTCGCTAATTTCAAGATCAATCCGATCATGGCTGTGATCCCTATTCTCCCGCTTTTCCTGTTGATCATTGCTTCTGATCAAGTTGGTTGGTTGCCAAACAAAGTCTTCTCCGTTCCGATGTGTATGCTGATTGGTACGGTAGTTGGACTGATCGTAGCCATTTGCAACAAACAAAAGACAGGTGATACGTTTAAGAGATTCTGCCGCGGTGCTGGTGACGGTTTCTGCGATGTAGTGATCCTTATCGCCGCAGCAGCTTTATTTGCTGCCGGTATGAAATCCATTGGTCTGACCGGAGCTATGGTCAACGCTATGAAAGGTTCCCAGTCAGTAGCCATGTTTGCCGCTTCGGCTGGCCCATTCGTGATGGCTGTTATTTCCGGTTCTGGCAACGCTGCCGCTCTTGCCTTTAACGAAGCAATTACTCCTCATGCTCATGACTTCGGCATGACGATCGTTCAACTGGGTGCAGTTGCTCAGATTGCGGCGGGCCTCGGTCGTTCCATGTCTCCAGTGGCCGGTGGTGTCATTATTCTGGCTGGTATTGCCGGAGTTAACCCGATGCAGGTTGCCAAGAGAACAGCCCTCCCTGTGTTGGTCTCTGTCGTTGTCGTGACAATTTTGATGTACATCATGTAGTTCACGCACTTGCCAGATTTTCAGAGTACAGCTCTGAAGCGCAAAAGCTCTCACATCGAGAGCTTTTGTTTTATACCTGAATTCTCTACTTACTTGTATAAAAGTTCAGCGATTGAGAGAACACCTCACCCAAACCTAACCGATCGGCAATAAGCGACAGTTTCTTTGAAGCATTTTGTAACCAAGGCTCATGACCTGGGACCGACACTAAGCGGACAGTTTTAAATTCGTCAAGTAATGTTTCAAATCTATAGTTTTTCCGCAAAGCACTCTTCTTGTCGCCACTGGGAAGATCCATTTGCCGATAAAAATAACTAACCAAGGTCATGGCTATGAAACCGACTAAAAGCTTAGCCTTTAAAGTTTGATTCTTGTGTACTCTTAGGCTGTCCATGTCACACTTGTTTTGCAAGATGTTGAACCCTTTTTCAACCCAGTCTCTAGATCTGTAGATGTTGATGGCCGTATCTGTAGCCAAATTTTCCGAAGAAATAAACGCAAAAAAACCGATGCTGTTGACTTCTTCGTTGATCAAGTCAAAATTTCTTTGCCAACTAGGATTGTCGGTATCGCCAGAGTTATAAAAGTATCTCATCAGTTTGGATTTTCCGTTGAACCTACCCTGTTTGAGTTGTTGTTCGAAATCCGAGAGCTTACTGTAAAAGGCGTCCTCGGAAGCGGCGCATGTTAGACTGGGCCGGAATAAATACAAGTAAAGATCAATCTTTTCTGAATTGGGATCATTAGCTATAGATGGCCATTTGATGGGGATCTTGATGCCATAGCCCTCAATCTGATCAATATGGTTTCTTGGTTCCCAGAATTGATGAAGTGTCTCACGGATCTTATCTTGAACTAATTTCTGGGAAATGGATATACACATTAAAAACCGTATGTTCGCTTTTTTGAGTTCAGCCAGGTTGTACGTACTTTCATAACCGCGGTCAAAGACGAAGGTTATCGGATGGGAACCCATTACTTCCCAACGGTGAATTAAATCTCCGACCGTACTGATATCGGCTAAATTTCCCGGGCTTGATTCAAGCAAAACCGGCATGCGGCTTTTGTGCCCACACAAAACCGAGACAGTAATCTCCTTGGCAAATCCTCCTGCTTTTGTTGGACCAAACATGACATCGGTAATTCGCAAGGCTTCGCTCTCAAGTTTTGTACTGTCATAGGATAAGTATTCGTCACAGCTGAGCCTATTAATCCGGCGTTGAAAAAAGTTTTCTTTTGAGCTTTCAAGTTCTCCTATCTCAGTGAGAATTCGCGTGATTTCGGACGAACTCAAATCAATCCCACCCGGTGTTGCCGTGATGCTCCCCCAACCCGGTAGCCTGTATAGAGAGGATCCTTCATCTAATTCGAAGAAAGCCAACGTCAGTAGAACATTGATCTGCTTTTGACTAAACAGTCCTTGCATATCTTCGATTAATCCTGTTTGTTTGGCTGCTTGGTACAAAAGTAACGTTGGCCCGGCTATTTTTGAATCCCAATCGATGAGTTCCGCTTGTTCCACTGTCAGTGCGTTTTTCTGTCCAACCAGGTAGCGGGCATTGGGGACAAACTTTCCTTTCTCGATAGAACCGATGTATTCTTTCTTGGCATTCCAGCGATAAGGGTTTTTGGACGTCGCTGCTTTTGTGTACCCCGTAATCACATAAACATAATCTTTCTTTTTTGATTTTTGGATTTTTGCATTGGCCGGCAGCCTCTCGATGGCAGAAGTAGTCATAATGATCTCCAGTAATACTTGTATATTATTATACATGTAAAAAAGACTACTAGGGATTTCATAAACCATCAGTATCTTCACTTATAAAGGCAGTTTGGTGGGCGAAAAAACTTTTACTTGTATAAAATGTTGGAGAATTCAGGTTTATACTCAGTCAACCCCTCTTTGGCGATCTTCTTTAAACTTCCAACACCATTGTTCAAAGGTTCCGGCGTCCATTGTCGCTCTGATTTCTTCCATTAGGTTGAGATAAAACTTGAGATTGTGAATTGAATTCAACCTTGCCCCAAGGATCTCGTTGACTTTCTGCAAATGGTGCAAATAAGCTCTGGAAAAATTGCGACAACAATAACAGTCACAAGTAGGATCTAGTGGTCGCAAGTCATGCTTGTACTTGGAATTTCTTATTTTTACGTCGCCATAGCGTGTGAAAAGCCAGCCGTTTCGAGCATTCCGTGTAGGCATAACGCAATCAAACATATCGATGCCTTGGCGAATCCCCTCCACCAAATCTTCCGGTGTTCCAACACCCATCAAATAGTGAGGTTTGTCTTCAGGCATGCGCCCACTTAAATGATCCAGTATCCGAAGCATTTCCTCTTTGGGTTCGCCAACGGAGAGTCCCCCAATAGCGTAACCATCGAAACCTATTTCCTGCGAGCCGCTCAAAGACTCGTCCCTGAGTTCTTCAAACATTCCTCCTTGGACGATGCCAAACAACGCATTCGGGTTAGCCTGCTCGATAAAAGATTCTTTCGATCTTTTAGCCCACCGTAATGAAAGCCTCATGGAAGCAGCAGCTTCTTCGCATTTTGCCGCCCTTCCGTCAATCTCATAAGGAGTGCACTCATCAAAAACCATCACAATGTCGGAATTCAGCACTTTCTGAATCTGCATGGATATTTCAGGGGTAAGGAAAAGCCTGTCCCCGTTAATAGGGGAAGCGAACCGGACGCCTTCCTCCGAGATCTTTCGCAACTTACCTAGGGAGAAAACTTGAAACCCGCCAGAGTCGGTAAGGATCGGCTTATTCCACCCCATAAAGCCATGAAGCCCTCCGTGCTCGCTAATAACATCCAACCCGGGTCGCAACCAAAGATGAAAAGTATTGCCCAAAAGAATCTGCGTTCCTATTTCATGAAGCTCCAACGGAGACATTGCTTTGACGGTGCCATAGGTTCCCACCGGCATGAAAACAGGCGTCTGAACAACACCATGATTTAAGGTAAGAACGCCTCTTCTAGCCTTTCCGTGTTTTCTAATGACTTCAAATTTTAAGGACATTGTTAAACCTTTTTCTCCAAGAAGCAAGCATCGCCATAGCTAAAAAATCGATAACCTTTTTCTATCGCATGGGCATAGGCTCTCATAATTTCTTCTTTTCCGCAAAGCGCACTGACAAGCATTACCAGAGTTGATTTCGGCAAATGAAAGTTTGTCACCATCGCATCGCAAACCTTGAATTCATAGCCCGGAGTGATAAAAAGGGTTGTCTCAGCCGATCCGCTTTTAACCAAGCCGTCTTCGGAGGTGCAAGCCGATCCTTCAACTGTCCTTAAACTCGTCGTACCAACACAAATAACCCTTCGGCCCTCGATTTTTGCACGGTTGATTCTTTGGGCAGCCTCTTCGCCAATGGAGTACCACTCCGAATGCATATGATGTTCAGAAAGCTTTTCTACCCGCACAGGCTGAAAAGTACCGGCTCCCACGTGAAGTGTCACAAAAACTTCCTCGCAGCCCTTTCGTTTTATCTGCTGCAAAAGCTCTTCGGTAAAGTGCAAACCAGCAGTCGGGGCGGCTACCGCTCCGGGATACTTGGCGTACACGGTCTGATAGCGGCTCTCGTCAGACTTTGAAGCCTCATGCTGGATATAAGGAGGTAATGGCACGTTTCCAAACTCTTCTAATACTTCAAATACAGGCCTAGAAAATTTCAATTGATAAAACTCACCTTGACGTCCTAGAACTTCCGCCATGGCTTTCTCTTCGCCACTGGCCCCATCAAAAATAAGCTTAGTCCCTGGTCTCGGCGGTTTGCTGACATGCATCATGGACAGTGTTTCGAATTCTCCTGTCACTCTCTCGGTCATCGCTTCGACAGCTCCCCCGCTTTCCTTATGACCAAATAACCGGGCCTTGATCACTTTGGTGTTATTAAAGACCAGAAGATCGGAAGGCCGAAGCAAATCGAGAATGTCTTTAAAGCGCAAATCCTCAACTGTCCCATCCGCCCTAACATGCAGAAGTCTTGAAGCCGCCCTGTCCTCAAGAGGATACTGGGCGATCAGCGAATCGGGAAGATAGAAATCAAATTCAGAAAGGTATTGTTCTTTTTGCATGGCTTTACGGGCCAAAGATTAGGTTTACATATCAAGCGGATTGCCTGGAGGATTGACATCGTAGGTTACCTCTAGGATGTCTAGTTTACGGACCCCTTTAGGTGTTGGCAAAAGTACTGTGTCTCCCTCATAATGCTTGAGCAACACTCTTGCAATTGGAGAGACCCATGAGACGTCTCCGACAGAAGCGTCCGCTTCATCAATTCCAACGATGCGAACCTTGTACTCTTTACCGAGGTCATCCTCATAGAGCACGGTTGCGCCAAAAAATATCTGATCAGTTGGCGGCCTTTTAGCAATATCAATGACTTGGCAGTTTTCAAGCCGCTTGTTTAAAAAACGGATCCTGCGGTCTATCTCGCGCAGGCGTCTTTTACCGTATTGATAATCGGCGTTTTCGCTGCGATCTCCATTGGAAGCCGCCCAGGCTACGACATTAACAATCTCGGGCCGCTCGACGGTTACTAGATTTTTACGCTCTGCCAAAAGCCTCTCGTAGCAGACAGGCGTCATATAGTTTTTTGTGCCTTTAATCTCGGGAATCTTGACTTCGTCTTCGTCAAAATCACCGTCTGGTTCTTCAGCTTTAAATTCCAAATCTTCTTGCATCTTCTCATTTAAGGAAACGACCGCCGAAGCGGTCTTAATCCTTTTCTCCTCGACTTACAACCTGGGAACATCCTTTATTCCCGGTCCATCAGGATTGTCATTGTCTTCTCCGGGAACGGGACCTTTTTCCGTATCCGGACCAAAGTCCATACCCTTTTGCTCACCGGCGGGCGGTTGCACCTCGTTCTTCGGAGCCCTTGCTACCGGAGTCTCATCGGTGGTATCGGTGCTATTCGGCTTTCTTCTAGCCTTTGGCAACCGCTTAGGCGGGCGAGGATCTTTACCTTCCATGATGTCGTTGATCTGCTCGGAGTCAATCGTCTCCCACTCCAACAGCGCTTTGGCCATCTTGTGCATTTCTTCCTGATGGTCTTCAATGAGCTTACGAGCCACCGCATACTGCTGGTCAATGATACGGCGTACCTCAGCGTCAACCTGTTGCATGGTTTCCTCTGAGACGTGCTTAGTTTGTGTCACCGAACGACCCAAGAAAACTTCGTTCTCATTTTCTCCATAGACCATCGGACCCATTTTCTCGCTCATGCCATAGCGCATCACCATGTCGCGCGCCATTTGGGTAGCACGTTCAAAGTCGTTGGAAGCACCCGTTGTCATCTGATGCATAAATACTTCTTCAGCAATACGGCCGCCAAACAAAATGGAAATTCTAGTGAGCAGATACTGCTTGTCATAGGCATAGTGATCTTCTGCCGGCAACTGCATGGTTAGACCCAATGCACGACCTCTCGGAATAATGGTGACCTTGTGCACGGGATCGCTCTTAGGCATGAGTTTTGCCACTAGAGCGTGACCTGATTCGTGATAAGCAGTGTTTTTGCGTTCCTCTTCGCTCATCACCATGGCTTTACGCTCTGCGCCCATCATGATTTTGTCTTTTGCCCTTTCGAAGTCTTCCATGGCCACAACGCGCCCGTTACGGCGAGCTGCAAATAAGGCTGCTTCATTTACCAGGTTGGCAAGGTCTGCGCCAGAAAATCCCGGAGTACCTCTGGCGAGAATCTCCTCGTCGACATCGGCTCCTACAGGAATCTTGCGCATATGAACTTTGAGAATTTGCTCTCGACCACGAATATCAGGAAGGGGTACCACCACCTGCCTGTCAAAACGACCTGGTCTGAGCAATGCTGGGTCAAGCACATCCGGACGGTTAGTCGCAGCGATAACGATCACACCAGAGTTGGTATCAAAGCCGTCCATCTCAACGAGCATCTGGTTCAAAGTCTGCTCTCTTTCGTCGTTGCCACCACCAAGTCCGGCACCTCTTTGGCGACCTACCGCGTCAATTTCGTCAATGAAAATAATGCATGGCGAATTCTTCTTGGCATTTTCAAACATGTCTCTGACACGAGCGGCACCAACGCCGACAAACATTTCAACGAAATCAGAGCCCGAGATCGTAAAGAACGGCACTTTAGCCTCACCGGCGATCGCTTTTGCCAACAAAGTTTTACCGGTTCCGGGAGAACCTACGAGAAGAACTCCTCTTGGGATACGGCCGCCAAGCTTCTGATACTTGGTCGGATCCTTCAAAAAGTCAACCAGTTCGCTTACTTCTTCTTTGGCCTCATCGCAACCGGCCACATCCTGAAACGTAATGGTATTGTTATTGGCATCTAACATCCTTGCCTTGGATTTGCCAAAACCAAAGGCCCCGCCTCTTCCACCCTGCATCTGGCGCATAAAGAAAATCCACACGCCAATCAGTAGAATCATCGGAAACCAGGATACGAAGACGGTGGTTAGGAAACTTTGTTCTTCGTCAGGCTGCCCATAGACTTGCACTCCCGCCTTGCGCAGATCTTCAACCATCCACAAGTCTCCGGGAGCTGTGATTTTATAAGGCTGGCCCTCGACCGGAGTAACCGTCAATGTTCTTCCCTGAACATCTACCCGCTTGATCTTGCCATCCTTGGCCTGGTCCATAAACTGGGTATAACTCGTCTGCGGTTCAGGAGCGGCATAACGCTTAGCTGTCTCAAACTGCTTAAAGACCGTAAACAGAACCAAAGCAAGGACGATCCAAATCGCCAACTTGGCAAATAAATTGTTTTTATTCAATGTCCCACCTTAAGCCAAAAGGCCGCGAGGCCGATTAGTCGTGAATAGATTTTTACACACTCCCCTACATATGGGGGCAAATTTGGTTAGTAAAGATACCATTATCGGAGCAGAATTTGAACCCATGCCGGCTATTTTTGAGCTTTTTTAAGTTCCGTCTAACTGTCACAGTTCCCAGAATGGTTAACCTCTTGAAAACCCGTTAAAACCGCAAGCCCATGGAAGACCCCATTTAGCCGCCACTGTAAATGATCTTGACATCATCGACTTGAGCTGAATTTTCTATTTCGCAGAGAACCTTCCAATCGGCTGCTATTGAATAATCATCCGGCAGATGAATCCTTGCCCTGGCTCCTAATTTGTTAAATTCGATGAATACGCCCATTCTGTGCTCTTTGTGAGTAAGTTTTGTATCGAGAAGTAGGCGCCTTAATTCGGCCGGATCGCTATTTTGAACAGGCCTGATAACCACTTTAGCACCGTTTTTGGATCTGAGTTTGTACAAAGGTGATATCTCTATAGCCTGCATCCGCAAAGAATTTTGTTTCGTTAGAGACTTGTCGGCATAAACCAAGACCATTTCTCCAACAGGAATCTCTGCACATTCCGCTTTAAATTTATCGATCAAACTTTGGTCCACTCTGATGGCTAAGTCTGCATCGGCAAGCTCTAGGCTGAGCAATGCCATAGGACTTCCGTCTTGCATGGTCCTTTGATCGAATCCTTTATACATTCCAAACACTTTGAGCCTGCCGGTTTGTCTATCGAGCCTATCGATAGCCACGGCCCCATAACCATCAAACTCCTTACGATAGCTCTCTGCCGGATGTGAGGACAGGTAAAAGCCAAGAACCGAGTATTCTCTATCCAAGCTGTTTCTAATTGACCATGGCTTGGCCTCGGTAAGCAGATTTTCATCGGCCACTTCCGCAGCATCCCCAAAGAGCCCCATTTGATCTTTAGACTGCTCTTTCTCCTGGGCAACTTGCAACGCCTTGAACGCGTTCTCATACCACATCCGGCGGTTGTTATCCCAAGAATCAAAGACGCCTGCCATGGCAAAAGCCTCTAAAAGCTTACGACTAAAGAAGCTGACACCGACTCGTTTCGTCAAGTCAAATATGTCTTTATAAGGTCCATCGTTTCTTACTTTCTTAATCGCTTCCGACGTATTAAAACCGCTTCCCTTGATGGCACCTAGCCCCATTCTGATTGTTTTACTGTTCGGACAGGTGAAGTAGAAATCGCTTTGGTTGATATCCGGTCCTAAAACGGTAATCCCCAGTCTCCTGGCATCGCGGATGAAATCAAGCATCTTGTCGGAGTTATCCATCACTTCGCACAAGTTGGCCGCGATGAACTCAGCCGGGTAGTAATGTCTAAGCCACGCTGTCTTGTAAGCAACATAAGAATATGCGGCAGCATGCGATTTATTAAATCCATAGCCCGCAAACTTCTGCATTAAAGAGAAGAGTTCAGTTGCAACTTCCTTGCTAACACCGTTTTTAGCCGCACCTTCAATGAAGACCTTACTCTGACGCTCCATCTCTGCTTTATCTTTTTTGCCCATGGCCCGTCTGAGAATGTCAGCTCCGCCAAGTGAGTATCCCCCGATGATCTGGGCAACCAGCATCACTTGTTCCTGATAGACCATAATTCCGCCGGTCTCCTCAAGAACGGGAATCAACCGATCATCGGCATATACGGCAGGCTTTTTTCCGGCCTTGATGTCTAAATAATCCGGTATCAGATCCATCGGACCCGGACGATATAAAGCATTAAGAGCAATGAGATCCTCAAATTTTGTGGGTCGCGCATCGCGTAAAAGCTTTCGCATTCCAGGAGATTCAAACTGGAAGACCCCACAGGTTTCGCCTTCTTGGAATATTGTCTTAAATACTTCTGGATCATTCGGCACCAAGTGCTCTATATCCGGTCGAGTACCGGTGTTTGCTTCAATAAAATCCAAGCAACGCTCAATGATGGTAAGTGTGGTCAATCCAAGAAAGTCGAATTTAACCAAACCGACATCTTCCACGTCCTTTTTATCGAACATGCTGATAACGTTTTCGGGAAGCATATCAGCAGCATAAAGCGGACAGAATTCAATGAGTTTTCTCGGAGCAATCAACACTCCGCCGGCATGTATGCCAATGCTTCGGATGGTCCCTTCCAATTTAAGGGCAAACTCAACCAAGGTCCTGTATCGAGGGTTGTTTCTTACCTCATCCCGGAACTCGGGAATCTTATCTAAGGTATCGCGAACCGTAACATTTTGTCCCGGCTTATTCGGAATCATCCTGGACAGGCGATCGGTTTCTCCGTAGGGATAGTCCAAAGCACGTCCAACATCTTTAACCACACCTCGAGCACCCATCGTGCCAAATGTCGCAATCTGGCTTACCGAATCGTCTCCATACGTTTGCTTGACGTACTCGATAACCCTTTGGCGGTTGTTTTGACAGAAGTCCACATCGAAGTCAGGCATCGAAATGCGTTCCGGATTAAGGAATCTTTCAAAAAGCAGGTTATACGCAAGAGGATCAAGATCAGTAATTCCCAAACAATAAGCCACAAGGGAACCTGCGCCGGAACCACGGCCAGGACCTACCGGGCAGCCATGAGTTTTAGCCCAATTAATGAAGTCTTGAACGATAAGGAAGTAGCCTGGGAAATCCATCTTCTGGATGATTTCGATCTCTTTTTCAAGCCTTGCCGAGTAGGTGGGAAACTTTTCTTTCCTAAGTTCCTCGTCCGGGTAAAGAACTTTCATTCTTCTCTCAAGACCCTGACGAGCAAGCTGCGCCATGTAATCTTTCAGAGACATTCCCTCGGGAGTCGGGAACACCGGGAGCTGTGGTTTACCCAGTTTTAAAACAACATTACACCTCTTGGCAATTTCCACTGAATTTTCCAATGCGCTTGGAATATCGGAAAAGAGTTCAATCATCTCTTCTCGACTCTTGAAATACTGCTCTTGAGTAAAAAGTTTTGGGCGATTCGGATTTCCTATGGTCAGATTTTGTGCCACCGCCACTCTGATTTCATGAGCCATGAAATCATCTCGCTTTTCGAACTGGATCGGATGGGTGGCGACAACAGGAATCTCCAATGTTCTAGCCAACTCGACTGTTTGCTGAACCAGTGATTCGTCGTGGCTTCTTCCAGCCCTTTGCAATTCCAGGTAGAAACGATTCGGGAAAAGCTTGGTGAACTTTTTAGCCTCTTCAATAGCTTCTTTTTTCTTCTTGTGCAAAAGCGCCTTTCCGATTGACCCTTGATCAAAACCAGACAACAGAATGAGGCCGCTTGTATTTTCCGGAGTAAGCCAACTTAATTCAATCTCTCCTTTTTCTTTGTACTGATTTTGAAGCCATGCCCTTGTCAAAAGCTCGCACAACTGCAAGTAACCGTCATAGTTATGACACAGTAAAAGCATTCTGTAAGGATCCTCTTGGTTGTATTCGTTTCGGATCCAAACGTCAGCGCCTAAAATCGGCTTAACACCTGCTGTCCTCGCCGCCTTATAGAAAACCACTCCTCCAAAAAGTACCCCCATGTCGGTTATAGCCAACGCTTTCATTTCCGAGGCAACTGCCCGATGAATGATCTGTTTGGGATTAATAATTCCGTCTTTTACGGAATAATGCGTATGCATTCGAAGATGTACAAAATCTTGAGACATTCTTAAGTGGCACAAAAAAACTTCACCTCAAAGGTGATTAAGCAATTGAAGTTAAAACTCACTCTAAAAGTAGGGTTGATTCTATCAGTCGACTCTTAAATTTTGCTTGGTTCAAAGCGAGGAGTTGGAATAAATTTTTTAAATTATTTCAAATTCTTACATACCAAATAAACCTCTGCCGAAGAACTTCTCGAGGCGGCGGGTTTACGAACCAAAACTGTCTTGAAATGTTTTTTACAAGATTCAACAAATTGGGAGTACCCGCTTCCCTGAAAAACCTTGCAAACCATCACGCCTGTTGGTTTCAGATTGTCAATGGCAAACTCCAAAGCTAGTTCGTCAAGTAGTAGGCATCGAGCGGCGTCAGCAACTGCCACTCCTGAAAGGTTTGGCGCCATGTCGGAAAGCACCACATCAACTTTTTCTCCGGCAAGCGTTTCATTGAGTTTGTTAAGCACCTCTTCCTCGCGGAAGTCTCCTTGGATGAAAAGAACACCATCAACCGGTTCCATGGGCAATATGTCAAGCGCGATGATTTTCCCCCGAATATTTCCCTCTTTATCGCTTAGGCGCTCCTTGACCACCTGAGTCCATGAACCCGGTGCAGCACCCAATTCAACGATGGATTCGCCCGCTTTGATGAATTTTTCCTTATCATCAAGCTCTTTAAGCTTATAGGCTGAACGCGCCCTGTAGCCTTCCTGAACACTCAGTTTCACATAGGGATCGGTAATATGGCGCTTGATCCATGCCGGGTTGGATCTCAATTTTTTTTCAGATTCGACTTTCATGGTTTTATTGAGTAATGCTCGATTAGGAGACCCGCACATCATGACACAACTGAAGCTTCCAAAAGAACAATTAATCGCACTTCGAGCTCAGGCCCATCATCTCGACCCTGTCGTCCTTCTAGGGAGCAACGGTCTTACCGATGCCGTCAAAAAGGAAGTGAGCCGGGCTCTTGACGCCCACGGTCTCATCAAGGTAAGGGTTCCCGGAGACGAACGAGAAGAGCGAGTAGAAATATACAACGCCCTAGCCGAAGAATTAGGAGCTGCCAAAATCCAATTGATTGGAAAACTGTTTGTGCTCTTCAGACCCGTGCCTGAGAAGAAAACAAAAGACGACCAGGAAAAGGTCGCCGCCAAGAAACCCCGTAAGACCGGCGCTAAAGCGAGAAACCAACGCAAGCGTCTAACCGAAAAGATCCAGGGGCAGAAAAAAAGCGCTAAGAGCCTCCCTTGGGAAGCCAAATCAATGAAGAAAGGCAAAACCCCGAAAGGCCAAGTGAAAGCCGTCGGGGCCAAGGGAAGAACGCTTGGCTCCAGGATGGTCAACAAGGGTGTAGCGGCCCGGAGCAAAAGGACCAAATAAAATTTTCTAAATGTACTCGATAGCAATGATCTCGTATTCGCTCGCACCCTGAGGGGCTCGGACTTCAACCACATCGCCTTCGGATTTTCCGATAAGAGCCCGAGCCATAGGACTTGCTATCGAGATTTTTCCTCGTTTGGAATCGCTTTCATCGACGCCGACGATCTGGAAGCGTTGCTGATCTCCCGTTTCAACGTCCTCAACGGTCACCGTCGCACTGAAGACCACTTTCTCGGTATTGGTCAGTGTGGTGGGATCAATCACTTGGAACTGAGAGATTTTGCTTTCAAGCTCTGCGATACGCCCTTCAATAAAAGCTTGCGACTCGCGAGCGGCATCGTACTCAGCATTCTCCGAGAGGTCGCCCTTTTCTCGAGCCTCTGCTATCGCCTTGACAATGGCAGGCCTGTCCTGAGTCTTCAAGCGTTGAAGCTCATCCTTTAACAACTTAGCCCCATTAGCAGTAATCGGTATCGGCATCTTTTCTATTCCAAAAGCTAGGGCGGCTGAATGCCGCCCTCAAAATCATGTCCGCTATGATAACTCACTGCGGATAAAACGGATAGTTATTTTGTTCTAAGCAAGAGAGGCAACCATAACCGCCTTAATCGTGTGAAGTCGGTTTCCTGCCTGTTTGAAGACGATAGAAGCGTCTGATTCAAAAACCTCCTCGGTCACTTCCACTCCTTTGGCAAGCTCTGGATGGGCTTCAATGACCGTTTTTCCTACCTTGGTTTCCGTATTGTGATAAGCGGGCAAGCAATGCATGAATTTGACTCGCGGATTCTTAGCCGCCTTCATCAATTCCTTGTTAACCTGGTAAGGCAAAAGCGCTTTGATTCTTTCATCCCAAACCTCCTTGGGCTCTCCCATGGAGACCCAAATATCCGTATGAATAAAGTCAACTCCGTCAACTGCTTCATACGGATCTTCCGTGATCGTGATTCGGGCCCCGGACTTCTTAGCAAATTCCTCACACATTTCAATAAGTTCTTTGCTAGGCCAGTAAGCTTTCGGCGCACCGATTCTCACATCCATGCCCATCTTCGCGCCAACCATTAATAAAGAATTACCGGTGTTAAATCTCGCATCTCCCAAATAGGCAAACTTAATGTCATGCCATTTTTTGCCACTACTCTCTTTCATGGTGAGCAAATCGCAAAGCATCTGTGTGGGATGCCACTCGTCGGTCAACCCGTTATAGACAGGAACTCCTGCATACTCGGCCAGTTGCTCAACACTCTCCTGTTTAAAGCCTCTGAACTCTATAGCGTCATACATGGAACCAAGAACCCTGGCGGTATCTTTGATGCTTTCCTTATGACCGATCTGAGAACTGTCAGGATCAAAAAATGTTGTATTGGCTCCTTGATCATAGGCTGCAACCTCGAAAGCACTGCGGGTACGAGTGGAAGTTTTTTCAAAAACCAATGCGATGCTTTTGCCACAGAGAAGTTTCTTCTCAGTACCTGCCATCTTAGCTTTCTTCAGTGTTTCGGCTAAATCGACCAAATAGTCAATTTCTTCGGCACTGTGATGGACCAAACTCAACAGACTACGATTCTTCAAATTAAAAGGCATTTCTTATCTACCGTGCTAAAAAGATGCCCTCCGTAGAGGGCGAGATTAAATAACTTAACCCTTTATTTTCGAGATCAACTCTTGTTCGGAATAGACCTCAGTGTCATCCATGTGCTGAATACCTTCAATGACGGCCAGGGCGTTAGCCATAGCGGTATAGAAAGTGACGTGGTTGGCGAGACTCGCAATACGGATGGCAGAAGCATCCGAAATCTCGGAACGGTTTTCAGCAGCGACCGCGATCACCATCTGAATGGTGCCATTCTTCAGCTCATCAACGATATTGGGACGACCTTCGGAAACCTTATTAACCACATCGCATTTGAAACCGGCTTCTCTAATCACCTTGGCAGTGCCGCGAGTGGCTACCAGCTCGTAACCTGCTTCAATAAATTGCTTGGCCAAAAGTGGAAGCCTCGGTTTATCTTCATCTTTGACTGAGATAAACACTCTGCCCTTCCTAGGAATGGCAGAATCGGCCCCAAGCTGGCTCTTAAATAGAGCTTCGCCAAAGGTTTTACCGACACCCATCGCCTCTCCTGTTGAACGCATTTCCGGTCCAAGAACCGGATCAACTCCAAGGAATTTTGCAAACGGGAAGACCGCTTCTTTCACATTGAAGTGATCAAGCTCAACTTCAACCGGTTTGCCCTGTTCTTCAAGAGACTGGCCGACCATACAGCGAGCAGCAATCTTAGCTAACTGTTGACCGGAGGATTTGGATACAAAAGGAACCGTCCTTGATGCACGTGGGTTTACCTCTAGAACAAAAATTTCCGGCTTATCTTCAAACGCATGTTGGATAGCAAACTGCACATTCATCAAGCCGACCACATTCAAAGCCTTCGCCATGACTCGCGTTTGGCGCTTGATTTCGTTGACCAACTCCGGACTTAAGGAATAAGGAGGAATTGAACAGGCAGAATCCCCGGAATGCACTCCGGCCTGCTCAATATGTTGCATGACCCCTCCAATTCTTACCTCTTTCCCATCGGATACCGCATCAACATCCATTTCAACGGCATCGTTCAAGAATCGGTCAAGAAGCACCGGAGAATCAAAGGTCACTTTCATGGCCTCTCTCATATAACGCTCCAGTCCGCTTCTTCCATGGACAATATCCATGGCTCTTCCACCCAACACATAGCTTGGACGAACGACAAGCGGATAGCCAATTTCTTCAGCCATCACAATAGCCTCTTCTTCAGTCCTAGCCGTTCTGTTAGGCGGCTGACGCAATCCGAGTTTTTTCAGAAGTTGCTGGAATCTTTCCCTATCCTCGGCAATATCAATGGATTCGGGCGTGGTTCCAATGATATGCACACCGTTTGCTTCAAGGGCTCGAGCCAATTTCAGAGGAGTTTGCCCACCGTACTGGACGATTACACCTTCGGGTTTTTCTACGTGAATGATTTCGAGAACATCCTCGAGCGTTACCGGCTCGAAATACAGTCTGTCGCTAGTGTCAAAGTCGGTGGAAACCGTCTCAGGGTTGCAATTAACCATGATGGTTTCATAGCCGTCTTCGCGAAGTGCCATAGAAGCATGCACACAGCAATAATCAAATTCAATGCCCTGACCAATACGGTTCGGACCACCTCCGAGAACCATGATCTTACGACGATCCGTCGGTTTGGATTCGTCCTCTTCCTCATAGGTTGAGTACAAATAAGCAGTATCTGTCGGGAACTCTCCTGCGCAAGTATCCACTCTCTTGTAGACGGGCCTAATACCGAGCTCATGCCTCTTGCGACGTATCTCGTCTTCTTTGACGCCCAATAGTTTGCCAAGACGTCTGTCAGAGAAACCTTTCTTCTTAAGGTACAGGAGCTCTTCTTTGCTAATAGCGGCAAAAGAACTCTCCTTAACTCTCGCCTCTGTATCGACCAAATCTTTTACTTGGGCGAGGAACCAAGGATCAATCTTCGTAGCCCTATAGGCATCCTTGATGCTGTAACCAAGACGGAAAGCATCTGCTAAATACCACAGCCTTTCCGGGCCGGGTTCACTGATTTCATGATGGACGAGCTGTCGATCGGTCGACATCTCATTGAGCCCGTCCTTCCCCGTCTCTAGACCACGGATGGCCTTCTGCAAAGCTTCTTGGAATGTTCTACCAATGGCCATCACCTCACCAACAGATTTCATCTGAGTGGTGAGTCTCTTGTCGGCCTTGGGGAATTTCTCAAAGGCAAACCGGGGCGTTTTAACGACGACGTAATCGATGGTTGGCTCAAAAGAAGCCGGCGTGGCTCCGCCTGTGATTTCATTTCTAAGCTCATCTAATGTGTAGCCGACAGCAAGCTTTGCCGCGATTTTGGCAATTGGGAAACCAGTTGCCTTGGAAGCCAGGGCCGAAGAACGAGACACTCGCGGATTCATTTCAATCACCACCAGGCGCCCGTCTTTGGGATTGATGGCAAATTGGACGTTTGATCCGCCAGTATCGACTCCTATCTCACGCAAAATCGCAATCGAGGCGTCCCGCATGATCTGGTACTCTTTATCGGTCAGTGTCTGTGCCGGGGCAACTGTGATGGAGTCACCCGTATGAATACCCATCGGGTCAAAGTTTTCGATGGAGCAAACGATGATGCAGTTGTCTTTACGGTCTCTAACGACCTCCATCTCAAATTCCTTCCAACCCAAAAGTGATTCTTCAATCAAGAGTTCATTGGTCGGAGACAATTCCAGCCCTCGGGTACAAATCTGGATGAATTCCTCCATGTTGTAGGCAATACCTCCACCTGAGCCGCCCAAGGTAAAACTCGGACGGATGATAGCCGGGAAACCGATCTTGGCTTGAACTTTCAAGGCATCGTCCAGGGAATAAGCAATGCCGGACTTGGCACTAGAGAGCCCGATCTTATCCATAGCCTCTTTGAACTTTAGCCGATCTTCGGCTTTTTCAATGGCTACCGGCGAAGCTCCGATTAACTCGATACCGTACTTTTCGAGTACTCCATGTTTGGCAAGATCCATGGCGCAGTTGAGGGCTGTTTGTCCACCCATGGTCGGAAGAATGGCATCCGGACGCTCTTTTTCGATGATTCTTTCAACGACTTCTTTGGTAATCGGTTCGATATAGGTGACATCGGCCATCTGCGGGTCGGTCATGATTGTAGCTGGATTGCTATTGACCAAGATAACTTTGTAGCCCTCTTCTCTAAGAGCTTTACAGGCTTGAGCGCCCGAGTAGTCAAACTCACAAGCCTGACCGATAACGATCGGACCGGCTCCGATGATCATGATTGATTTCAAATCTGTACGCTTGGGCATTCTTTATTCCTCAGCGATTCGGGTTTTTTCCACCCCTTTTTCAATTAATTCAATAAGTATGTGGATGACTTTGATATGCAGTTCCTGCACCCTGTCGGCAAAGCGCCCCGCCGGAGTGACTACAGTCACGTCGGCGATGTTCTCAAGCGGGGTATTGACTTTCCCCGTCAGGACAACCACCTTCATTCCTCTTTCTTTTGCCGCTTGAGCTGCCAACACTATGTTTTTGCTCGTGCCGCTTGTGCTGATTCCCAAAAGCACGTCGCCTTTTTTTCCAATGGCACCGACAAAGCGGGAAAAGACGAGGTCGTAACCGTAGTCATTGCCCACACAACTCATATGTGATGGATCAGCCAGGGCCATTGCGGCAATCGGCGCACGGTTCAATCGATAGCGACCGGAGAGCTCTTCAGCAAAATGCATGGCATCACAAAGTGAGCCCCCATTTCCGCAGGAAAGGATCTTTCCGTCTTTTTTCAGTGCGGAGATCATCACATCGGCCGCTTGCTCAATCCTTTTAATCTGGATTGGATCGGAAAGCAGAGCCTCTAGTCCGCGCTTTGCCTCATTCAAGGCCGAAACGATGAGTTGTTGATTTGTCGTTGGCATGGTTTATTACGACTTTTTCATGCTAGTTACAAAGCGGTCAAATAAATCCCTGATATCGTGCGGTCCAGGGCTTGCCTCAGGGTGGCCCTGGAAACAGAAAACAGGGGCGTCAGTTAACTCGAATCCCTGCAAAGAGCCATCAAACAGCGACTTGTGTGTCGGTCGAACATTGGATGGCAAGGAATCAACGTCAACCATGAAACCGTGGTTCTGACTGGTAATGTAGACACGTTTTGTTCTCAGATCCAAGACCGGATGATTGGCTCCATGGTGACCAAATTTCATCTTCTTGGTTTGACCGCCACAGGCAAGCCCGAGAATTTGGTGCCCTAAACAAATACCAAAAAGCGGGACTTTATTGGCAATGGCCTTCTGCGCAACCTCTATTCCAAATTCGCATGGTGCCGGGTCTCCAGGCCCATTGGACAAAAACAACCCATCAGGCTCAAGTTTCATGGCCTCTTCAAAAGTCGTCTCTGCCGGCACCACTGTGACATGAATTCCTCTGTCGGCCATCAGTCTTAGGATATTTTCCTTAATGCCGTAGTCCCAAGCAACAACTTTCAAAGAATACTCTTCGGGCTGATAAGAACCTGGGCGTCCATAGCCGTTATCCATTCTCCAAGTACCTTCGCCCCACTCATAGAGATAGTCGGAAGAAACCTGTGTCGCCAGTTGTTGGCCGACCATCTTCGGAGCATCGGCCGCCAATTTTGTTGCCTCGGCGATTTGAGCTTCCGTGAGATTTCCAGCGCCAGCAGCCATGATGCAGCCAGGTTGCGCCCCTTTCGTTCTAAGAATTCTAGTTAATCGACGAGTGTCGATATCAGATATTGCGACGATTCCATTTTGCTTGAGATATTCACCCAGACTTCGCTGGCTTCTCCAGTTGGAGACGACAAGAGACTCGTTTTTGATCACAAGACCGGCAACGTAAACACCGCTAGATTCGACATCCTCCTGGTTGACTCCGACATTGCCGATATGAGGATAGGTAAGGGTAACAATCTGTCCCATGTAGGACGGGTCAGTCAAGATTTCCTGATAGCCCGTCATGGCGGTATTAAAGACCACCTCGCCGACGGTATGACCGGAAATACCAATGGATTTCCCTTTAAAAACAGCTCCGTCCGCAAGTACGAGTACTGCTTCCGGTCGGGCGTCATGAATTATATTGTTTTGCACTATGACTCCGTATCGCCATTGAGACGCCGTTTCGGTCCCAATCGCAGTTTAAATTTTTGGCAAATCAACCCGTTTTGCAGGATGACTACACACAATCCTGTGGATTATAACAACGCCCCTATTTGGTCTTTAGAATCGCTTTTTATCGTTTACCCTCCACTACAAAAAGAAAGAGCCGAAGAATCAATTACTCAATGACTCTTCGGCAAATTAAGGAGAGTTTAATTAGACAGGCAAATTAGGCTTTTGCTTTAGCTCTTGCGGCAGCTTCTTCAGCTGCAATTAATCCCCAAATAACCGCGGCTGTCAGCTGTGAACCAACAATGTAGTCACTGTAGAAAAGACCGCCAATGGCGTTACCCGCTGCGTACAGACCCGGTATCGCCTTGTTATCCATATTCAGGACTTCAGCTTTCTTAGAAATCATTGGGCCACCAAATGTTGCCGTAATGCCACCTTGGAAAGGTATGCAACGGAAAGGTCCTTTCTCGATCAGACGGGGTTTTTCTAGAGTATTCGGAGGGGTCAAAGATGCAGCCTTTCCTGCCTTGACTGCTTCGTTATATTCATTGATAGTTTCAACAACAACTGCCGGTGGCAAGCCTGCCTTCTTTGCCATTTCTTCTAAGGTGTCGCCTGTGTAGACTGGGGCTTTTGCGGCCATGTATCGATCCAGTCTAGTCTTAATCGTCGAAACACCAGTCACTTGATCATCAATGACGATGTACGCCCAGTTGTCTGGAATCATCTTAGGCAATTGTTGAGCGACCGCGACATAAGTATTGGATTCATCGAGGAATCTCTTACCTTCCTTAGTCAGTATTACGCCGTAATTAACCATAATTGACGGGTTGGCTCGAGTAGGTCCGTGGATAGGTCCAGCGTGGAATTGATCCATATTGACGTACTTCGGGAAGAATGGCTGAGTCAGGAGGATGTTCTCACCTTGTAACATGGTTGAGCCACGGATAGGCATCCAAGCCACACCTCCACCCATGTAGCGAGTCAGCATCTCTTTATTGGCATGGAAGCCACCCGTACAAAGAATAACTCCGCCCTTTGCCATGTAATTGACAGGATCTCCATTCTTGTCAAGGGCTCTTGCACCAAGTACGTTCAAGCGATCATCCCCAATCAGCGATATGACTTTGGTGTTAAACGCAATCGGAATGTTTTTCTGTTTAGCCACTTCAAGCATCTGTTTAATAAGCTGGGAGCCACCCGGCTTGGTCGGTCCGGCGACAACATGGCCACGATTCAATCCGGGGAAAACCTCTGTGACAATGGGCTCCCACTTAATGCCGCATCTGTCAGTTAACCACTGAATGGCCGGACCGGACAGTTCGCAATACATTTTGGTCAATGCGGGATCACCCCGTTGCTTGGACACGATCATCATATCGCGATAAAAATCTTCGATCGTATCTTTGAGACCCTGCTGTTTTTGCACGAAAGTATTGGTCGCATTGAAAGTTCCGCCAGCATAAATTGTGTTGCCAAAGGGAACCGGACACTTTTCCAGCACTATGACTTTTGCCCCTTTATCGGCAGCATTGATAGCAGCCGTCAAGCCGGCACAACCTGAACCGATGATAACGATGTCATATTCTTCTGTTTTGAGTGAATTGTCTTTTTGTGAAGTTTTTGCAGCCTGTGCCGAAGCGGTTGAGGCTGCAACAGATAAGCCGACAAGGCTAGAACCAAGTAAAGCACGACGTTTCATATTTTCTCCTTTGAGTTTGACACTGTCTTGAATGTTACGTTCAAACGAGAAATATTAAAATAACGCAACACTCTTCTAAGTAGAAGCATTAATATAAGATTCGCGCCAGACATAGTTATTATTGAGAAATTTTTTTATTCCTAGGCAGCAATCCCGAAAAAGTTATTTTTAGTGTTGCGTTATGAAAAACCTTCTACTCAGTCAGCAACTTTTTATCCATACCGTTGAACTTGGTGGACTGGCACCCGGTGCCAACCATTTGAATATCAGCGAGAAAAAAGCTTCCTCTCTACTTCTCAATTTAGAACGTGAGTTGGGTAGAACTCTATTTTTTCCCTCGGAGCATTTCAGCCAAGTTACCCGTGACGGTTGGGAATTGTTTAACAGTTGGAAAGAACACGTACATAACTTGGAAAAACTGGCACAAACTCCGATCTCAAACAAAGCGGATTATGGATTTCTAAAAATTGGGTTTCCTACTACTGTGGGCGCTACATTGTTCATCTCTCTTCTGGCCCGCTTCTCCGCTCAACATCCAAACTTACGTTTTGATATTGAATTAATAAAAGTAGGCGCTTTTCATCCTATGTGGAACGGTTTTGATCTTCGGGTCGTACACGAAGATTATTCCCTGGAAAATGTGGAACAAGTTCCTCTGGGGAAAATTCGAAGAACAATGGTTGCCAGTCCCTTTTACCTATCGACGCACCCCGACATAAAAAAGCCCTCCGATTTGACTAAGGAACTGTTAAACAATTATCTTTATTTTAATCCTTTTTTATGATACAATGCCCACGTTAACCACAATACTAA
>CANQMZ010000017.1 GCA_947625105.1 uncultured Parasutterella sp.
ACCGCTCTCAGCAAATTCATAGATGCGTGGGTGTGGCAATTTACCAGACCCGGCATCAAAAGCGAGCAGGGTAAGTCGATGACTTCCTTGGCCTCGAAATTATTCACCCGCACCTTGGGAAAAATAGCTGTGATTTTCCCTTTATCAATAGCCAGGCAATGATCTTCTAAAAGAACTCCGTGGGGTCTAATCGGTAATATCCAATGAGGCTTGAGAATAGTTTGTACTTGCATGATTAGGTTCCTTTGGATCTAGGCTGAAAAGGCACAATGTGGTCGAGCTCATCTTGAATTTTGTCCTTTTCTTTCTTTAAGTCGTAAGCCATTTGGATTTCAAGCCAAAAGCTGTCATCGAGAGAAAAATATTTTGCGAGGCGCAAAGCAGTGTCTACCGATATGGCTCTTTTGCCGGCAATGATCTGACTCAAACGAGTCTGTGGCACACCGATATCTTTCGAGAGCCGGTAGACCGTCAGTCCAAGAGGCTGCAGAAAGCCCTGTTTCAGGGTGAGGCCCGGGCTAAGGATGTCAAGCATGATTAATACTTACGTTTTACGATACTAACGCAAGACGATATCACCGAAATAGCCCCTAAAACGAACTTAGAGCGAATTTAAAGAGGTTTTTGGGAATTTCTCAAGTAAAATTCACGGCAATTTTTTAATTCAACTGCTATTGCCAACAAGGATAAATAATGGCTGATAACGATCAAAACTACAACAACGAGACTCCTGAAGAAAGCACAGAAGCCCAACAAGCCCAAAAGCCAAAAAAAGGCCGTAAAGATGCCCGGTCGCAAATCGACTGGGATGAAATCAAGCAGAAAGCCAAAGAGGCTATACCGGTAGCACTTGAATCCGAGATGGAGACCTCCTATATCAATTATGCAATGAGCGTAATTATGGGGCGTGCTCTTCCCGATGTCAGAGATGGTTTGAAACCGGTCCACCGCAGGGTGCTCTTTGCCATGAACGAGCTTGGAAACCGGTGGAATACGGCACATAAAAAATCTGCCCGTGTCGTGGGAGACGTGATCGGTAAATATCATCCTCACGGAGATGCCGCTGCCTACGAGACAATCGTTCGTATGGCACAGGATTTCTCCATGAGATACCCGCTCGTTGACGGTCAGGGTAACTTCGGTTCGGTTGATGGCGACGGCGCGGCTGCTATGCGTTACACCGAAGTTCGATTGAAAAAGATATCCGATGAGATGCTTGCTGACCTCACTGAGGACACGGTGGATTTCCAACCGAACTACGATGGAAGTGAGCAGGAACCCACGGTGCTTCCGACACGATTCCCAGAATTGCTGATAAACGGTTCCTCGGGTATTGCAGTTGGTATGGCAACCAATATACCCCCACACAACTTGGTGGAAACGGTCAATGCTTGCCTGATGGTTTTGGATAATCCCGATTGCACAATCGACGAGATTATCAAAGTACTACCTGCCCCGGATTTTCCGACGGGAGGCATTATTCATGGACTAGAAGGCGTTCACGAAGCCTATCGCACCGGTAGGGGTAAGGCTATCATCCGAGCCAAAACCCATATCGAGGAGTGGGATAACGGAAACAGAGAATCCATCATCGTTGATGAGATTCCCTACCAAGTTAACAAGCGCGAATTACTTGAGAAGATTGCCATGCTGGCCAACGAGAAGAAAATTGAAGGCATCTCGTTTGTCCGTGACGAATCTGACAAGAACGGCTTAAGAGGTGTAATCGAGCTTAGAAAAGGGGCCAATGCCAGCGTGGTTCTCAACAATCTTTACAAAGAAACAAAGCTTGAAGACTCTTTTGGCATCAACCTGGTTGCTCTTGTGAATGGACAGCCAAAGCTACTGAATCTCAAACAAATCATTGATGCGTTTTTGTTCCACAGGCGGGAAGTTATTACGAGAAGGACGATTTTCCGTATTAACCGCGCCAAGAACAAGATTTTCTTGGTTGAGGGTCAGGCAGTTGCTTTAGCCAATATTGACGATTTCATTGAAATCATCAAGTCTTCGCCCAATGGAGCAGAGGCGGAACAACGCTTGACAAGCCGCAAATGGCCTGCCCAGCTTGTCATGCAGCTCATTGAACGCTCTAATCTCGAGAAAGCAGATTTAAGACCGGAAAGCGAGGATTTGTCCTTGGGACTGGATAGCGATGGTTTCTATCATCTGTCATCGAGTCAGGCTAAGAACATTCTTCAGATGAGATTACAAAGTCTCACAGGTCTCGAGCAAGACAAGATTAAAGCGGATTACCAAGCCATTGCCGAAGAAATCGTTGACCTGAAAGATATCCTCGCGCGCCCAGAACGGGTCAAGAGGATAATTGCAGAGGATTTACAAGAGATTTCAAGCTCCTACGGAGATGAGCGTCGTACGGAAATTGTTGCTCATGCCGAGGGCTATAAGACCAAGGATCTTATCCCGCTGCGTGAAATGGTTGTGACGTTGACTGACACCGGCTATATCAAGAGCCAGGCTTCCGCTGAGTATCGTGCCCAGAAACGTGGTGGACAAGGCAAGAAGGCCACGCAGATGAAAGAGGGCGACATCATTAGCCAACTTTTTGTGGCAACAACTCACGATGTCCTGCTTTGCTTTACCAATAAGGGCCGCCTGTATTGGCTTAACGTTTGGGATGTACCCGAGGGCTCTTCAGCTTCCAAGGGGCGTCCGATCGTCAACCTTCTTGATCTGACCGAGGACGAAAAAGTTAGCGTCATTCTTCCGATCTCCGACGAAGACTATGACAAAGACCTTTACGTGTTTATGGCAACCTCGAGCGCCATCGTCAAAAAAACGCCGATTTCCGCATTTAGAAACCAGAGAAGACTTGGAATTATCGCCGTCAACCTGCTTGAGGGAGATCAACTCATCGGAGCGGCAATTACCGATGGTAAGAGTGATGTGATGATTTTCAGCGATGCAGGAAAAGCGGTCCGCTTTGCGGAAGATGACGTGCGTTCGACGGGAAGAAATTCCATTGGCGTTCGCGGCATGAAGCTTGAGGAAGGCCAAAAAGCAATAGCTATGTTGGTAGCCAACCAAGAAAATGTTTGCGTGCTGACGGCAACCGAAAACGGTTTTGGCAAGCGCACTCCAATTGGTGAGTACACACGGCATGGAAGAGGTACCAAGGGTATGATTTCCATTCAGACCACTGAGAGAAACGGCAAGGTGGTGGCTGCCATCCTAGTCAAGGAAGACGATGAAATCATTCTTTTGAATTCGAGCGGCAAACTTGTCCGTACTCGAGTTAGCGAAATTCGCGTGATGAGTCGAAACACTCAGGGCGTGACCTTGATCAGTATGCCTCAAGGCGTCAAACTTGTGGGACTCGAAAGAGTCACAGAAAACGATGATGGCAGTGATGCTGCCGATGAAGTTACCATCGAAAAAGAAGCAGTTTCCGAAGTAACAAAAGAGCAAGCTGAAATTGATGCCAAGGACGCTCAAATTGAACAAGAGGAAAAAGATGAGCCATAGGATCTTTAACTTTGCTGCAGGCCCCTCGGCCATGCCGCTTCCCGTATTGGAAGAGGCGGCGCGGGAAATGACCAATTGGAAAGGACGGGGTTTGTCCATCCTAGAAATGAGTCATCGTTCAAAAGATTTTGTCGGTATCTACCGCGAAACTGTGGATATGCTTAAGGAGCTCTACGGGATCAGCGATGACTATGAGGTGATGTTTCTGCAAGGGGGAGGGCATCTTCAATTTGCCATGGTGCCGCTCAACTTTATCGCATCGGGTACTGCCAACTACGCCGTCAACGGCGTATGGAGTAAGAAGGCTTTCCTTGAAGCGCAGAAGTTGGGTAAAGCACAGATAGCGGCGCAGACCGAAAACAGAGCTCCCACCGACGATGAGCTCAACCTTTCTCCGGACGCCTCTTATTTTTACTACTGTTCCAACGAAACGGTAAACGGAATCAGGTATCCGGCTATCCCCACGGTTGGAGTCAAGCTGATATCCGATATGTCAAGTGACTTTCTCTCGCAGAGTGTTCCGGTTGATCGCTTTGCTTTGATTTTTGCAGGAGCTCAAAAGAATTTCGGACCAGCGGGTTTAACCGTGGTGATTGCTAGAAAAGAACTTCTTGGCAGGACTTCTGATAAAACTCCGACTATGCTTGACTACGAGACTTACGCCAAATCGGAGTCCATGTATAACACCCCTCCAACCTTTGCCATTTATATGTCTAACCTCGTTTGTCATTGGCTTCTTAAAGAGGGTGGGATTGCTGAGATGCAGAAAAGATCAATTGCAAAAAGCTCTCTGCTCTACAAGACAATTGATGAATCTGATGGGTTCTACACGAACTGCGTTCAAAAAGATTGCAGAAGCCGCATGAACGTGGTTTTCAATTTAAAAAACGAAGCTTTGAATGAGATATTTCTCGATGGAGCTAAGTCTAGAAATATTGGAAATATCAAGGGTCATCGAATTGTCGGCGGCATGAGAGCTTCAATTTATAACGCAGTCAGCATGGAAGCTGTTGAGGCCTTGGCTGATTACATGAAGAAATTTGCTGAAGATCATGCCTAGCGGACCAGGAGAAACCATGAGCGATAAAGAAGATGTAGCTTCGATCCGAAAGCAAATAGATGAAGTTGATGCCGAGATTGTTGGACTACTGGAGAAAAGAGCGGCTTTAGCCCAAAAAATTGGCAAGATTAAAGGTCATTTCGGAGCACCGGTATTTCATCCGGAGCGAGAGATGGAAGTGATCAGAAAGGCGGTGGAAATAAACAAAAGTGCTATGACCGGCCAGCAGATTGAAGCCGTGTTTAGAGAAATCATGAGTGCCTGCCGCTCTCTGGAGCACAAGACCAAAGTTGCTTATCTTGGTCCCAAAGGTACCTTCAGCGAAATGGCTATGCTTAAGCAGTTTGGCTCATCCGTTGACGGTATGCCCTGTGATCAGATCGAGGAAGTGTTTCGAGCAACTGAGGCCGGAACAGCGCAGTTTGGCGTAGTACCCATCGAAAACTCTTCCGAGGGTTCGGTTAACCGGACGATGGATAGTTTGACTGCAACTAGCCTTTCCATCGTAGGAGAATGCTCCATCCCGATTCGACACAACTTGTTATCGAAATCAGGAACCATGAAAGACATCACAAAAATTTATTCTCATCCCCAAAGCTTCGGACAGTGTGTCGGTTGGTTAAATGATCACTATCCCAATCTGCCCCGGATTAGCGTCTCTAGTAATGGCGAGGCGGCAAAGATGGCAAGTGAGGATCCAACGGCGGCGGCAATAGCAGGTTCTGCGGCAGCAGTCACCTTTGGGTTACAGATTGTTGAGAGCCATATTCAGGATTTAGCCAATAACCGGACCCGCTTTGTCATACTCGGCGATCAAAAGACAGAACCGTCAAAGGTAAAGGGAAAAGACAAAACTTCTTTGATTATTGCGGTGCCTCACAAGGCGGGCGCTCTTTATCACGCCTTGCAGCCGCTTGATGATCATGGAGTGTCAATGACGCATTTTGAGTCCCGACCCGCAAAAAGAGGGGCTTGGGAGTATTTCTTCTTCATGGATATTGAAGGCCATGTCAAAGATCCGGCCATCGCGAGTGCTTTGGAGGATCTCAGAAAGAGCTGCTCATTCATGAAAATTTTAGGTTCCTACCCGATTGAGGAGGATTTTGGATCTAACACGCAACCGGCAACAAAACTATGACTGACACAACAATAAAAACACCGAGCTGGGTACAGGCTTTGGACAAATATAAGGCGAGCAAACCAATTGAAGATGTGGCCGCCGAACTGGGCTTGAAACCGGAAGATATCGTCATGCTCGTTTCGAATGAAAATCCTACGGGTATGTCCGAAAAAGTCAAAGAGGCTGTCGCCAAGGCCGCCCTATCTTTGAACCGCTATCCAGACGCGGATTCCTATCATCTGCAAAAAGCAATCGCCCGCAAGTATGGAGTACCGCAGAATTGGGTGGTGCTCGGAAACGGTTCTAGCGAACTGCTAGGGTTGACCGCTCAGATGGTGCTTTCTGAAGGAACTACTGCAATTTATCCGCAATACTCGTTTTCTCTTTATCCGATGGTAGCAAAGCTTTGCGGAGCTAAGACGGTTGAAGTTCCTGCGACTGATGATTTCAACGCCGACCTTCAGGCTATCTTGGATGCCATCGATTCAACTACGAGGCTTATTTTCCTGACTAACCCTAACAACCCAACGGGCACATACCTGGCAGAAAATGACATTTTGCACTTTCTTGATCAGGTTCCACCTCATATCCTGGTTTTCTTTGACGAGGCCTATGTGGAGTTTTTAGAGCCCGCCTTGCAGTGTGATTCTCTTGAGATGGTTAGGCGCTTTCCAAATGTGATGATTGCGAGAACGTTTTCCAAAGCGTATGGCTTGGCAGGGGCTAGAGTCGGCTATGCGATTGCGCAGCCGGGTATTTTGGAAATGCTTAACCGCGTTCGTCATCCTTTCAATGTCAACGATCTTTCTCAAATTGCCGCGTTGGCCGCGCTTGAGGACCAAGATTTCGTTAAAAGGACACTTGAAGTCAATCGGAAGGGGCTTGAATATTTATCTAAACAATTTGACGAGCTTGGTTTGCAATACATGGGATTACACGCCAACTTCATCACAGTCAAGGTAGGCCCGGCCGATCAGATCATCGATTTTCTGATGAAGAATGGCGTGATTGTCAGACGCATGGCTTCCTATCATTTGCCTGAGTGGATTCGAGTGACCGTAGGAACACCGTCTCAGAACCAAAAGTTCATCGAGCTGCTTAAACGGGCATTGAAAGAGTTTGGAGATAAGCAATGACCACGATGACCGTTATTGGCTGCGGGCTCATCGGGGGATCAATGGCTTTGAGCTGGAAAAAGGCGGGCATCGTCGATTGGGTCATTGCCTACGGATTGAATCCCGAGCGGCTTGAAAAAGCTAAAGATCTTCAAGTCGCCGATGAAGTGACCACGAATATCAAAGAAGCCGTAAGGAAAGGAGACATTGTGGTGGTCTCTGTGCCGGTATTGGCAATGCCCCAAGTCTTTGAGGAAGTGGGTAAGTACTTAAAAGAGGGAGCCGTTGTCACCGATGTCGGTTCGACCCGTACATTTGTTATTAGAGCTGCTTTAAAGGGGTTGGGAGATAAATTCAGACAATATGCCCCGGGCCATCCTATCGCAGGCGGGGAGTTGCCAGGTGTCGAACAGGCTTCTAGCGACCTTTTTGATAAGAAAGTTGTTATATCTACGCCTACTGAACATATGGACAAGGCTGTGGTCGACAAACTAGAAGACTGGTGGAAGAAAGTCGGTTCCGTCGTCCAGAGGATGACGCCGGAACAGCACGATGAGATTTTCGCTTCTGTGAGCCACCTGCCGCACGTACTTGCTTATGGTCTTGTTGACATGATTACCAAGGAATCTGATCCGAATGCGAAACTTAAGATGGCTGGTGCCGGATTCAGAGACTTTACCCGTATTGCGGCCAGTTCACCGGTGATGTGGCGCGACATCTGCCTTACTAATAGGGAGGCCTTGTCAAAAGAGCTTACTCGTTACCGCAAGGAGCTTGAGAGTTTGCAAACATATATTGATCTGGGCGATGGAAAAGCTATTGAAGCTTGTTTTGAAAATGCAATGAGAAATAGGAGGGGACTGGTATTCCCCGGGAAATAGTCGAGTGAAGATGAAAGATGTTCTGACTTTAAATCCAATCCACCGGGTAGGTGGCACCGTTAAGCTGCCCGGTTCTAAGAGCATATCCAACCGAGTGCTTCTTTTATCGGCCTTAAGTAAGGGTACTACTGAGCTACACAATCTTTTGGTGGCTGAAGATACCAAGATGATGATCGGTGCCCTGAGAACTTTAGGTGTTCAGGTTGACGAGGAAAGTGAAGTGACCCGTGTCCACGGCGTAAACGGTCACTTCCCGGTAAAAAAAGCGGAACTTTTTCTCGGCAATGCCGGCACTGCGATGAGACCTTTAGCTTCTTCGCTTGCCTTCAACGGAGGCGAGTATATTCTCGATGGTGTCCAAAGGATGAGACAGCGGCCGATGGCTCATTTGGTTGACGCTTTAAATTCTATCGGAGCAAAAATTTCTTGCCTGATGGAACAGGGCTTTCCACCCATCAAAATTGAACCTAGCGACAAAATCACGAGTGATATTGTCTACGTAAAGGCAAACGTTTCAAGTCAATTTGTGACTGGTCTGTTGATTGCAGCTCCTAATATCGCCCCAGAGGAGGGGCTCATAATCCGCATAGACGGGGAAATGATTAGCTCTCCATACGTTGCCTTGACCTGCAGGTTGATGGGGCAATTTGGTGTTGTGGTCAAAACCTCTGAAAAAGATTTTATTGTTCCCAATCATCCTTACGTTTCTCCTGGGAAGCTCAATGTTGAAGCCGATGCTTCAAGCGCATCTTATTTTTTGGCTTTAGGGGCTCTTTGTGGACCGTTGCAAGTCGAAGGAATCGGTCAGACGAGTATTCAGGGCGATACGGCTTTTGTGGAATATTTGGCCAAGATGGGAGCTCAAGTAAAGCTCGGTGATAATTGGATTGAAACATCACCCGGCTTATACAACAAAAAATTGAGGGGAATTACGGCGGATTATCGTTCAATTCCTGATGCCGCAATGACCATCGCAGCGATTGCTCCCCTCTGTGAAGGAGCTTCTGTCCTCAAGGGAATAGGAAGTTGGAGAGTCAAGGAATGTGATCGAATTGAAGCGATGCATAAGGAGCTTATCAAGGTCGGCTGCAGGGTGGAGAGCGGACCTGATTGGCTTAGGATCGAGCCTCCGCAGAAATTGAAATCGGCTACCTTTGACACCTACAAGGATCACAGGATGGCCATGTGCCTTTCTTTGCTCGCCACCGGCGGCATTACCGTCAAAATCAAAGATCCGGGATGCGTGGTCAAAACGTTCCCCAATTATTTTGAGTGCCTTTCTTCGGTCATCAAGGATTAAAAAGATGCAAGGTAAAACTGTCGAAATTATTACCATTGACGGCCCGGTGGCTTCCGGTAAAGGAAGCGTTTCTGCCGGAGTGGCCAAAGCATTGGGTTTTCATGTCCTTGATAGCGGTTCTCTCTACCGGTTGGCGGCGTTATCCTGCCAGAGGGAGCAAGTTGATCCGTCCGATGAAAAGACGGTTGAAGCTGTTGCCTTGAAGCTTGCTCCTGTTTTTAAGGATGGCAGAATCTATCTTCAAAAAGAGGATGTTACCGAAGCCATACGAGAAGAATCGGTCGGAGTGATGGCAAGCAAAATTGCAACGTCCAAACTTTTGAGGAAGGCTCTTTTTGACCTTCAAAGACGATTTGCTCAGCCCCCGGGACTTGTGGCAGACGGTAGGGATATGGGAAGCGTGGTCTTTCCCGAGGCGCATCTGAAAATATTTCTTACAGCTTCGGCGGAATCTAGAGCCCAAAGAAGGTTTAACCAGTTGAAAGAATTAGGAATAACTAGTAATATCAACAATCTTGTTTCTGATTTAAAGGAGCGGGACAAACGTGACACTGAACGTGCAGTCGCCCCTTTAAAGCCTGCCGAAGGAGCAAGGGTCTTGGACTCTTCGCAACTGACGCTTCAGCAAACAATTGACAAGGTTCTCGAGTGGTATCACGAGAGCCGGGCCTAACGGTCTTGGATGGATACTCCTGTCGCTCATGTCGGGCGATGGGAATTTTTTAACCCGCTTTGAAGAGATTCAGGGCATTTTTAACTAATTTACATGCAAAACGAAACTAAACAACCTGCTAAGAAAGAGTCTTTTGCCGAACTCTTGGAAGAAAGCCTGTCCAAACAGCAGATGCAACAGGGCGAGGTCGTCACCGGCGAAGTCGTTAAGATCGATAACAACTACGTGGTTGTTAATGCCGGTCTGAAGAGTGAATCCTTTATTCCGATAGAAGAATTCAAGGATGACAAAGGCGAGATTGAAGTCAAAGTAGGTGACTTTGTTTCGGTGGCTATTGAAAGCGCCGAAAACGGATTTGGCGACACATTGTTGTCGCGCGATAAGGCTAAACGCCTGGCTGCCTGGTTGAGCTTGGAAAAAGCTTTGGAAACCGGAGAACTTGTTACTGGTACTGTTACCGGAAAGGTTAAAGGCGGCTTGACAGTGATGACCAACGGCATCCGCGCATTCTTGCCGGGTTCCTTAGTTGACACACGTCCCGTGAAAGATACTACCCCATTTGAAGGCAAGACCATGGAGTTCAAGGTGATCAAACTTGATCGCAAGCGCAACAATGTTGTGCTCTCCCGTCGTGCCGTTATTGAAGCCTCTAGGGGCGAAGAGCGCGCTAAACTCCTTGAAACACTCAAGGAAGGTGCAGTTGTCAAGGGTATCGTTAAGAACATCACCGATTACGGTGCATTCGTTGATCTTGGCGGCATTGATGGGTTACTCCATATTACAGATTTGGCATGGCGTCGAGTACGTCATCCGAGCGAAGTCCTCGAGCAGGGTCAGGAGATTACTGCTAAAGTTTTGAAGTTCGACCAGGATAAAAACAGAGTCTCTCTCGGTATCAAACAGCTTGGTGAAGATCCCTGGGTCGGCATCGCCCGCCGTTATCCGCAAGGCACACGTCTTTTCGGCAAGGTTACGAACATTACCGACTACGGCGCTTTTGTTGAGATTGAATCTGGAATTGAAGGTCTCGTCCACGTCAGTGAAATGGACTGGACCAACAAGAATATTGATCCGAAGAAAGTGGTTCAACTTGGTGAAGAAGTTGAAGTCATGGTTCTTGAGATTGACGAGGAACGTCGTCGTATCTCCCTTGGCATGAAGCAGTGCAAGCCGAATCCATGGGAAGAATTTGCCAATACTCACCAGAAGGGTGACAAGGTCAAGGGCCAGATCAAATCAATCACTGATTTCGGCGTATTTATCGGTCTGCCCGGAGGTATTGACGGTTTGGTTCACTTGACAGATCTCTCTTGGACAGAACCGGGTGAAGAAGCTGTCCGTCAATACAAGAAAGGCGAAGAGCTCGAGGCTGTTGTTCTCGGCATTGATGTAGAGCGTGAACGTATTTCCTTGGGTGTTAAGCAGTTGAGCGGAGATCCATTCACCAACTTCACCAGCACTCACGATAAGGGTTCCGTAGTCACAGGTAAAGTTAAGTCTGTTGATGCCAAGGGAGCCATCATTGATCTGGGAAATGACACCGAAGGCTATCTGCGCGCAAGTGAAATTTCTCAAGGCCGTGTGGAAGATGCACGCAACCTTCTCAAGGAAGGTGATGAGGTTTCCGCCGCGATCACCAATATTGATCGCAAGACCCGCCAGATTCAATTGTCCATCCGTGCCAAGGATCAGGCTGAGACCCGTGAAGCCATGGCTAACATGGCAGCAGAAGAAGCTCAGTCAGGTACAACCAACCTCGGTGCCCTGCTGAAAGCCAAATTGGAACAGAGCAAGTAATTGCTCAGGAGCTGATTCATGACTAAATCTGAACTCATTGCACTGTTGGCTGAAAAGCCGACCGTTATTAGCAATAACCTGACAATAAAAGAAGTTGATGATGCAGTTAACTCCATCCTCAACGCCATGACAACAGCTTTGGCATTTGGTAGCAGAATCGAAATTCGCGGTTTTGGTAGCTTTTCTTTGAACTATCGTCCGCCTCGTGTGGGTAGAAATCCGAAGAGCGGCCAACCCGTGCAGGTGCCGGCAAAGCTTGTCCCGCATTTCAAGGCAGGTAAAGAAATGCGCGTCAGAGTTGACGTTCCGAATCCGATAGATTTGATGTAACTTCTGTACTACGCAAAAGACCAAACAGCTCAAAGACTGCTTGGTCTTTTTTTATTCAAGGGTTAACAGAGTTCACCGTCTCCGAAGGAGAACTGCTCAAGAGAGTTTTCTTTTGCTTGGATGCAAACGAGCAAAGTGTCCGTGGTGGCTTCCATGGTACGCACTGCGGCCGGGCTCACCTTGATGCAGGTTCCTTCCGTGAACGGAACCTTAGTTCCATCAAGTGTCATGCAACCATCTCCCTTGATGAAGATATAGACCTCTTCATCTTGTTTGTGTTTGTGATTAAACGGCTCTTTTGAACCGGCAGGCATCACGCTAACGGAAACTTCGCATGAGGTAAGACCTAAAGCATCATGCAAGAAAGCGATGCCGTTCTCATAGTTTTTGTCGATGTCGGCGAGTTTTCCCAACTGTTTGGTTGTGTAGTTAGTCATTTCGAATCTCTTTTTTGTAGAAGTTAATTTGTTGGAGATTATCGGCTATTTTTGTCGAGTCGTCTAAATATTGGTTTTTCCCAACCGCTGCGAAAGTGACTTACCCCTCGGCAATTCCTTTAAAATAGCAAACCATGCTTTAAAAGAGGATCGTGAATGGAATTTGAGCTTTGGTATCTGCTCTTCATCCCTGTCTTGTTCGGAGCAGGCTGGTTTGCCCGCTCTTTTGACATTAAGGAGAAGAAATCAATAGCCGACGAGACCCAGACCCTATACAAGGGCTTGGACCTGCTATTAAGCAATAAGCAGGATCAGGCTATTGACTCTTTTGTGCGTCTCACAAAAATTGATCCCGACACGGTCGAACTCCATTTCTCTCTAGGTGGTCTTTTCCGCCGCAGAGGAGAATTTGATAGAGCAATTCGCATCCACAATCATCTTAGAAATAGAGAGGACCTTTCCAAAAAGATCCGTGCCCGAGCCTTGTATGAACTTGGAACAGATTATCTGGCAGCCGGGATTTGGGATCGGGCCGAGAAAGCCTTCCAGGAGCTCTCTGAAGTTAAAAGCGAATATAAAATCGCCGCTCAAAAAGCGCTCATCAACATTTATGAAACAGAAAAAGAATGGCAGAAAGCCATTGATGAGGCTAATCTGCTTGAAAAACAAACCGGTGAGAAATTTGGTCCGAGGATTGCTCAACACTATTGCGAATTGACGGCGTTGGCTTTCAGAGGAAAGGACTACAAAGGCGCGGTGGCCTTCTTGGAGAAAGCTCTTGAGGAAGATCCGCAGAACAAACGGGCACTCATGATGAAAGGTCAAATGCTCCACGCTAGAGGAGACATTGAAGGAGCCATCGCAGCTTGGAAACAAGTTGGGCAGGTTTCACCCGCCTACGAAACTTTGGTGGTCGAGCCCATTGCCAATGCCTTGATTGAAGTTTTCAGAAAAGAGGACGCGGTTAAATATCTTGAAGGAATTTGCGAGAGATATAACAACAATGACGAATTGGATATTGCTAGCGCCCTTTTAAGCAAGATTGATGATCCGGAAAGGGCGATCAAGATTTTGCAGACCAGCCTAAAGACGAAACCTTCTCTGATCGGTTTCCAACGTTTGGTGCAATTACGGCTTGAGACAGACCCGGATAACGAGCAACTTAAGCAGCTTAACGCTTTGCTCAAAGCCCAACTCAATAGGGTGGCTCGCTACACTTGCAGCAAATGTGGTTTTGCAACACGGAAATTCCTGTGGCATTGCCCTGGATGCCATCAGTGGGAAACATTTCCGCCGATAAGAAATGAGAATTTGGCGCATTAAATGTTGCATCGGCTAAATTTTGATACAAAAAACTCTGATTACCCCTTACAAGAAGAGTGAGTTTTCACTGATAATTATGGATAAATTTTTCAACCCTATTAACACGGATTGACTGAGGAAAAATGTTTAAGAGAATTGGTTTATTCATTCTTACTAACCTAGCCATATTGGTTGTGCTTGGCATTGTGCTGAACGTGGTTTCAGCTGTATTTGGCATTAACTTTGCCAACATCGCAGGGGCCGGCCAAAGCTATGGAACATTACTGGTATTTGCCGCGATTGTGGGCTTTTCTGGTTCGATTATTTCATTGCTGATGAGTAAGAGCATTGCAAAGCACACTATGGGAGTGCAAATGATCGATGTCAACCGCCCAAGCAACAAACTCGAGGCCTGGTTGGTGGATACTGTCCGCTCACATGCCCAAAAAGCGGGGGTGGCAATGCCCGAAGTTGGAATTTATGAAGGTGAGGCCAATGCTTTTGCAACAGGTGCTACCCGTAATTCCTCCATGGTAGCTGTTTCCACAGGATTGCTTTCCAGCATGAATAAGCAGGAAGTTGAAGCTGTATTAGCCCATGAAATGTCTCACGTTGCCAACGGAGACATGGTGACAATGACCTTGGTTCAGGGTGTGACAAATACTTTCGTTGTTTTCCTGTCCCGAGTTATTGGCAATATTGTTGATCGTGGTGTGCTTCGAAACGAAGATGACGCTCCGGGGATCGGCTATTACGCGACTTCTATCGTGTTAGACATTGTCCTCGGCATTTTGGCTGCGATTATTGTTGCCTGGTTCTCAAGAGCTCGTGAATACAGAGCCGATGCCGGCGCAGCAAAAATCATGGGAGGAGGTGAGCCCATGATCAATGCCTTGCGTCGTTTAGGTGGAGTTCCGACTGAAGAACTTCCGGCTTCTCTTAAGGGATTTGGAATTGCGGGTTCTATTGGAGCGCTTCTTGCATCCCATCCCTCGATTGAAGACAGAATCGCAGCTTTGCAAAAGCAGACATATCGTTAACAAGACCTGAAATTCAATCAGTACGAAACCTTCCGTTTAAAAATCGGAGGGTTTTCTTTTTAGTCTTTGCCAGCTTCTATTTGAGCCAGATTTTCTTGCCTGCTTGCACTTGTTTGGCTACATACAGAGCAAAACCTCCTACAACAAGTCCAGAGAGAATTAGACCGATTGTGATCGCTGTCCAATAGCCTGAAGCGCCCATGGGAGTCGTGGTCAGATAATCGGTAAAGGTAAGAATACTGCCAAGTCCTAAACCTAGCCCCCAAAGAAGCACTCCGTAAACTAACATGGGAAGGAAGGTAATGCGGTAACCTCTTAATGCGAAACTACCCACGCAGTTCATAGCATCGAAGACGTGATAGATGGCGGCAAAACTAATGAGGACTGCTGCTACGGCAATTACGGACTTATCGGTTGTATAAAGCTCAATGAAGAAGTATTTACCGTAATATAGAAGTAGTGAGACGCAAGCGGCCATGATCACGGCAAATTTCAAGCAGCGGTAGGTGGCTATCCTTGCAGATTCCGGAGAACTTGCCCCGAGCGACTGGGCTACTAAAACCGAGCTACTGATGCCAATGGCAAGAGGAGCCATGTAGAAGAGAGAGGTGAGGTTGGCGACGATCTGATGGCCTGAGACGATATTTGCTCCTAGTCTTGAGATGAAGATGGTCATGAAGGTAAATGAAGTCACCTCAAAGAAAGCCGAGATACCAATTGGGATTCCGAGTTTGAGCTGATTGATTATGGCTTTGGGATCGGGCTTTGAAAACCTTTCTTGTCTCATTTCGACATAGAATTTATCGTAATGCCAGATAAGCCAATATAGGAGCAGGGTAAGCCAGCCTACGATAGCCGAAGAAATGGCACAACCGGCCCCACCACTGCCGGGTATCGGACCCATTCCGTAGATAAAAACATAATTGAAAGGGGCTTTTAAGAGCAACATTAATAAGGCTACCCACATGGCAATTTTTGGGCGTGATACCGCCGCATTCATTGACATATAAGCACGGGCACACATGGCTCCGGGAAGTCCGATGGCATTAAATATCAAAAACAGGGAAGCTATCTCGGCCACTTTGCCTTGAGCATTCGTCAGTTTTAGCCAAAGTGGCGTGTAGGTCATGATGCAAATACCGATGACCGACAGGACGAATCCTAGCCAAAGCGTCTGATGTAGTTCAAAGCCGATCAGTTTGTGGCGACCAGCCCCATAGTGATGACCCGCAATTGGCGAAAGTCCTTGCATGACTCCAACCAAGGCGACAAAGATGGAAACGGATACCGCGATTCCTATAGCAACGCCAGCTAAATTGTCCGCTCCAAGATGTCCGGTCATCAGGGTATCAATGGTTCCTCCACCCACAATAGCCAAATTGGAAATCCAGATGGGTAGGGAAAGCTTAATGATTGCCCAGTAGCTCGTGGAAGGAGGTGTTAGACGGCGGACTATGGTGGTGGGCATAAAACGTCAGCCTCAAAACTTACTCTTCGTTGCGTTGCTTGCGCAGCAGCAAGAAGTGAGTGTCTGACCGAGGTCTTCCCCGGATAATGTCAATGACATTCCATCCCTCAGCGGAGATATCCTCCAGGGGAACTTTCCTCAGTTGCACTGGGCAATTCCCCGAGGAATCAAAATTAAGTGCGCCCCAATAGTTAAAGGCCGCTCTCTCACTTAAAGAAAGACCATCCTCCGAAATACAGTCAGGGGATTTAACGTCTTTTTGAATGGCTGAATGAACCGCGTCAACAATAGGCTCCAAAGACCTTGCGCCATCAATAAGGTTGATAAATAGCGCCATGACGACAATCCAGACGCTAGTAAGCCCTAAGGCCGAAAGCCAAGCGCCTCTCCACACAAAAATAGGATGTTGGAAAAATCTCCACAGGACAGCACAGATCCAAACAAGAGAGGCAGCAACCGCCAAAATAAAAAGGAAAATGGAGGTTCCGTGTTTAGCTTGGGGAGCAAGACGGATTAACGAATATGCCATCTTGGTCGGTTCCCCGCTGATCCATGCAAAAAAGTATATCCAAGCCACCAATATGGCAAGTGTGAAGACGATGCCAGAGTACAAGTCGATAAAATTTTCTTTGCTTCTCTTTAAGCTGACTACTCCAAAGGCGGCTAAGACACTCATTGCCGGAACTACACACAAAATGGTTGTGGTCGTTTCAGTGCCTGTGAAGAGGATGGATAGAACGGCAACTACGAGGAAAGATAACGAGATTGCGAAAGGAGCCGCTTTTAAAAGTTTTCTCCAAGAGTAGATCCCCCAAAGGGCAATTGGCCATAGCGGGAATGTAAGCCAAATGAGATTTTTAAAGAGGGAAAAATAGGTTGTAAAGTTAAGCGGAGAGAGGTCTTGATGTCTTTGAGAAAACCAATTTGCAAACCACTCAGCCGCGGCTGAAGGGTAACAGGTAAAAGCAATCAACGGCCAAATGATAAAACTTAAAAAAGCCGCAGATAGAGTAATTAAGGCTCGTTTGGATCGACTTGTATAGTCAGGCGTAAAAAATATCGCAAGCCATGCGGCAAAACAGCACCATAATCCAGTTCCCGCAGAGGCAGTGAGCGCAGCCGCACCGATAGCCAACCCCGCAATAATGGAGCCTTTCCAAAGCCGATCGAGACTTAAAACGATTCCGTAAAGGCTCAGGGCAGAAAAGGAAAGAACGGCAGTGGTGGGGGTGACTTCGTGGAATGCTACGATCAAGCCATAGGTGCCAAGAATCAAGAGAATGGCGATATCCGAGACTACGCGACCGTAATCTTTTCTAGCAGCTTCACCGCCAAAAGCGAAAGTTACCGGTTGAACTTCGTCTCTTCTGGCAAGCAAATAGGTTGCATACCAAATGGAAGCGGTTGTAATTGTCAGCCAAAGGCCAGCCGTGAGATGGTAGGCTTGGATGGGACCGAGGATCGGACCCAAAATCATAATAAACAATGCAGCGATCCAACAACTTAAAGGACCGAAAGAGGCGACATCAACCTTGTCAATGTTTGGGAGAAGCCAATCCCTAAAGCTGCCCGTGTACATGTCCCAGGCAACTCCAAAAGAGATCATATTTTTTCCACTCCAGACATCGTTGGAAAACAGAACAGGTAAAAAGAAAGCCACTAGGAGGGTAATTAAGGCCCAACGAGGCAATTTCATCGCTGCTTCTGCACTTACAACAGCCGGAGAGGAATGGTCATTAATCATGCGTTACTTCAAGCATCAAAAAAGCTTGGATAGGGATTTTAAACAAAAAATAGGGGTAGCTATCAAGCTACCCTATTTGAGAGAAAGAATCAAAGGAACTTATCCTTTCCTTCTCTACTGCTGTTTCTATCAAACCTCTAGCAAAAAACTACTTTTTCTTAGCTTTTGAGGCTTTTGCGGCTTCAGCAGAGGCATTGATTTCAGCAGACTTCCTAGCAAACTTCTGACGGAATTTCTCAACGCGACCTGCCTCGACAATACGAGTCTGAGCTCCTGTGTAGAAAGGATGGGATTCGCTGGAGGTATCAAGTTTCACCTGAGGGTATTCCTTGCCGTCAATAGTGATCGTCTCACGAGCCTCAGCCGTAGAGCGGATAATAAAAGTCTTCCCAATGGAAGTGTCTGTGAAAGCAACTTCACGATATTTTGGATGAATATTCGGTTTCATTTTTATCTTCAAAAAGTCGGTCGCCACCCAACCTTGCGAGGCTGCCGATATAGGATCGGTCTTAAGTCTGGCATGTAGGAACGTGCCTAAGTTAACAAATGAGCCCGCAATTATCGTGCAATTTGGGTACAAAATCAAGTCTTACTATAAGAATTTTGCGGAAAAACAGACTCCACGTCCCAATAGTCTCATTTGTTTCGTTTATTTGGAGATAACTTTCGATCAATCGCTATAGCGGAAAAAAACGGACCCAAAAGAGTCCGTTTCTGTTGGGTAAAAATGAATCTATCGACGCATCAAGTCAAAAAATTCTGCGTTGCTCTTGGTGGGCTTCATCTTGTCCAACAAGAATTCCATGGCTTGAATCTCATCCATACCGTAAAGGAGTTTACGGAGGATCCAAACTTTCTGAAGGACGGAGGGATCAAGCAGTAACTCTTCCTTTCGGGTACCGCTCTTGGCCACATTGATTGCCGGATAGACTCTCTTTTCTGCGAGGCGTCTATCGAGGTGGACTTCCATGTTGCCGGTACCTTTGAACTCTTCGTAGATAACATCGTCCATACGGCTGCCGGTCTCAACTAAAGCAGTACCGATGATGGTAAGAGAGCCGCCCTCCTCAAGGTTACGGGCTGCGCCAAGGATTCTCTTAGGACGCTGCAGTGCATTGGCATCAACACCGCCTGTTAAAACTTTACCGGAGGTGGGGACTACTGTGTTGTAAGCTCTAGCGAGTCTTGTAATGGAGTCAAGCAAAATTACAACGTCTTTTTTGCTTTCAGCTAGGCGTTTAGCTTTTTCAATAACCATCTCAGCAACCTGTACGTGACGAGAGGCTGGTTCATCAAAAGTTGAAGCAATTACTTCTCCTTTGACGGATCGTTCCATATCGGTCACTTCTTCTGGTCGTTCGTCAATGAGCAAGACCATCAATACGACATCGGGATGGTTAGCTGTAATGGCGTGTGCGATGTGCTGCATCAGTACGGTCTTACCCGACTTCGGTGAGGCTACTAGCAAGGCTCTTTGTCCCTTGCCGATCGGGGCGATAATGTCAATTAAGCGACCTGTAAGATTTTCCTCGCTTCGAATATCCCGCTCGAGTTTGAGCATCTCGTTTGGGAAGAGCGGTGTGAGGTTTTCGAAGAGGATTCTGTGTTTAAGTGCTTCCGGTGGCAAACCGTTGACTTTGTCAACCTTGACCAAGGCAAAGTACCTTTCGCCTTCTTTAGGAATTCTGACCTCGCCTTCAACCGTATCGCCTGTATGCAGATTAAAGCGGCGGACTTGGGAGGGAGAAATATAGATGTCGTCCGCGCTGGCCAAGTAGGAAGATACCGGCGAACGAAGGAAACCAAAACCATCCGGTAGGATTTCCAAGGTGCCGTCACCAAAAATTTGCTCTCCGGCTTTGGCGCGTTTTTTAAGAATGGCAAACATTAATTCCTGTTTGCGCAGGCGGCTGGCGTTATCAACGTCCAGCTCAAGAGCCATATCAAGAAGTTCTGAAACGTGTTTGGATTTGAGATCGGATAAATGCATATCAAATAGATACAACAACCTCATGAGGCTGCTGAGTTAGATTGAAAAACTAAGACGGATCCGGCCAGAACGACCGGATCATTTGTGGGGATTATAGATAATTCTTGAGGAAAGCGGAGAATTGAGCGGTATTCATAGCACCGGCTTGTTGTCCAACGAGCTCTCCGTCCTTGTAAACAGCAACCGTCGGGATGCCGCGGACATTGAGTTGAGCGGCAACTTGCTGGTTCTCGTCAACATTATATTTAACGATTTTGACACCCTCGGGGAGCGTTTCGGCTGCTTTTTCAAGAACCGGTCCGAGCATCCTGCAAGGACCGCACCACGGTGCCCAAAAATCAACTACAACAACGCCCTTTTGATTCTTGACTTCAGCCTCAAAGCTGGCGTCGTCTACATTCTGTAATGTCATTTTTCTTCCTTTTTCGGAAAATTCCGAATCAAACTAATCAAGTTGGCGCAATACTATCACGCAACTGACTGAAGATATCCTTTCCGACACCCAACATAGGTAAAAACAAGAAATTAAAGTCGGATATAATTGTTTACGCGAGCCCCCTCGCATGTGAAAGTCGCAAACCTGGTCAGGTCGGGAACGAAGCAGCCATAGCGGCCATAGCAGTGCCGAGGTGTGGTTCGCTTTTTTGCTCAGGCATCTGTGGAGTGCGAACATGAATACTTTTAGCACCAGATCTGCAAGAAAGGAAGACTGCGAAACAATTGTCAGTTTGATTAGAGCTCTTGCACGTTACGAGCACCTTGAGGATCAGTGCATTATCACCCCTCAGCTTTTATGTGATTCTTTGTTTTGTGAAAGTCCTGTCTGTCATTCGGTACTTGGTGTCATTAACGATGAGCTGGCAAAAGAAAAACCAGTGGCTTTTGCCTTGTATTTTTACAACTACTCAACCTTTTTGGGAAAGAAGGGGCTGTATTTGGAAGATGTTTTCGTTCTCCCGGAATATAGGGGAAGAGGGTATGGGAAACAACTTTTAAGGCATCTAGCTCGAATAGCTAAAGAAAACGATTGCGGAAGATTCGAATGGGCAGTTTTGGATTGGAATCAACCGGCGATTAATTTCTATCAAAAATTGGGAGCGCAGGTTCTGCCCGATTGGAGGATCTGTCGACTGACAGGAGAAAGGTTGGACAGCTTTGCTTCTTCAAAATAACGAAGAATTTGTAAGGGACTTTTTATTTCTTTTCATTTTGACTGGCTATGCCTTAATATTCCGATACACATAAAATAGGTCCGAAAAATATGTCTTATCAAGTATTGGCGCGCAAATGGCGTCCCCACGACTTTAATTCCTTGCTTGGCCAGGATCACGTGGTCCGTGCCTTAAGGCATGCGCTCACGGAGAACCGACTGCACCATGCCTATTTGTTCACAGGAACCCGTGGTGTTGGTAAGACAACGATTTCAAGAATTTTGGCTAAATGCCTCAATTGCATAGGTCCCGATGGCAAAGGTGGAGTAACCGATGAGCCTTGTGGTGTTTGCGAGGCTTGCCGAGCTATTGATGAAGACCGCTTTGTTGACTATATCGAGATGGACGCGGCAAGCACCCGAGGTATTGACGACATGGTTTCCTTGCTTGAAAGAGCAAAATACATGCCATCCAACGCTCGCTATAAGGTGTACATGATTGACGAGGTCCATCAGCTAACGCCTCAAGCATTTGCCGCAATGCTCAAAACCCTTGAGGAACCTCCCGAGTACGTGAAGTTTATCTTGGCGACGACCGATCCGCAGAAAGTGCCGGTGACCATTCTGTCCCGTTGTCTGCAATTTAACTTGAAAAGTCTTTCGCCACATACGATTAGTGAGCACATGATTGATGTTCTCCAGAAAGAGGGCATTGAGTTTGAAAAAGGCGCGCTTTTAATGCTTGCCAATGGAGCCCGAGGTTCCATGCGCGATGGACTGTCTCTCCTTGACCAAGCCATCGCCTATAGTGGAGGAAAGGTGAGCACCGATGCCGTGCGAGATATGTTGGGGGCGATTGATTCAA
>CANQMZ010000018.1 GCA_947625105.1 uncultured Parasutterella sp.
GTGGGATCAATCTCAGGAGCAACCAAACGAGATTCTTTGTTCTTTGAGCTCCTGGGTGTCAACGGTCTTGAGGTTAAACCTCAGGCAAAAATGATAAAAGAGAGCAAAACCATTTAACGGTAGTATTGTTAAACATTTAGGTTTCTACACGACTTAATAAACCAACAAAGGGACTTACTTCCCTTCTAGCAGGAGCCTCATTTCCAATTTTTCAAAATAACGGGCGGTAAGAAAAGCGTCCTTATGACTTCATACTAAACTTTTATTTCCATCTTGGAACAAGGTACATCCGAAGCGACATGTCAATTCGTTTTGATTTGACTAAAAACCCCGCACACGGCGGGGTCTCATTCAAACTTGCAAGAAGACTACTTCTTAGCTCTAGCTGATTTGCGAGCTGGTTTCTTCTTGGGTACAGTGTTTACAGCTTCTTTGAACTGTTTGCCGGCTTTGAACTTCGGCAATGTTGCTGCAGGAATCGTGATGGGCTTGCCTGTAGCAGGATTACGACCTGCGCGAGCTGCACGCTTGTGAGCTGAGAAAGTGCCGAAACCGATCAGAGCAAATGTACCGCCCTTGGCAACTGTGGATGTGATGTTGGCAGCCAAAGATTTGATGACTCTGTCGACATCAGCTTTGGTAACGCCAGTTTCCTTGGCAACGATCTCAATCATCTCAGTCTTGTTCATTGGAATGTCCCCTATAGGTTAAGTTGAACAAAAATCGAACGAGTGAATGTTACCCCGATTTTTAAGGGTTTTGAACGTTTTTGAATATAAACAACCGCCATCAGACCTTATTTTTTGGGCCTTTGGTGCTAAAAAAACAACAGCACCCTTGAAAATTCCTTATTTTGGCTTAAATTGGCAAGTTCTCCCCAGTGAATTTCCAACTATTTCAAAGTCTCGGTACTCCGTCCTTTAAGATTTTTTTGATGCTGATCTGAATATTCTTATGCGCCCTCCTACTTACCATGGCGCTCCGGAAGCCCACACCACCGCTATACAGACCGACAACACCTCCTGCAGGAACACTCTCCCACACTGCCCATTTCGTTTCATTGGCATTTTCTGTGTGCCAACTACACGTAAAATCCCACCTCAATGAAACTTTTTTTAATTGAGTGCAAATGACTGGATTAGAAAAGATAATGAAGCCGTCGTCAGTGGCGGTCATAGGAGCATCGAACAAGGAGCACACGATAGGCTCGGACATCATGAAGCGCCTGATTGAGTACGGATACAAGGGAAAGATTTATCCCATCAATCCGAAAGACGGAGAGATAGCGGGTCTGAAAGCCTACCCGACGGTGCTCGATGTTGCCGATCCGATTGACATGGCATTGATTGTCATCAACGCCAAGCATGTTCTGACAGCGGTGGATCAATGCGGACAAAAGGGCATCAAGGGAATAGTAGTGATCAGCGCCGGCTTTAAGGAGACCGGTCCCGAAGGAGCTGCCCTGGAAAAGCAGTTGCTGCAAAAGGTTCAATCCTATGGCATGCGGATGGTTGGTCCCAATTGTTTAGGCGTTGTCAACACCGACCCAACTGTAAAACTTGATGCCTGCTTCGCCGAATCGCTTCCGGTCAGAGGCGGCATAGGTTTTGTCTCGCAATCAGGGGCCTTGGGCGGCGGCATTCTCAATATCCTCAAGGACATCAGTCTGGGCTTTGCCCAGTTCATTTCGATAGGCAATCAAGCCGATGTCAATGCCGATACCGCACTGGAGTATTGGGAGAACGAAGACGATGTCAAGCAGATTCTGCTGTACATGGAATCAATTGCCGATCCAAGAGGCTTTAGGACACTGGCGAGCAAAGCGAGCAAGAAAAAACCGGTGCTAGCCTTGAAGTCGGGACGCACGGCAGCCGGTGCTTCGGCGGCCTCTTCGCATACGGGCTCTCTGGCGGGAGCGGATAAAGCAGCCGACGCTCTTTTGAAGCAATCGGGCGTCATCCGCGAGTTTTCCCTGGGAGCGCTCTTTAACAGTGCCAAAGTCTTCAGCCATTGTCCGATCCCGAAAGGGGATCGTGTGGCAGTGATCACAAACTCGGGTGGTCCCGGCATCATGGCAACCGATGCGATCTGTGAGTATGGGATGCAAATGGCGCCGATCACCGATGAGACGAAGACCTATCTGCGCAGTTATCTACCGTCGGCGGCAAGTGTGAAGAACCCGATCGACATGATTGCCTCAGCGCCGCTAGAGCATTACCAAAAAACGCTTGAAGCCGTGATAGCCGATCCCCATGTGGACATGATTGTGGTGATCTATCTGCCTTTCTTGGGGCTTAAGGATATTGATGTCGCCAAGGCGATCATGGAAATCAAGGCGCAACATCCGCAAAAGCCGATAGTCGGTGTTTTCATGACCAAGAACGATTTCTTTGAAAAGCTCTCGGAGATGGAAGTGAACATTCCGTTCTTCATGTTCAGCGAGCAGGCGGTCGACGGATTGAATCGATTGAATCAGCAACGGTTGTGGCTTGAAAGGCCCGAAGGAATTGTCAAGGAATTTTCGGTGGACAAGGATAGAGTCAGCGCCCTCTTTGACAAAGTCGGAAGTGAATCGAGGACGCAATTAACCACGGCCGAGTCGATAGCGGTTTTATCGGCCTACGGAATCCGCATCTGCAAGGATGCCAATGCGAGTTCAGAGGATGAAGCGGTTGCGATCGCCGACAAAATCGGCTATCCGGTGGTCATGAAAATCAACTCCACCAAGATTTCCCATAAGACCGATGTGGGAGGTGTTCGGGTAGGAATAGAAAGCGCCGAGGACTTAAGAACGCAATACCAAGATCTGATGGCCAAGCTCAAAGAGAAGAATCTTCTGGAAGGACTTGAAGGCGTCATCATTCAGGAGATGGTTCCGAGCAGCCGTGAAATGGTCTGCGGCGTTGCGACCGATCCCCAGTACGGACACATGATGATGTTTGGCCTTGGCGGAGTGTTCGTGGAAACGTTCAAGGACGTGACATTCCGTCTGGCGCCGCTAACCGACCAAGATGCCCACGATATGATCCGTTCGGTGAAAGCGTTCAAACTTCTGGAAGGAGCCCGAGGTACGATACCGGCCAAACTTGATCAAATCGAGGAAACGCTGGAGCGGCTTTCGCAACTCGTTGAAGACTTCCCTGAAGTCGAGGAGCTGGACATCAATCCGCTGCTAATCAGCGACAAGGATGGAGAAGCGGTGGCGGTGGACGCAAGAATCAAGATTGTGCCGCCGAAAGCGTCATTTCTATAATTGCCGCACGGATGACAAAGATTAAATTGACAGACAACCCCAGATGAAGGAATAAAAAGTGTTCCAAATACGATTACACGGCCGAGGAGGACAGGGAGTGGTGACATCAGCCGAGATGTTGTCCTTGGCGGCTTTTACGGAGGGTCACTATGCGCAGGCTTTTCCGAGTTTCGGCAGCGAACGCACCGGAGCTCCGGTGGTGGCCTTTGCCCGGGTGGACGACACTCCGATACGGTTGCGCGAGCCGGTGATGGAGCCGGACGCCGTGCTGATTCAAGACCGGACACTGTTAGACAGTGTCAATGTTTTCGCGGGCATGACCCAGAAGGCCTATGTGTTGCTGAACAGTTCCCAGAGTTTGGAAAAGCTCGGACTCGAGGATCTGTATGAGAGGCTGCCTGCGGGCCATGTGATCACGTTGCCGGCGACCAAATTCGCCCTGGAGCGGATTGGCAGGCCCCTGCCGGGAGCCGCCATGCTGGCCGGATTTGCCGCACTGACCGGAAAGCTCAAGCTGGAAAGCGTGCAACAAGCCTTCAGAAGTCGCTATTCGGGAAGGGTTGCGGAAGCCAACGCACTGGTGGCCGAGGATGCCTACAACTTTGTTCTGAAAGCCAAACAATCCACCTAAGAGGAGAGTGAAACAATGTTAAAACAAATAGAGGGTTCACTCGGAGTGGCACAAGCGGTAGCCCTGTGCCGACCCGAGGTGGTTTGCGCCTATCCGATCTCGCCGCAGACCCACATTGTGGAAAATCTGGGGGCGATGGTCAAGAAAGGCACCCTGACCGACTGCGAGTTCATCAATGTAGAAAGTGAATTTGCGGCGATGTCGGTGGCAATCGGCGCCTCGGTGGCCGGAGGTCGGGCCTATACGGCAACCGCCTCACAAGGACTGCTGTATATGGCAGAGGCTGTCTACAATGCCTCGGGTCTGGGTTTACCCATTGTGATGACGGTCGCATCGCGGGCGATCGGCGCTCCAATCAACATCTGGAACGATCACTCGGACTCCATGAGCCAGAGGGACTGTGGTTGGATACAACTTTTTGCCGAAGACAACCAGGACGCGGTTGACATGCACATCCAGGCCTTTAAGATCGCCGAGGAATTGTCTTTGCCGGTCATGGTCTGCATGGATGGATTCATACTGACACACGCCTTTGAAAGGATGGACATACCCGACCAGGACCAAGTCGATCGGTTTCTGCCGCCTTATGATCCGAGGCAGTCGCTCGATCCGGAGCAGCCGGTTTCAATAGGGGCCATGGTCGGACCTGAGGCTTTCACCGAAGTAAGGTATCTTGCCCACGCCCATCATCTGCAAGCTTTGGGTGTCATAGACAAGGTGAGCAAGGAATACGAACAAATCATGGGCCGCCATGCCGGAGGTCTCTTTGATGAGTACCGCACCGAGGGAGCCGATGTGGTGGTAATTGCCATGGGCTCGGTCATCGGCACCATCAAGGATGTCATCGATGAGATGAGAGCCGAGGGCAAGAAAATCGGTTTGATCTGCCTGAAGTCCTATAGACCGTTTCCCTCTCAAGAGTTGGCCGATGTCCTCAAGGCCACCAAAGAAGTGTTGGTGATAGACCGCGCGCTTCAGGTCGGTATTGGAGGCGTGGTCACCGACGATGTGATCCGCTCTTTGAGACAATATCCACAGATTGAGATTTACGGTGTGATCGCCGGATTAGGCGGTCGAGCCATCACCAAGTCGTCGTTGCACGCCGTGTTTAAAAAAGCGCTCGCTCATGATCTGGCTCCACTGACCTTTATGGATTTGGACAAGAAAGTGGTGGACGACCAGCTCAGGCACGAGCAAGAGGAACGGCACAGCGGCCCGCTGGCCGAAGCCGTGGTCAGAGCCGTCGCCCATGGAGGCAAGGCAACAGGAGGTCCGAGACTATGACAGAGCATCAAATCAAGTTTTACCAGACGGGGACTTTCACTGTCGGCAATCGCCTTTTGAATCCGAATCAAAGAAGCGGGCAGTCCAACATTGAGCGGTTTAACTCCCTGAATTCGGGACACCGCGCCTGTCAAGGCTGTGGCGAGGCGCTAGGCGCCCGTTATACGGTTGACGCCGCGCTACGCGCCACCGAAGGCCGTCTTATCGCGGCAAACGCCACGGGCTGTCTGGAGGTATTCTCCACGCCCTATCCCGAAACCAGTTGGCAGTTGCCGTGGTTTCATTCACTATTTGGCAATACGGCCGCCGTTGGCACCGGTATGGCCGCCGTATGCCGCGTCAAGGCGAAAAAGAATGGGACACCTCTGGTCAGGGTGCTTGCTCAAGGTGGGGACGGCGGAACCACCGATATCGGTTTCGGCTGCCTGTCGGGCATGTTCGAGCGTAACGATGACGTGCTTTATGTCTGCTACGACAATGAGGGCTACATGAATACCGGAGTCCAGCGCTCTTCGGCCACACCTCCGGCAGTCAGGACCGCCACCACGCAGATACTTGGTTCCCACCCCGGAAACGCATTTGGCCAAGGCAAGGATGTTCCGCTCATCGCCATGGCTCACGGCATTCCCTACGTGGCAACGGCAACGATTGCCGACTTAAGGGATCTTGAGCGCAAGGTCACCAAAGCCATGAGTTTCCATGGAGCCCGCTATATCCATGTGTTGGTGCCGTGCCCGCTTGGTTGGGGCGCTTATTCGGGCGACACCATAAAACTGGCTCGGCTTGCTCATGAAACCGGTCTTTTCCCGGTATTTGAAGCCGAGTATGGTGAGATCACCAATGTGACCAAGATCCGGGAGCTCAAACCCGTGCAGGAATACATGAAACTTCAAAAACGATATGCCCACCTGTTTGGGTCAAAAGCCGATCAAACCGCCTTTGACCGGATCAGGGGCATAGCCGAAAGAAACATCAAACGCTTCGGTCTTTTAGGCGAGGAACAGCCGGAGATCATTCCGCCTGCGGTACAGGCCGATGAGCGGGCCGACCGAATCTAGGCGAGGAGAAACGAATATGAAAAAACCATTTGCCATTACGCTTGACGTAGGTTCCTCCCTGGAAAACCGTACGGGAAGCTGGAGAACGCTGCGGCCGGTTTACGTCCATAAACTTCCTCCCTGCAACCATCAATGCCCTGCGGGGGAAGACATTCAGGGCTGGCTCTTTTTTGCCGAAAGCGGCAATTACGAGAAAGCCTGGAGACACCTGGTCAAACGCAATCCACTACCCGCCTGCATGGGCCGGGTTTGTTATCACACGTGCGAGGGTGCATGCAACAGAGGCCATCTCGACGAGTCGGTCGGCATCAATTCTGTGGAACGTTTCTTGGGAGACAATGCCCTGGAAAACGGCTACAAATTTGACAAACCGACGGGCAAATCCGGCAAGAAGGTGTTGGTGATCGGCTCGGGTCCTGCGGGGCTTTCTGCGGCCTATCAACTCGCTCTGAAGAGCCATGAAGTCACCATCAAGGAAGCCAGTCCGCTAGCCGGCGGCATGATGCGATACGGCATCCCCAAGTATCGTCTTCCCCGTAGAGTGCTTGATCAGGAAATCCAAAGAATCGTTGATTTGGGTGTCAAACTGGAGCTCAATTGCCGGGTAGCCGATATTGAAGAAGAAAAGCGTAAGGGTGGTTACGATGCCATCTTCCTAGGCTTGGGAGCTTCAATGGCCAAGAACGCCTATATCCCCGGCGGAGACGCCAAGCATATGATGGATGCCGTCTCAGTGCTGCGATCTATGGAAGGCGAGGAAGAGCCGCTTCTTGGGCGGCGTGTTGTGGTTTACGGCGGGGGCAATACGGCTATTGATGTCGCAAGATCGGCCAAGAGGCTCGGAGCCGAACCCTTGATCATCTACAGAAGAACCCGAGACAAGATGCCGGCTCACGACTATGAAGTTGAAGAGGCTCTCCAGGAGGGGGTTTCCGTCAAATGGTTGTCGACCATCACTGAAGTGGAAGGCGACAAGGAAATCAAGATTGAGAAAATGAAGCTTGATGAAGACGGCAATCCACAGCCGACCGGGGAGTTTGAAACGGTCAAAGCCGATACGGTTGTTCTTGCCCTCGGTCAAAATGTTGATCAAAGCCTTATTGACAACATCAAGGGCTTGTCGATAGAAAAAGGTATTGTCCAAGTGGACGGCTTTATGAGAACCAATGTACCGGGAATTTATGCCGGAGGCGATATGGTTCCCGGAGACAGAAACGTGACTGCGGCTATCGGTCATGGTTATAAGGCGGCCTATGCCATTGATTGCTACTTGAAAGGCGAAGAACCGAAACAACACCCCAAACGCACGATTGCCACCTTTGACACGCTCAATACCTGGTATTACTCGGATGCGCCGAAGACGGTCAGACCCATGCTTGATCTCGTTAGACGCCAAAGCACGTTTGATGAAGTCCAACACGGACTGACCGAAGAAAACGCCCTCTTTGAGGCTAGGCGCTGCATGTCTTGCGGCAATTGTCTGCAATGTGATAATTGCTATGGTGTCTGCCCTGACAATGCGGTAATCAAAACCGGAGATGATAACGTCCCTTACATCTTTAACTATGATTACTGCAAAGGCTGCGCCGTTTGCGCGACTGAGTGCCCTTGTGGCGCTATCAAAATGGAGCCCGAGGCAATATAACTCGCTATTTTTCAAGGAGAGAAGTTAGATAACTTTTCTCCTTGTTTGTCAAAGGACTCGGAACGGCTTGGCCGTTCTTTTTTTGATGAACCTCTCCTTAAGATTTTCTCCAAACGAAGACAATGACTAAAGCGACGGAAAAACTGTGGCTTAAGCAATTGTTTCAAAAAGCTGAAGGCGCGATCGTTTATGCCAAGAAAATGTTGCAAATGGACGTCGCCACCATAAAACAAATCGGTGAAATCACTGGTTTTTCGCAGAGAAAATTTCGAGAGCTAAAGGCCAAGATCTAAAACTACGCCAGAACGCAATTAAGAGCCTAGGTCGTTTCTTGCCCAAAAAAGCCTTTGTTTTTAATCGCACCCTTTTTACGTCCAAGTAGAGATTTCTCTCAGTTTTGCACCGTCCATATGAGAGATAAAACTTGGCAACAGTTATTGATACATTCCCCGTTCAATACACGGCCCTTTGACAAAAGGATTTTCATTGCCTTGAAGTTCTTCTATCTTTTTGGCTCTCTTGCATTCCCACTTAGCCACAGGGTGCTGCTTGTCCCACGCGTTCATTAACCTTTCTTGAGACTTGCTCATTCTAAATCTAGGGCTGTATGCATATTGCATGTACAGGTAGGTTCGGGCAATAACACCTCTCGAGTATGCCGGGGGTTCAACTTTATCCTTACCTACCTTCATCTCACAGGTCCCGAAACTTGATTTTTCATTCTCGAGGAGGTCAAAGTCCTTGTGACCTCTGGTGGCATTTACAGAACCGATCGCAGGGTAAAGATTGTACATATCGCTTTGCATGTAGCGAAACTCTAAACTTTCCTTTTGTGCGCAGTTCCTTCCTTTGAACCTTCTTCCTTTCTTGTCTACACAACGCGAGTCACCGTATCGCCACTCGGGAAACGACCTCCCAAAATGCTCAACCGGTACCACATGCTCGATTTCATATCTTGAGTTTCTCGCTTGATGGGCTCGACTCGTAAATCCCTCGGGAATCTCCACTTCCTTATTTCTTTTGATGGGAGCTCGGCAATAAATCGTTTCCATATGCAGCGGAAAAACGTACTTGGACATTATTTTCTTGACTTTGTTAAATTCGCTGTAAGTGCTGTTCCCTCTTTGCCCATCAAATGCTTCGACTGATGAACCGAACATAAAGACAACCAGGCTAAACAAAATCAAAAAGACTCTCATATGCACTTCCTCGTAATCCTGCGAATTTTAGAGCAACATTTCTTGCAATCCAAAACCAAACAGCTTCAGAGAGATGTCTTTGAACTCGGTTGACCGGATGACTCAACTTTCACAATTTGTGTCGTTTTTAGTGCAAACTACATAAATCTCTTTACAATTCCATAAGCTTTTAATCGACATAGAAAATGTTGTTGAGACCGCTAAGAGACCGAGTAGATGTTTTTGTTCGTTTCCTTTTTGGAGCGTTCATTGCCATTGGTTGTTTAATGGTTGTCTGGCCTTTCGCCACGGCCATCTCAGTAGCTGCTGTTATAGCTATCGTTTCTTGGCCTCTTTTTGTTAGATTCCGCAACTGGTGCGGCGGCAGAAACCTGCTAGCCACACTTATCATGGTACTGCTCTTGGCAGTATTGATTGTGTTGCCTATCGCCGGTCTTTCTCTGGTTAGTGCCCAGGAAATTCCTGGACTGATTAGATATGTACGGGCTTGGATTGCTTCAGGCTTTACCGTTCCGGAACAAATCTCCCATATCCCAGTTATCGGTAATTGGGCTTTTGATCAATTAAGCAACCTTCTAGGCAATAAAGAAGAATTAGCGCAACTCGGACAGAAATTATTCGATCCCGTGAGCCGATTCGCCCTTGCTGCGGCTGTAATGCTCGGAGATGGTCTCTTCCAACTCTTCTTGATGCTGTTTGTGGTTTTCTTCTTTTATCGTGACGGGGACTACCTGTCACAGAAATGCCTTGCTCTGCTTACTCGCATGAGTGGCAGCCTTGCGGTGGAAGTCAGAAACATCATCGTCAACACGACCAGAAGCGTGGTGTTCGGAATCGTGGGTAGTGCCGCCGGCCAAGGCATTGTTGCTTTAATTGGTTTTTGGATCGCCGGTGTACCGGGCGCCATCACCCTGGGCGTGGCTGTGTTCGTTGTCTCAGCTGTCCCTATCGGACCTCCCTTGGTCTGGGGTCCTGTAGCCGTTTGGCTCTATTACAAAGGCGAAGTGGGACTGGCAATTTTTATTGTTCTTTGGGGCTCAATAGCGGTCTCTAGTGTGGACAATTTCCTAAAGCCACTGCTTATCTCGAAAGGTGCTTCCCTACCGTTGTCTTTGATCTATCTTGGTGTTTTCGGTGGTGTTCTAGCCTTTGGTTTCATGGGTATCATCTTGGGTCCGGTGGTAATTGCTGTGGGAATCGCTATGAGTAAAACATGGCTATCTATCTCAGCTACAGTCGGAAACGACAATAAACCCACTGAGAAAACCGAACAGATCTTGCAACAACTCTCAGAGAACTCCATCAACGAGGAAGAAAGAGAAGTTCCTCTTGCCGATGAGTCGGTGCTAGTTCAACCAAATAGCGGTAGCGCTTCTATAAACGACAAACCGAACCGTTAATTTACGCTCGGTTTATCTCTTTCATTTCGCCGTGCTCTGGTCCATTTTGCTTCTTCTCAACGAATACGGTTAACGAATGCTCTTAAAGCGATTAAAATCCCGAATAATCAAGTGCATGATTTTTTATGCATCCACCTTGTAAACACCTTGCATTAAACGAGAGAAAATTGCCATGGACAGAAAGCAGGTTCTTATAGGTATCAGCGGGGGTCTTTGTCCTCCGCCTTTTTTGGAAGCAATCAGAGACAAGATTTTAAGTACGGAAGCGAAGAATGGTTCCAAACCCTTGGTTCATTCTGCTTTCCTCGATTGGAAAGGTGTTCCGAAATCGGCTCCCAAACTTATTCAAGAGGGAGACAGGAAGTTGCGCTGCTTTGACGAGGTTGAATACCTGCAGTCCGAAGGATGCAACGTCGTTGCCATCCCTAATTTTGCCGCACTGCAATTTCTTCCTGAATTGCAGGAAGAGTTCACCATCCCAATAGCGAATATCGGAACAGCCTGCGCCCTTGCAATCAAAGATAGACCCAACATCCGCCTTGGCTATCTCGGAGTTAAAGGGATCGGTAAGGAAAAAGCTATAACAGAGGCTTTCAAACCTGTCGTAGATGTTCAGTGGATATATCTGCCGAAAAAGCTTGAGCCGAACATTGATAAGTTCCATGAAATCATGTCGGCTAGAAAACGTACGCAACAGGATGCTGCCAAGGCCCTCAAACTGCTTGAAGAGTGCTGTCGGAGCCTTACCGAAAACGGAGCCGATTTGATCCTCCCAACCTGCGGTTATCAGGCGACTTCGATTGATCAACTCAAGCTCGCAGGCTATGACCTCTTAGATGTGACGGAGGCCTATGCACAACACCTCTGTAACACCCATTGGGAACCGCTCCCTAAGCCATTCAAAGTGGGCTTGGTCGGAGGTTTAGGACCGGCCGCAACCGTTGATCTTTACGACAAGATCACTCGTTTTACACCGGCAAAAAATGATCAGGAACATTTCAAAGTTGTAGTAGAACAAAATCCACAGGTTCCCGATCGCACTGTCTACCTGCTGCATGGTGGTGTTGATCCCACCCTCGCCTTGTATTCGGTTTGTAAAAAGCTAGAGAAGGATGGCGTTGATGCCATCATCATTCCATGCAATACGGCTCACGCCTATTTCCCAACCATCCTTCCCCATTTAAAGGCTCATCTGATTGATATGCAGCAAGTAACCCTTGAAGAGATCAAGACAAAGTTTGGTGAAAAAGTAACCATCGGACTTCTAGCTACCGATGGGACTATTCAATCAGAGATTTACCACGGCAAAGCAAAAACTATGGGATTCAGCGTAGTTACTCCGGAACCTGAATTCCAAAAGCTTGTCATGGAATCCATTTATGGCAAAAAAGGTGTCAAGGCTGGGTTTACGACCGGAACTTGTCATGATCAACTTGTCAAGGCTGCCCATCACCTTGCTAAAGATAAGGGCGCAAAGGTTCTTATCCTTGGTTGTACCGAGCTTCCTCTCATCCTTGAGGAAACAGACTCTTATGACCTTAAAGGCCACAAAGTGGCTATCGTGGACCCAACAGCCTCTCTTGCTCGTCGTGTCGTAGAGGTTGGTCAACAAATCACTAAAATCAGAGGACGTAGATAATGGCCTTCATCGCAAAGCAATATCAAAAAGTACCTGCCGGTACCAAAGTGGCATTCATAGGACTCGGCACCATGGGATATCCCATGGCTGGTCACCTCAAACTTGCAGGCTGTGAGATAACCGTATACAACCGCACTGTTTCAAAAGCCGAAAACTGGGTAAAGCAATTTGGCGGCTCCTCTGCTCCTACTCCTCGCGAAGCGGCTCAAAAAGCCGATATCGTATTCGTTTGCGTTGGAAATGATGATGACCTCAGGAGCGTGTTGCTTGGACCGGATGGTGCTTTTGCCGGCATGCATAAAGGAGCCATCCTTTGGGATGACACAACCGATTCTGCGATTGTCGCCAGAGAAATGGACGCAAAAGCCAAACAATTGGGAATTCATTTTGTGGATGCTCCTGTCTCCGGAGGTCAGGGCGGTGCGGAAAAAGGCGTCTTGACTGTCATGTGCGGAGGAGAAGCTGACATTATTGAACGCGTCACGCCTATCGCAAGCGCCTTTGCTATTTCAATCAAGCGCATCGGGGAAACCGGTTGCGGTCAACTTGCAAAAATGTGCAACCAGATTTGTATTGCTGGCATCCTTCAAGGTTTAGCAGAAGCTGTCGCTTTCGGTAAAACAGCAAACCTTGATATGCCACTGGTTTTGGATGTCATCGGCAAAGGTGCCGCCCAGAGCTGGCAAATGGGTAATCGTGGTCCGGCAATGATCAAGGGAGACGATTTTAATTTTGGATTTGCCGTTGACTGGATGCGTAAAGACCTTGGCATCTGCCTGGCGCAAGCTAAAGCCCTAGGTGCGACACTTCCAACGATAGCCTTGATTGATCAGTTCTATGCCGACATCCAAAGCATGGGTGGCGGCCGTTGGGATACATCAAGTCTCATTAAGAGACTCCAGAGCAAACCGAAGTCTTGTTAGTCTAACAACAGTAAAGCGGCCTTCAACGGCCGCTTCTGTTACGACTACCTAAAATCCGGAACTAGATTTTCATGATCTCGTTTCGATAAAACTTCATCTCTTCGATCGAGTCATAGATATCGGAAAGCGCTTCGTGTTTACTGGTTTTCCTGTATTTTCTCATCACTTCAGGAGACCATCTTTTCACACACTCTTTCAGAGAGGAAACGTCTAAGTTCCTGTAATGGAAAAACGCCTCAAGGTCAGGCATCCAGCGGGCCATAAACCTTCTGTCCTGACCGATGGAATTGCCACAGATAGGGCTGCTGCCGGCAGGAACATAGCGAGAGAAGAATTCAAGAAGCATTTTTTGGGCCTGTTCCTCGTCAATCCGGCTATCCAAAACTCTTTGATATAGACCGCTTCTGGTGTGAGTCGTTCTATTCCATTCATCCATTGTTTTTAGTGTCTGCTCATCCTGATGAATGGCAATTACCGGGCCCTCCGCTATCACATTAAGCTGAGGATCGGTAATGACAGCGGCGATTTCAATAATCCGGTTCACCAAAGGTTCGAGACCGGTCATTTCCAGATCCATCCAAATCAGGTTGTACTCATTAAATAATGGATCTCTATTTGATGGAATCATTTTCACTTCCTATACCTTGATTTGCAGCCTATTGTAGTCATTTCCAACTGTCCGTTCATGGCTAAGCTTTTTCGATCTTTGATTGCTTCATTTAAAGGCATCAATGCCAAAAGCGCCTTTTCGGTTGTATCCTTTCAAAACTTAAGTCTTTCGAATGAATACTAACCGATGAGCAACGCCCAGTGTTTTGAACTTATTTTTCTGCTCTTCCTCTTTGGGGACCTATTCCTAAAGTTATACCTCGATGCCAGACAGGCGAGGTCCATACGCCTCCATCGTGATTCGGTACCTAAAGATTTTGCTTCTGCCATCTCATTACAGGCTCACCAAAAAGCCGCGGATTATTGCCTGGAACGTATTCGCTTCTCCCGAATTGAACACGTAGTTGACCTTGTGTGGTTACTGATCTTGACGCTCGGCGGACTCATTTCCTTTATTTATCGCTTTTACTATCAAGCCAATGGCAATGATCTTCTCTCGCAGATTTTCATCGTTTTGACGGTGGCGTTTCTTTCTGCCTTGCTCAATTTGCCATTCCAGTGGTACTCCGCCTTTCACATAGAAGCCAAATATGGCTTTAATACGATGACACCTGCACGTTTCTTTAAGGACTTGCTCTTATCGGCTGTTTTAGGTCTAGTTATCGGTGTGCCACTTTTTGCGATTATCTTTTGGCTCTGGGAGGCTGCTGGCGCTCTATGGTGGATTTGGGCATGGCTAGCTTATGTGGTTTTCAACTTTGCGTTGCTGTGGATATATCCCAGTTTTATTGCCCCTCTGTTCAATAAATTCACTCGTCTTCCCGATGGAGAAGTGGCCGACAGAGTCAATGCACTTCTCACGCGAGTTGGCTTTGCCACCAACGGCCTTTATGTGATGGATGCTTCTAAAAGGAGTTCAAAAGCCAACGCTTATATGACGGGCTTTGGGAAAACCAAAAGAATCGTCTTTTTTGATACCTTGCTAGCCAAGCTAAGTCCCATCGAGACAGAGGCGGTTCTTGCCCACGAGCTTGGCCACTACAAGCTGCGTCACATTATCAAAATGATGCTTTTTAGCTTCAGCCTTTCTTTTGTTGTGTTCTTTGTTTTAGATTGGGCTTCGGGCTCGAGTTGGTTCTACGAAGGACTAGGTGTTCAGCTCTATCTCGGTTCAAGCCCTGCCGTGGCCTTGATCCTCTTTTTCGAGGTGCTTTCAGTCTTTACTTTCCCGTTCTCTCCTATGACGAGCATACTTTCTCGTAAATATGAGTTTCAAGCTGACCGGTTTGCCGTTCAAAATAGCGACGGTAAAGCGCTCGTTAGCGCTTTGGTTAAGTTATTCAAAGACAATGCCTCCACTCTGACTCCGGACAAGCTCTACTCAGCCTTCTATAGTTCACATCCTGATGCTGCTATCCGAGTTGATGCCATTAATCAAGAAATAGCTAATGCATCGAAATCATGAGTAAACAGGACAGGTTTATCGCAAGAGTAATCTCTTCACACAGACGCCACAGTTTTGTTCAGAGAGATGATGGTAACGTCTTTGAAGCAACTCGCAAGGGCAAAAAAAATGATGTGGTGGTCGGAGACCTTGTTCAATGCGATGCGATTTCTCCTACCCAAGTAGCGATCGAAGAAATCCTTCCTCGGAAAACCCTTCTTTATCGCAGTGACGAATTCAGAACCAAGCCTTTGGCAGCCAACATCAATCAGGTGGCAGTAGTTTTTGCAACAAGACCAACTTTCAACAAACTTTTTTTGTGGAAAGCCATTCTTGCAGCAACTGCTGCCGGCATTGACTGCCTTCTCATTCGAAACAAAAACGATATTTCAGAAGATGAAGCCTCTGTCAGACCAATCATTGACCAGTTACGGCAGCTTGGATCTAGAGTGATCGAAGTTTCAGCAACTGAGCATCCACAAAAAACCATTGAAATTCTCAACCCTCTTTTAATCGGAAAAATCACATTGCTGATTGGTCAATCGGGAATGGGCAAGTCGACCATACTGAACCTCCTCGTTGAAAATGCGGACCAAAAAACTCAGGAGTATTCACAGGCATTAAATCTTGGGAAGCAAACAACAACTGCGACAAGGTGGTTTGACTTTAAAGACGGTGCTCTCGTTGATTCCCCGGGTTTTCAATCGTTTGGCCTGTCTCACCTAGAGCTTGAAGACATAATGGCTTCAATGCCTGAGATCAGAACTCGCCTTGGACAATGCCGCTTTGCTAATTGCAAGCATTTGCAAGAACCTGGCTGCGCCATTAAAAAAGCCGTGGAAGATGGTTTGATTGATCCTGCCCGATATGCCTTTTATTGCGAACTTGCTGAAAGGAAACTCTCTGAAAACAACCGTTATCCCTAGCTGATACCCCGTCAGGGCGGAAAGTTGTCACTCATACCTTATTTATGGTAATAAATCATCTGTCAGACTTCAGATTTCTCCCGTGGAGACCATCCTCTACCTTATTTGTCAAGGGGTAGCCTACCCGAAATAAATTGTTGGAGAGCTAACCAATTTTTAAACCATTTCGGGATGGAATTGATTACATCTATGAGCCAAACACCCTCCAAAGCCCTATAGATCATGGCCTCTCATATAATTTTCATGAAAAACCGCCATCATCTTTTACGTTGTACGCTAACATTTACTCCCTAAATTTACAATTTGTAACAATTTTTTTCTTGGATCCTTCCCTTTACCTCCCGTTTTTCAGAAACCCTTATTCCATGGGACTTCAGAGGGCATTTTATTAGTTATAACCCTAGATATAAATCTCAAAATTTACGTTTTATACCTATTTTTTAGTAGGTATTTTCTATTGAAATCACTTGCTTTATAGGTAATTTCCCGATATGATTCACTCAAGTCGACAGAAACCATTAAGTGTTAGTACCAATATCGATAAAACCTGTCGACAGTTTTAGGAGATTTGAAATGTTAAGAATTCGTCGTACACCTAAAGACCGTGCAGCATTCCCAACCGAACTGCCGACTAGCATGCATATACCAGCAGGGGTCTCTCCTGAAGTTTACGCAGCTCATCGTGACATTCTTTCTGTATTGATGCTTCGTTTCATGACGAGCAGACTTCGCGCGATGTACCAAGCATATGATGGTGACCTGACCCTTTGCCTCGTGCTCGGTGAGATTGCCTCTCGCAATACTGAACGTCATTACGATGAGAGACGCGGTTATCAAGCCAGTCCGATTAGAGGGCAAAAACCCGCGCTTCTTCCGTGCAACGCTCTCTCGATTTCCGATGTGACGGGAATTCCGCGTGAAACCGTGCGCCGCAAGTTAGCTAAATTGGTCGACCTTGGTTGGATTGAAAAGACCCAAGACGATATGTATGTCATCACCGATAAGATCGGAACTGTATTCGCGGCTTTTGATGATTCTCAGACTTATGACCTGATGCGTACTTCCGACCAGATCAAAAATGTTTTGAAAGGTACTCCAACACTTTGATTGATGATGAATTCTTTCCCCGATATTGATACTTACTAAGTCCGAGTCCTGGGGTTGATCCCGGCGTAAAGCCTCCGAGCATCTTGGAGGCTTTCTCATTGGCATTTTTACTTTTGAAAATCGAGACAAGCACGCAACTCATTTGCATGTAGAACAAAAAACCCCGAACTTCTCGGGGCTTTTGTTTTATTCGACGCCGTTAAGCCTTGCGGACAAGCTTCTCCTTGATTCTGGCAGCCTTGCCGGAAAGTTTGCGCAAGTAATATAGCTTGGCGCGCCTGACATCACCGTGTCTCTTGATCTCAATACTGGCGATGATCGGGGAATACAGTTGGAAAGTACGCTCCACACCTTCGCCACTGGAAATCTTACGAACAGTGAATGCTGAATTCAAACCACGGTTACGAACAGCGATCACAACGCCTTCAAAAGCCTGAACCCGTTTTCTGTTACCTTCAACCACGTTGACACTGACAACGACAGTGTCACCAGGATTGATACGGGGAAAAGTCTTGCCCTTTGAAAGACGGGCGATTTCCTCTTTTTCAAGAGTTTCAATAATATTGCTCATCGTTTACTCCAATGACCATCTTCAAACCGTTCTATTCATCTTAATCGGTTGAGAGGATGGGTTTTACCAATTATCCGACGTCAAAAAAACTAACAATCTTTTTTGACTCCGGCTCCTAAGATCTTCAGTACTTGCTCATCTTCATCAGAAAGCAAATCCTGAGAACGCGCTATTGTAATCAAATCTGGACGCTTTGTCTCGGTTATTTGTAACGCCATGCGTCGATTGTATTTATCAACCTCTTTATGATTGCCTCCGAGAAGAACCTCGGGAGCCTTGATGCCTCTCCATTGCTCTGGCCTCGTGTAATGGGGACAATCAAGCAATCCTGTCGCAAAAGATTCGTCCAAAGCGGACTGCTCTTTTATCGCGCCGGGTATCAACCTCACCATGGCATCAATCAACACCATCGCGGCAAGCTCTCCACCAGAGATCACGTAATCACCGATGGAAAGAGTTTCATCAACGAAAACGTCCAAGAATCTCTGATCAATGCCTTCGTATCGACCACAAATTAAAATCAAATCGATGGTTTGTGAGGAAAACTCCCTAGCAATCCCATCACTCAGAGTTCGACCACTCGGAGCAAAGGAGATAACCTTTCCCTGGTTACCATCAGCTCGAATAGCCTCAACCGCTTTTGCCAACGGCTCGGCTAGCATAATCATCCCAGGACCGCCCCCAAAGGGCCTATCGTCGACCGTTTTATGGGCATCATGAACAAAGTCTCTGGGATTCCATAGTTTGATTGACCACAATCCCTCCTTCCGAGCTCGGCTTGTGATGCCGCAGTCGGCAACAGCGCTAAACATCTCGGGGAAAATGCTCACCACGTCAACACGCATGGCTTAATCCCAATTCAGATCCCAGTCGGCCGTAATTTTCTTTGAGGCGACATCCACGGCTAAGATATAGCTTTCCACAAACGGAATAAGCACAGTTGCACCGTCAGCTTTCTTGACTTCAAGCACATCGTGAGCTCCGTTATCAATGAGCCCGGAAACAATACCGATCAGCTCACTACTTCGGTTTGTGACCTGGCAGCCAATCAAATCCACCCAATAGTAAGTCCCTTCCTCAGTAGGGGGAAAATCCTGCCTCAACAGTCCGACTGCGCCCCTTAGAGCGTCCGCCTTCTCAGGCGAGTCCACTCCCTTAATTTTTGCTATCAGCCCACCGGCATGCTCTTTGACATCCTCAACCACAATAGGATGATTTTGCCCTTCTCTTTCGATTAAAAACCAGTTTTTAGAAGCTAGCAGTGAAGCCGTGTCTTGGAAAGGACGGATTCTTACCCATCCCTTCAGTCCGTACGCGCCATGCAAAGCGCCGAGCACAATAGGCTCGGCGCTTACTTTAGATTCCTTGCTCATCAAGGTAAACTGCTTAATTAAGCAGCAGGAGCAGCTGTCTTCTTGAACTCTTTATACAAACGTTCAACTGTGCTGCTCATCTGGGCTCCTTTGGAGACCCATCTATTCAAAGCCTCTTCGTTAATGGAAAGGCGTGTTGCAGAACCTGCTGCCATCGGGTTGTAATAACCGATGCGCTCGTTGAAGCGACCATCACGACGATTACGTGAATCTGTCGCAACGATATTGTAGAACGGGCGCTTCTTGGAGCCGCCACGTGCCAAACGAATAACGACCATGTTTCTATTTCCTCTATTACTTTGTTAAATCCAACACTAAAAACTTGTCCTGTAGGGGAGACGGCGCCTACATGAAATTGCGGATTTTATATGATTTTCGCCCTTCAAACAAATTAATTGGTGATATTTGTTACAAAGAACCAAAACAGCCCGCTATTTTAATTTCTCCTTTAACTCCCGAATGGTTTGCATCGCATCTGCCACTAAACCGTAATCGGCCACTTCAAAAATAGGAGCCTCTGGATCCTTATTAACCGCAACAATAACTTTGGCATCCTTGATACCGGCAATATGCTGGATTGCGCCTGAAATACCCAAGCCGATATAAAGATCAGGAGCAATAATCTTTCCTGTCTGACCGATCTGCCAATCGTTAGGTGCAATTCCAGCATCAACCACGGCTCTCGTAGTGCCAATTGCGCCTCCTAGTTGGTCAGCCAATTGCGCCATTTCTTCAAATTCAGCTTCGTCTACGAGGCCTCGGCCACCCGCAATGACAATCTTGGCATTCTGCAAATCGGGCCTGTCATTTTCGACCCGATTCTTTTGGAGGAACTTGATATTTGTAGGGGCCTTAACAGGCTCAACCACCTCAATAGCGCCATTACCTTCCTTTCCTACAGGATCAAATGCAGTCGCGCGAATGGTAAGTACCACTTTGTCATCCAACGCTTTGACCGTTGAAATTAGCGATCCCGCGTAAATTGGGCGTTTGAATGTCTTAGGATCAACAATTCCAATGACTTCAGAGAATTGGGCCACATCTAGTTTGGCGGCTACTCGGGGCGCCGCGGCTTTTCCAAAAGGATTGGCAACAAACAGGAAGTACGTATATTCAGAACTCGTGGTCAGGACTTGAGTAGAAATCGTTTGTGGAAGAAGATTCTGAAATTCAGCAGACTCAGAAAGTAAAACCTTTCTGACCCCCGTCAGCTTGCTTGCCTCCTCAGCTACCTTTTTTCCATCGGCAGCCATAACAAGAACATCGAAGCTGGAATCAATTTTTAAGGCGGCAGCTGCAAGACTGTATACGGCAGGGTTCAAAACCTCTTGGTTATGTTCAGCGACAATTAAAACACTCATGGCTACCCCTCTTATAAAACCTTTACTTCGTTTTTAAGCTTGTCAATAAGCTCATCGACACTCGATAGTATCTGACCTGTCTTGCGAGCCTCTGGTGACTCTACTTTAATAAGCTCAAGATGCGGTCTTAATTCGACTCCCAGCTCTCTGTATGGAACCACCTGCATGGGTTTCTTTTTAGATTTCATCATCATCGGCAACGTGACATAGCGAGGATTGCTCAACCTCAAATCAGCCGTAACAACTGCGGGCAATTCAAGCTCATCTTCCTCGATTCCACCATCTATCTCACGGGTCACATGAAGCTTTCCGTCTTTTTCCTCGACCTTGGAAACGTGAGTAGCCTGTGGCAGATCGAGCATAGCTGCAACCATTTGGCCGACTTGATTGGCATCATTATCAATAGCCTGCTTGCCAAAAATCATGAGTCCAGCAGCTTCTTTTTTCATGAAAGCAGCCAATAGCTTCGCTACGTTCAAAGGTTCAATGATAACGTCCTTCTCTGTTTCAAGAAGCACCGCCCTATCGGCTCCCATTGCCAAAGCTGTTCTCAATGTCTCTGAAGAACCAGAGTCTCCGACACTGACTGCTATTACTTCATCGGCTAACCCTTTCTCCTTCATCTGAACAGCTTGTTCAAGAGCGATTTCATCAAAAGGATTCATTGCTTTCTTAAAGCCCGAAATATCAAGTTCTCCAGCCTCATTGAGTCTAACCTTGATATTGGCGTCAACAACGCGTTTCACCGCAACAACAATTTTTATCATTTAACAATTTCCTCAAATAGATCGCAAGATTATAGCCGTGAAGACAAAAAACCATTCCTCAGCAATCAGAATCTTGACACATGACCCCTGCCATCGAAAACTCAACGTGATTAATCAATTGAAATAACGGTCAATTCTCGCAAGCCGATTGGAAATCCCTGCGGCTCAAGCTTAGCACTCTGCTCGTGAAGTTGAAAAAAGTTTAAACGTCAATCAACTTGTTTCCAACGAACAAATTGCTTGGCCTTTTCCGAAAACACCATGGCAATTCTCACCATGCTTTGATAACGGATTTCTTCTCCGTACCGCTTGGTTTTGATCTGTTCAACCGCTTCCTTTAACAGCCTTTGTGCTTCCTTTTCTGATTTGACCTCATCTAAGCCGGTATCTTTGCTGTACTTGAGTTCAATTACACAATAATGGCGGTCATCCGTACTGACCACAATATCAGCCCGACCATCAGCATTGTGTTTTTCCGTTTGGACAAACAGACCTTCTCCGTTCAGGAACATTGACAGGTGCGACTCCACAGAAGCCTCGTTGAAGACTACTTTTGAGCG
>CANQMZ010000019.1 GCA_947625105.1 uncultured Parasutterella sp.
GAGACCCTATGGGCAAATTCGAAAATTTTAAAACTGAGCTAAATCGAACTTACAAGAGAACGGCGCTATCGCTGGTCCTGGCTGCTGCTTGCTGTAATTCCCAAGTGTTTGCTTTTTGGGACAATCCTTACGTTCCTGATATCAATGGGAACATGGAGGAGTTTTTTAAAAAGCTCCAAGGTTCCGAGCCCATTAGTTCTCCGTTCGAATTAACCACAAAAGGGTTAACCGAGATATGGAATAAGGGAGGATTGTCCGATCTTAATTACGAGTTTATTCAATCGGAAAACGGTACCGCCATTAAGCTTTTAGATAATTTGGGGTCAGGCAACCATGTTTTCGAAAGGGCTCTGAACTTGCGTGTGGTTTCAAGTGCAACCGGTAGCAGAGACTCCGCATTAGCGATCAACCTCGGTATAGGAAACAAAGCGCAATTTAATGATTCAGTCAATATTGAAATTGCATCAGTGTCTTTTAGCGATGATCATAATGTCATCAATCTTTTCCAGGGAGCGGAACTTACTTTCAATGATGCTCTAACGGTTAGGGCAAACTTGGGAGAAAACTCTTCTCTATTGAAGCTTGAAAATGATTCAGTAGTAAAACTTAACGGAGAAACTCGTTTGGATTCCGAGGGTGTGGCTAGTGCCATTGTGGTTAACAAGGGCGCAAAACTTGAAGTTAACGGCAGATTGACGGTCAAAGGTCACAATACCATCCAAGGAGCGGGGTCGATTAATGTCTCAGGAGATGACACAGAGGTGTTTATTGACGGCGGTATCGACTCGAATTTCACGGGCAAATACACACAAAAATCCGGCAATCTTGTCATTACAGGAGCAGTGAATTTTTCGGAAACAGGTTCTGCTCAATGGGACTTCTCAGATGTTTCTATTTCAACTTTCTCAGGCAATCTCTACAATATAGCGGCATCGGATTTTGTAGCTGACAAGGATCTTCTCTCCGCAGTTATTAAACCAAATCAGGTCTCCAAACCATTTAAGGAGATAGAGCTAAGGGACGATCGGGTAAGTCTCGATTATCTTAATGCCGCTTCCAATTTGTATGTGGGGGCCAATGTCAGTTATACCGGAGAACTGGTTATCAATGACAATGTGATTAGTGAAATCACCTTGGATAATCACTATGGGTTGTTAGAGAACCCAAGCATCTCATTAGCTTCGGTTAAATTGAATCTTGAGGATAAAACTCAACTCGACGGCCAGGTAATCAGAGTAGGTGCTGTTACAGGCAGAGGAGAAACGCTTGCGCTTAATAAAACAGATTTAGCTTTGTACGGCAAAGCGCACGAGAATGTCGCAGGCGACTATGAGAAACTGGTCATTGGTGGCGGTTCCGTCCTGACACTGCATGGTGAAATCTCAGAGAGGAAGCAAGCTGAAGCTAGAAGGGTAAGACTGAATTCAAAAATCGATGTTGAAGAAGGCGGACAGTTGAAGTTTTCCGGTCAAACGACCGTTCTCGAGAAAGGTGAAGTAAGAAATCTCGCAGGAGAAGTGACCTTTAAAGAAAACTCGACTACCCACTTCTATTCAAATTACTATCAGCAGAACGGCACTACGACAATATCTAAAGGATCGGAAGTAGTTTCTGACCGGGATATTGTCATTTTCGGAGGAGCCTTTAACGTAGAGGGTTCTGTCAGTGCTCAGGCCGTCTCCATTTCAGGAGCCCAAAGCTTTATCAATGGGAATCTATCTACCCAAAATTTAGTGATCAATGGGAGCGAATCGGAAAAATCTTCCCAGTTAGTAACTTTTGCATCGGGAGCAAATGTTTTAGCTAATACTTTGTCTTTATCAGGTTCAGTGCTTCAGATACAAGGAGGGAGCAGGGAAAGTGCGTCCAGCCTTGTAGCTAACCAAATTTCCATGAATGATGCCAAGATCAACATCGGTACGAACGGTTTGGTCGTTATCGGCGACGGAGGTTCGGGAGACGGACTCGGATTTGACAGAGAAGGAGCTTTGCAGGCGGTTAGTTCCATGTCGGACAGGCCGGTCGCTGTACTCGCCATCAATGAAACATTGGCAATCACACCGGGGATGAATATTTCGGTAGGTGATACCCATCACAGACAATTAGCATCAGGTGTTCATTTTGGTTCTGCGGGCGCACTACTTATTCGGCCTGCGCTGAACTCTCCGGTGTTTACCTCTGATGGTTCCGGCAGCGAAATAAGTTTTGCTCAAGGCAGTAGCATCCTGATAGAAGATCCATTTGAAACGGTACAACTCACCGACACAACGATCAAAAATATCAATGGCATTGATCTAGTTGAAGTTCACTCCGCCAATAAGAACGTGACGGTGAATCTTCAATATGTTGATGGTTTTGGTTGGTCTACTTCTTCTGTGATGATCAAAGAAGAAAACTTCGTTTTTCCTCAGCTCCAAGGTTGGCTTTACCAAAATGCCAAGCCAACTCTGGATGCCGATAACGTGGCCTTGAGGTTTTTTGCCAGAGCTGATAACGAGGCTTATATGTCTTCGGTGTCTTCCAATGGTCTCATTGCCGAGACAGCCTTAAGCCATAGCCTTGTGGGAACGAGAGTCAACACTTTCAACGCCGCTGGTGCCACGGTAAAAGCTAAGTACAAAATAGCGAACGATCTTCTCAATAGAGAAGAGAGTAAAGCACCGATGTTTTTTGGGGATGTCTCTTCTGGTTATTTCTATTCCAAGGATAGGGAAGGATTCCTAAGAAGTTCCGGATACAGAGCAACATACGAGAATTTTTACGTTGGGACTGCTTTCAAAAATGAGTCTGGCTACGCGATGGTAGCAACTGTGGAATTCTCTAATATCGATTCCAAGAGCAGACACTCCGTACTGGAGGCAAAAGCGAAGCAATATGTTTTAGATATTTCCACGGCGATCGGTAAGAAATTTGACCGAACGGAAGTCAAGGGTAATGTCGGCGTTGGTTACGCTCACGATAAGGTAAGTTCGAACCTACCTGTTTCCATGCAAATGGGGTCCATGAAATCGACCGCTCGCGGATGGTATGTGACTACCGGAGTAGAACTGTCCTATTTGGTGGGCTATGGAGCAAAGGTTGCCATATCGCCTCAGGTTTGGCACTTTGCAGGAACAGACGAGAAAACCAAAATAGCAGGACAAGACGCATTCAAATTGCGAAACGAAAGTCAGACGATTGTGGATTTACCGTTGAAAGTTTATGGCAGCCAGGAAATTGGCAATAGCCCGATGGGGAAAGTTTCAGGCAATTGGGAACTCGGAGGTAGTATCCGCGTGGGAGAGCTGGAGAAAAAGGGAAAACTCAGGGCAGTTGGGTTTGCGGCCGAAGAGTCCATCAGTCAAAAAGAATTCAACAGGTGGTCAGCCTTTGGTTCTGCGGGTATTTTGATAAGAAAGAAGAACATTAATGCGGGACTTAACGTTTCGTTAGACACGGGAGACGGTAGGCTCAATTCCAAGGTTTCACTGGACGCAGCTTGGATTTTTTAAAACAATGAAAACCCCGCTTGAGCGGGGTTTCTGCTATTTCGTGGCGTTGGATTTTTTAATCTCAGCCAAAATGTCACGAAGCAAGACCACATCTTCCGGTGTTGGAGGCGGTGGAGGAGGTGTTTCTTCTTGTTCCTTCTTTATTTGAGCTTCTAGTTTTTTGCGCATATTGGTCAAAGAACGAAGCATACAAAAGATAACAAAAGCCAGTAAGAGGAAGTTGATAACGGCTGTCAGAAAAGCTCCGTAACCTAAAACTGTGGCTCCAGCTTTGGTCAAAGCATCGTAGGTCATTGCGCCAGAGTAGCCCTCAGGCAGGCTGATGACCCAGAAGAGATTTGAGAAATCAGGCTTGCCTATAATGGCTCCAAGGATGGGATTGATGATGTCTTTGACGAGAGAGCCAACGATAGAATTAAATGCCGCGCCGACGATCACCGCAACGGCTAAGTCAATGACATTGCCCTTGGTAATAAAGGCTTGGAACTCTTTGAAAAAAGTTGAAGCCTGCTGAGTCAATTTATCTGCCATGTTGCAAATCCTCTTGTTTATATTCAGATGTACCATTATCGGTTAAAAGCGGGCTATTTCTAAATGGGTGCCCATTTAAAACCGCAGATATTAGGGTTTACGAGCATAAAATTTGGGGTTTTTGTCTGATTACTATAGAATTCGGACTTTGAAAATTTGCCAATGTACGTTTAATTATTTTTTTATAGGAAGAGAAGAAGCCCATGATGGTACTTTACTCCGGCAATACATGTCCCTTCTCACAGCGTTGCCGTTTTGTCCTTTTTGAGAAGGGTATGGACTTTGAGATTCGTGATATTGACCTTTATCACAAACCAGAAGACATCAGTGTGATGAATCCATATGGAGAAGTTCCCATTCTTGTTGAACGTGATCTAGTTCTTTACGAGTCCAATATCATTAACGAATACATTGATGAAAGATTTCCACATCCCCAGTTGATGCCGCCTGATCCAGTAGAAAAGGCTCGCACACGTCTTTTGCTGTTCAACTTTGAACGCGAGATATTCGCTTCAGTGAAGGTTTTGGAAAAAAGAGAAAGTTCGGAAAGGCAGTTGAGGACTGCACGAGAGACTATAAAGAACCGTTTGGTGGATTTGGCTCCTGCGGTGGTAAACAAGAAATATCTCAGTGGGGATAGTCTTTCGATGTTAGACGTTGCGCTAGCTCCGTTGCTTTGGCGTTTAAGCTACTACGGGATCGTGTTGCCAGCATCAGGTTCTCCCATCTTGAAATATGCAGAAAGAGTGTTTTCACGTCCGGCCTTCAATGAGGCGCTTACGCCCGCTGAACGAGTAATGAGAAAATAATCGGAGAGGTTCGATTGACTTCTTTAACAGGCTACATCATCAGGGCTTTCCGAGAGTGGTGTCTGGACAATGATCTGACACCACAGATCGTCATTGAGGTTGATGACGATGACACGGAGATCAATGTCCCTAGAAGCTTCCTTCAGGGAAAGCAGATGGTTTTAAACATCTCCCCACAAGCTTGCGGCAGACTGGATCTGGGCAATGAAGCCATTGCAATGGAAACTCGGATGGCAGGAAAGGTTGAGAATTTGTGGATCCCAATCAGGAATGTCAGGGCGATTTTTGCTAAAGAGACCGGTGCAGGTATTCCTTTTGAACAAACGCCTAGAGGCCAGGGAGCACCCAGTGCGGCAAAAGCAAGGAGATCTGTTTTTACCAAGGTTAAGTAGCAGTTTTAAAGCGAGAGGACGGAAACTCATAAAAATTAATTTCCACAAGATTGGATTTTTGTGTACAATTCTCCCTCTCATTGGGGCCCGCTTAGCTCAGTGGTAGAGCAACCGCCTTGTAAGCGGTAGGTCGTCTGTTCAAATCAGTCAGTGGGCACCACTAGAACAATTAAAAAGAATTCTCCTTAAACTCCGACCTTTTGGTTTCGGAGTTCTGTTTTTTTGCGATCCTGAACTGAAACTTTTCAAGAATTAGCCCATCTAGAAAATTAGACTATAGCATCGGGTCGGTCTTGTGGTCTTGAGTTTCAGAGTTTTCCATGCCTTTTGACTCTCAGGTCTGGTGCCGGAGGCAGAGTATTAGCTTGGTGCACAATGTAGGCTCCAATCTCAAAAAATTTACATAGCCGTTAGGGAGGTAAATCTCTGGGTTGCTTTTGATTTTGGTTAAGCCTGTCCGTATCTAGAATTCATTATCTCTAGCGTATTAATCTCATTGGAAAAATCTTGGGGTCCGAGTCGAAAAACAGTCAGAAGTTTTTTAAATCAAACAATTAAAAAAGGATTTGTCGGTTTTTTGTTCCTTGAAGACTCAACTAGGCGTGGTTTAGGCGTTACAGATTGAAAATTCTAAAAAAACTTCGGATAAATGATATTTTATTTGATAAAATACGTTAGAAATCAATTTTTTTTGGGGGACAGATATGGAAAACACTGAGAACACGGTTCAGAAAAAAGGTCGCGGTGGTGCAAGAAAGGGAGCTGGGCGTAAGCCATTACCCGGTGCCTATATGACCACGATTATTCTTACCGAAGCTCTGCGTCCTAAAATTAAAAGGCTTGGAGGCTCGAAATGGATTCGGCATCAAATAGAAATTGCTGAAGAACCTCAAACCTTGAATACCCAGGTCAAGGAAATTCCTCCTGAAGCAATGCTCGTTTCACAACCCCCTACAAACGTGTCATTGCCACTGGCAGATTTCGGCGCCCAAACAGGTACTCTTTCTCCAGCAGAGTCCTATTTAAATGGCAGCATTGATTTAAATAGTTTCGTCATTTCCGATGCTTCAAATACCTTTTTCGTCAAGGTGTCCGGAGATTCGATGGATCGCGCCGGCGTGGAACAAGGGGACTTGCTTGTTGTTGAAAGGCAACGCAAGGCTCAACATGGTGATATCGTTGTAATGAGAATTAATAACGAATTTACTGTTAAGCGCCTTTATCAAAAAGACAATGTCGTCAAACTCGTTCCTGAAAGTTCAAATCCAGTTTTTAAGGAAATTGTTCCTAACCAAGTGGATTCATGGTATTTAGTCGGAGTTGTGACTTTTGTCATTAAGAAGCTCTAAACGACAAATAGTTGGGTAATCCCACTTGTTTTTTGGCTTCTATATGTCTAAAGTGTCGCCTGCGAAGTTTGTCAGGCGATCGCGGGAGCTTTGCTCCTGAGGAAAGTCCGGACTCCATAGGACACCGTAGGAGGTAACGCCTCTCCACCGCAAGGTGAGGATTAGAGCAACAGAGACGAGCCGATTAAGTTCGGGTGAAACGGGCAATCTCTACGGGGAGCAACATCAAATAGGCAGCCGTCGATCTTGTCCGGGGAGGTTGCGGGTAGATGGCACGAGCTTAGGAGTGATCCTAAGACGAGATGAATGATCGTCAGGTTGTCTCTAAGACAGCCGAACAGAATCCGGCTTATAGATAAACTTCGCTAGTTTTCTCTTTTTGCATCTCAATCAAAAAATTCTTTAATAATCAAGTTATTAATCTAGAAATTTCCCTAAAACGATACTTTGATCTCTCCCAAGGATTCAAATAGTGGAGAAAAGTGGTAAAAAGTGGATAAAATTACACGTATTCGCAAAGGATTTAGGATTCGTTTTTAGGTTGACTTACCGTGTTCCAAGGATCACCGCACATTCTGTTGGATGCCAAAGGGCGCATGTCTGTTCCGACAAGGTTCAGGGCTGCCCTGTTGGAGCAGTGCGGTGGAAGGTTGACTTTCACCAGGCATCCTGATGGTTGCGCACTGCTATATCCTCGTGAGCTTTGGACTAAAAAACGTTCTGAGTTGATGGCGCTTCCTTATGCCGCCCGCGGTTTCCAGAGAATAGTGATGGGGTCGGCCATTGATGTCGAGATGGACGGCAACGGAAGGATTTTGGTGCCATCGGAGATCAGAGAAGCCTGCGGGCTTTCTAAAGAAATTGTTTTGGTTGGTCTAGGTTCGCATTTTGAATTGTGGGACGCAAAAAGACTAGCTGAAAGTGAGAAAGCAGCCCAAAAAGAAAACTTATCCGAGATAGCGGCGAGTTTTAACTTTTAAGGGTCTGTTGTTTGGTGGCTGTTAAAAAGTTCGAGCATGTTCCTGTACTTGCAAGCGAGGCTACGGGACTTTTGATTACGAACCCGGACGGAGTCTATGTTGACGGTACGTTCGGACGGGGTGGACATGCCCGTTTGTTTTTATCACGGCTTTCTCCTAAGGGGCGGTTAATTGCTTTGGACCGAGATGGTGAAGCCATCGCCGCAGCTTCTTCCATAAAAGACCCAAGATTTCGAGCCTTTCATTGTCCCTTCTCCGAGATGGCAGAAGTTGTCCGAGATCTCGCGATCGATCAAGTGGATGGGGTTTTTCTAGATATCGGCGTATCAAGTCCTCAGGTTGATGATGCCCGAAGAGGTTTCTCTTTTCGTTTTGAGGGACCTTTGGACATGAGGATGGATAACTCTCAAGCTTTGACTGCCGCCGACTGGTTGTCACAGGCAACAGTTGGAGAAATGGTCCGAGTTTTTAAAGATTACGGAGAAGAAAAATTCGCTTCTCTAATTGCTAGAAGCGTTGAAGAAGAAAGAAAAAAACAAGCTATTACTACCACAACGCAGCTTGCAAATTTAGTGAGTCGAGTAGTTCCGCATAGCTCTAAAGATGCCTCTCAGCATCCGGCAACTCGGGTTTTTCAGGCAATAAGGATCAAAGTCAATCAGGAGTTTGAGCAGTTGAAGAAAGGATTAGATGCAGCCGGGCAAATTCTTGCTCCGAAGGGTGTCCTAGGAGTCATCACTTTCCACTCTCTTGAAGACAGAATAGTTAAAAGATTTTTCTCGTTATCCTCAAATCCTGCACAGCAGATTGATTCAAAGTTGCCACTGAGAGAGTCTGACTTGCCTCAGGCTACTTTCAAACACGTGCGTAGGACATTGCCCACACCAGAAGAAATCACGAACAATCCTAGATCAAGGAGTGCGATACTCAGAACGGCGGAAAGGACAGAAGTACCCTGGCGAAACATAGGAGAAATCCTATGAGGGAGTACCGGTTTTTAGTGTTTCTGATTGTGGTTTTGGAGCTGGCTATTTTTGCTTGCGGTTTGAAAGTTGTTTCCAATCGCCACCATGCCAGGGCTCTCTTTATTGAGTTGGAGCGAGAGCAGCAGATACAGCATTCATTGCGTGACGAGAGAGCAAAACTTCAGCTGCTTGTCTCCAATCTCGAGCAGGTGAGATTAATAGACGAGAAAGCACGCCAGGAAGGGTTAAATCCCGCATTACCTAGTGATGTTGTCATTCTCGGCAAACAGAATCGTCCGGCTGTGGAAAAGCAGCCCCAGGACAATAAGCGCAGGAGAACGAAATGACAAGAAAGTTGCGCGGATTGTGGACTCGTATTTTGACTCCTACCGAGGAGCGCAGAGGAAAGGACGACAGTGTTAAAGATTTATTCACTGTAAGAATTTCCTCGGGTCGGTATTACTTGGTATTTGGCTTGCTCATGCTTGGTTTTCTTGCGCTTGTAGTAAGACTCGCATGGTTGCAGCTAGGTTTTAATACCGACTTTTTAAAAAGGCAGGGGGACCTCAGGTTTCAAAGGACTATTGAAGTGCCTGCCATGAGAGGGCAGATCCTCGACAGAAACGGCAGTCTCCTTGCATTTAGCGTTCCGGCTAAAGCTCTATGGATCATTCCGCAGGATGTCAAAGCAAACGAAGAGCAAATGAAGAAAATCGCTTCTTTGCTGGAACTTCAGGTTTCGGAATTAAAAAAGAAATTCAATTCGAAACGATCTTTTGTGTACCTGAAACGTCAGGTTCCTATGGATAAGGCCGATGAGGTGTTGGCGATGGATATCCCTGGGATCCACAGCATGCGGGAATATCTGAGAAGTTACCCGGAGGGACCATCCGTTGCTCAAATAACAGGACTAACGGGGCTTGATGGTAACGGTATTGAAGGCATTGAATTGGCGGCTGAAAAACGTCTTGCAGGCGAAGCCGGTTCCAGAAGAGTTCTAAAAGATAGGTTGGGAAGAATTATTGAGGACGCATGGCTAAAGGAACCTCAAAATGGAGAGGATATCAGTCTCACCATTGATGCTCGGATTCAAAACATCGCTTACTCCGCTTTGGAAAAACAGGTTAAAGAACTTAAGGCGAAAGGCGGTTCAGTGGTTGTTGCCGATCCGTGGACTGGCGATATTTTGGCTTTGGCCAACTACCCAAGTTTCAATCCTAACGTCAGGGGCGGAATTTCACGCGCAAGTTTAAGAAACAGGGCGATTGTGGACACCTATGAACCTGGTTCAACCATGAAGCCATTTTCCGTGGCTGCTGCATTAGAAGAAAAGAAAGTTAACCCATCAACGACTTTTAGCATCGGGCGTAGTCTTCAGATTGGTAACCGATCCATCGGGGACTCTCACTATAGTAAGGAGCTCACTGTTGCGGGGATCATTCAACAGTCGAGCAACATTGGGACCAGTAAAATCGCCTTATTGATGACTCCACAGACCATGTGGAGCTACTACGACAAACTTGGCTTTGGTCACGCTCCCAAGATCGGTTTCCCCGGAGCCGTGGCCGGAAGGTTGCGCCCGGCTAAAAAGTGGCGGCCTATAGAGCAGGCGACCATGTCTTACGGCCACGGTGTCACCGTTTCTCTATTGCAACAAGTCAGGGCTTATTCTGCCTTGGCTAGGCATGGAGACGTAGTTGACTTATCCATATACAAAGACCGGCCACGCACCGAGCCGCAGAGGGTTTTTAGCAACCGTACTACCAATCAGATGAAGCAGATGCTCTCTAGCGTGGTTGAGAAAGGTGGAACGGGTACAAGGGCCAATGTGGAAGGTTACAGCGTTGCAGGTAAAACAGGTACTGCCTATAAAGTTGAAGGCGGGCAGTATGTCGAGAAATATGTCGCAGGGTTTACCGGGTATGCTCCGGCTCACAAGCCCGTTATCGTGGTAGGTGTCATGATTGACGAGCCCGTGAAAGGCAAGCACTTCGGTTCAACTGCTGCGGCTCCTGTCTTTGCTGAAGTGGTTTCAAATACGCTGGGCTTAATGGCGATCAATCCGGATAAACCTGTTGTACCCAAGACAGCAGTTGCTTCTGGAGAAACCAATCAAAAGAATGCTTCTCTGGCATCGACCAAGAACAAGACTAAAAATAACAAGTCTGCCAAGAAAAACACTGCTGTGAATGCAGCACAGGCCAACGGAAGAAAAGGAAATGGAAATGGTTGACGCTTCTAAAATCGTCCGTTGGATAAAGGGCCATTCAAATCCGAATAGCCAGTTGTGTCTTGACAGTCGGAAAGTCAAAAAAGGCGATGTCTTTTTTGCTGTTAAAGGCATACACAGCGATGCAAGAGAGTTTCTTGGGCAGGTGGCCGAACAAGGCGCAAGCTGTGCTGTCGTAGAAGCGGGTTTTAAGGGCGAGGTCAGCATTCCGATTTTGGAAGTAAAAGATCTTTATGCGCATATGGGGGCTATCGCTTCCGAGTTTTACTCGAATCCGAGCCACGATATGCTCGGGATTGCCGTGACCGGGACCAATGGAAAGACCACGACGGTTAATTGGCTAAGACAACTACTCAGTGAAAATTCAATTCCGTGCGCAAGTATTGGAACCTTAGGTTGCACTTTTGTGAATACCCAATTGTTCGGTGGAAGCCTGACGACCCCCGATCCGATATTGTTGCAAAGCACATTGGAAAAGATTAGAGAACTTGGGGGAAAAGCCTTTGCAATGGAGGCAAGCTCCATTGGACTTGAACAAGGAAGACTCAACGGGGTGGAGCTATCCATCGGAGTTTTTACAAATCTATCCCGAGACCATCTCGACTACCATAAAACAATGGAAAGCTATTGGCGGGCCAAAGCGAAGCTTTTTGAAATGCCAGCTCTGCGATCGGCGGTGATCAATATTGATTCGCCGGCAGGAGAAAGGATGGCCAAATTGGCAGCATCCCGCGGCCTAAATGTCATCACCACTGCTCTTGCCAATCCTAAGGCCAATCTGGTGGCCTCGAAAATCACTCACGGATCGGAATCTATCGGTTTTGAAGCGATATTAGACGGGAAACATTGTCAAGTTGAGGCGGAATTTCTCGGAACTTTCAACGTAGAAAATTGCCTTGGTGTGATTGCGGTGGCTACCCTCGCGGGCATTGATTTTGAAAAAACCTGTCGATTGGTTCAAACACTACAACCTCCGAAAGGTCGACTGCAGAAAGTTTCTGCTCCCCGATGTCCGTTGGTCATTGTTGACTACGCCCATACACCGGATGCAGTTGAGCAGACGATCAATGCACTTGAAGACCTTAAAAAGTTCCGTGGTGGAAAATTATGGTGCGTTCTTGGCGCTGGCGGAGACAGGGATCCCGGCAAAAGACCGCTCATGGGTAAGGCAGCCTGCAAGGCGGAAAAAGTTGTGATTACCAGTGACAATCCTAGGACCGAAGACCCGGTAAAAATCATTGATCAGGTGGTTAGAGAGATTGATAAAAACAGCGTCGACGTCATTGTTGACCGCGCAGAGGCGATTGAATACGCCATCGGAAATGCGAAGGCTTGCGACGTGGTGTTGATTGCGGGGAAGGGGCACGAAGATTATCAGGAAATTAATGGAGTACGGCATCATTTTTCCGATGTTGAACAAGCCCGCGCGGCCCAGCAGAAAAGAAAGGAAATGTAATGGATCAAACTTTAATGAGCATTGGAGAGTTGGCTGAACTTTTGGGAGAGGCTCAAATCAAGGGGGCCTCTCAGATCAGGTTCTCTTCGGTAGCTATCGACACTAGAAAGATTCAACCTAGAGGTTTGTTCTTTGCAATTAAAGCCGAAAGAGACGGGCATGATTTTGTCCAGGCGGCAGCCGATGCTGACGCCGCCGCTGCCGTTGTCAGCCATATGGTTCCGGTGAGTATTCCTCAGATTGTGGTTAAGGACCCCAAAGAGGCATTACTGAGGTCGGCGCAGCTTTGGAGAAAAAAGTTTGAAATTCCGGTGGTGGCTGTCGCCGGTAGCAACGGTAAAACAACAACAACGCAGATGATTCTTTCGATTCTGAAAGAACGCTACGAGCAGGGGCATTGGGTTGGTACCAAGGGGAACTTAAATAACGAACTTGGCGTGGCTCTATCGCTTTGGACTCTAAGACAGGAGCATGAAATTGCCGCCTTTGAGGTGGGAATGAATCACATCGGAGAAATGGCTTCAATTGTTTCTGCCATTGCCCCCACAATCAGTACAGTAACCAATACCATGCGTGATCATCAGCAATTTCTTGCTTCTTTGCAGGACACGGCAACGGAAAATGGCGAAGTCTTCGCACAACTGCCCCGATCCGGAGTTGCTGTCATCAATGCAGCAGATCCCTTTGAGAATATTTGGAAGATTCAAGCCGGAAATCATCGTATTGTTACGTTCGGAACCGATGGTAGTGATGTTTACGCGGGAAAGATCGGGGAAGATGGATTTATTCTCTACACACCGGTAGGCAACATTCCGATTAAATTGGCGGTGCCGGGTGTTCACAACATCAACAACGCTGTTTGCGCAGCCGCTGTCATGTTTGCCCGGGGAATTGATCCGGTCGATATCAAGAGAGGATTGGAAAGCTTCCGAGCCGTCAGCCACAGAGGGGAAGTTAGAAGGCTCTGTGACGGTTCAATCGTCATTGATGACAGCTATAACGCCAATCCCGATTCAATGATCGCCGCCGTCAAACTGCTTGCCGAATACCGGTCGCTTCCAACCATCATGGTCATGGGTGATATGGCCGAGTTAGGAGCTCAAAGTCCTCAGGCTCATAGAGAAATTGGCGAGCTTGCGAAGTCAAATGGGATCAAGGAACTTTTCTGTTTAGGCAACCGGACACTGGATGCATCGGAAGCATTTGGCGAAGGGGCAAGACACTTTGAAACAAAAGAAGAGTTACTAGAGGCTTTACGAGAGAGCCTTAAGCAATCGCCACACGCCATTTTATTTAAAGCCTCCAATTTCATGCGGCTTTACCAAGTGGCTGAAGCTCTTTGTCAGGAATCCGATAATAAAAGGGAAAATTCTTAAATGCTGCTCGCAATATTTCAGTGGATGGCCGACTCCCTAGGTTGGGGATGGTTGAGAGTCTTTAATTACTTGACACTCAGAGCGGTTTTTTCAGCGCTCACTGCGTTTTTTATCGCCATCGCTTTCGGACCGTGGGTTATCAGGGAGCTTCGTCTTTTAAAGATTGGCCAGGCGGTGCGGGAATACGGGCCCAAAAGCCACTTGACCAAGGATGGAACTCCCACGATGGGTGGCATCTTGATTTTGATCGCCGTCAGCCTGTCAACCATTCTTTGGATGGATCTGACGAATCGCTTTGTCTGGGTGGTTCTTTTCGTTACATTGGGACTTGGTGCTATCGGTTGGGTGGATGACTACCGCAAAGTGGTCTACCACAATCCGGAAGGGATGCGTTCAAGAGAAAAGTACTTTTGGCAGTCGGTCATTGGAATTACCGCTTCAGTTTACTTAGCTTTTGCGGTAGCAGCCCCGGGTAATGATCACATCTGGCAACTTGTACTCGAGTGGGTAAAAAGCGGATTTACGACCATTGAGCTTCCGCCAAGAAGTGGGTTGATGATTCCATTTTTTAAAGGAGTTTCAATTCCTTTGGGTATCTGGGGATTCATCGTTCTTAGCTACTTTGTCATCGTAGGTACGAGCAATGCGGTCAATCTGACTGATGGTCTTGATGGTTTGGCCATTCTCCCGAGTGCATTGGTGGGTGTGGCATTGGGAATTTTTGCTTATGTCGTGGGCCGTGTTGACTACGCCGCCTATTTGTATTTCCCTCACGTGCCTGGGGCGGGAGAAGTTACGGTTGTTGGTGCCGCGCTCATAGGAGCAGGCTTGGGCTTTCTGTGGTACAACGCCTATCCGGCCCAAGTATTCATGGGAGACGTAGGAGCATTGGCTCTTGGCGGCGCTTTGGGAACTATGGCGATTATTTCGAGGCAGGAACTCGTCCTCTTCATCATGGGCGGAGTTTTTGTCATGGAGACTTTATCGGTCATGATTCAGGTGGTTTACTTTAAAGCCACTCATGGGAAAAGATTTTTCCGAATGGCACCTATACACCATCACTTTGAAATGAAAGGTTGGGCTGAAACGCAGGTGGTCGTTCGTTTCTGGATTATTACGATCGTTTTAGTGTTGATCGGATTGTCCACATTGAAGATTAGATAAATGGAAAAAGAAAACAAAAAACTTGTGCTTGTTCTTGGGTTGGGAGCCTCCGGGGATGCGGTTGCCCGTTTTCTATCCGATCGGGACTATCGCATCAGAGTTTTTGATACCAGGGAAAAACCGGGCAGGTTGACTAAGGCCCGAGAGGACGTTGCCTCGCTTGAATTTTTTGGCGGAACCTTGCCTGAAGTTGAAAAACTTTTGGACGGAGTGGCGTTTGTTGTGATATCTCCCGGTCTTTCCTTGGAACACTCCGCAGTTACCCCTGTAGTTCAAGCGGCGAGAGAAAAAGGAATTGAGGTTATAGGTGAAATTGAAGTTTTTGCCCGAGAACTTCAAAAACTAAAAGAGGAAAAAGGTTACGACCCGATAGTGATCGGGATTACAGGCACAAATGGCAAGACAACGACAACCATGTTAACCGGAGAAATAGCCAAGGAGGCAGGTCTTCGGGTATGCGTCGCCGGCAACGTTGGGCCCAACGCGGTCTCAGAACTCGACAAATGGAAAAAAACAGGTGTGCTTCCCGAAGTATGGGTTTTGGAACTTTCAAGTTTCCAGCTTGAGACAACCAGTTCCTTGAGATGCCATAGCGCGGCATTGCTTAACGTAACCGAAGACCATATTGACTGGCATGGCTCAATGCAGAAGTACACTGAGGCCAAGTACAGGATCTTTTCTCCACAAACGAAACGAATCCTTAATAGAGAAGATCCGCTCTCGATGGCAGCTTCCGAAGGAGCCGATTCCAAGTTGGTCCACAGTTTTGGAGCCGATGCGCCACAAAAAGGCAATGATTGGGGATTATTGTCGGTAGGAGCCCTTTCTTGGTTGAGTGCTAGATTGTCCGGCTCGGAAGATACGCTTCTGATACCTGATAACGCCTTGAGGATAAGAGGGATTCACAACAAGATGAATGCGCTAGCCGCTTCAGCTTTAGCTTTTACAGCAGGAATCGGTCTTGAGCACATACGTTCGGCATTAAGAAACTATCGTGGAGAGCCGCACCGTGTCCAAAGCGTATTAACCAGCAGCGGCATTGAATACGTAGATGATTCCAAAGGAACCAATGTCGGCGCCACGATTGCGGCTTTGTCGGTTTTTGATCCCGGCAAGGTCATCATCATTCTTGGCGGGGACGGGAAAGGGCAGGACTTCTCTCCGTTGGTTCCGGTCGTTCAAAAGTACGCAAAAGCCGCGGTCTTTATCGGTACTGATGGAAAGAAAATCCACGATATGGTCGAACATCCGGGACTTAAAACCGGTTTTGCCGACTCCATGCAACAAGCAGTTCGTCTCTGTAGAGGGTTTGCCAGTGAAGGGGACACGATTTTGCTTTCTCCAGCGTGCGCCAGTTGGGACACGTTCATTGACTATGCGGACAGGGCAAGGCAGTTTACCGAAGCTGCTCAAGAGATAGCGGCTTCCGAGGGGCAACCATGATAAAGGCCAAACGAAAACGGAAGTCTGTCCGAGAAGAGTCCCTGTCGCCTGCAGTGGGTTCTGTCAGTACTCTTGCCCTAGAAGGATATGTTCCTAGAGGCAATCTGTCGGGCGGAGCTCATCTGGATTTTGGTGTTCTTTTCGTTGTGTTTACGCTGATTTTGATCGGTTGCCTGATGGTCTATTCGGCCTCCATTTCGTTGGCTGACTCGCCTAAATATAAGGTCGGAGAGAGTTTCTTTTTATACCGTCATTTGATTTCCCTGGGGTTGGCATTGTTCGTGGCCGTTATCGCATGGTGCATTCCAATGAAAGTTTGGAACAGCGCGGCGCCAGTCCTGTTTGTGCTCGGAATCATTTTGCTGATTGCGGTGCTAATTCCCGGTGTCGGTCGCTCCACTAACGGTGCCTCACGCTGGATACCGCTCGGTCCTATCAATCTGCAGGCGACCGAATTCATGAAAGTGGCTGTGTTGCTTTATGCCGCTAACTTCACCGTGCGAAAGCAGAACTATATGCATAGTTTCAAAAAAGGGTTCATTCCGATGGGACTAGTGATCGCACTGGTGGGAGTGTTAGTGCTGAAAGAGCCCGATCTCGGCGCTTTCGTGATGATTGTCTGCATTGCCATGGGCATACTTTTTCTTGGCGGAAGCAATTTGAAAGTCTTTTTCAGCATGGCCGGCGTTTTAGTTTCGGTCTTGGTCCTGATGATCTTTGCGGCTAGTTGGCGCGCTGCTCGATTCTTTGCCTATCTTGATCCCTGGGAAGAAAAGAATGCGTTAGGTAAAGCCTACCAGTTATCCCATTCCCTGATCGCTTTTGGTAGAGGAGAGGCGTTGGGTGTCGGCTTGGGAGATGCGATTGAAAAGCAGCACTATTTGCCTGAGGCGCACACAGACTTTATTTTGGCCATCCTTGGGGAGGAACTCGGCTTTGTCGGAGTAACCGTAGTGTTATTGCTTTTCCTTTGGTTAGTCAGAAAGGCGTTCATCATTGGCAGAAGAGCAGTGGCCCTAGACCACTTTTTCCCGGGGTTGGTGGCTCAAGGAATAGGCATTTGGTTTGGAGTTCAGACCTTTATTAATGTCGGCGTTGCCAGTGGTCTTTTGCCGACCAAGGGATTAACCCTTCCGTTTGTGAGCTACGGAGGTTCGGCGCTGATGGCAACCATGGTCGCAGTGGCGCTGCTTTTGAGAATCGATTGGGAAAATAAGCAAGTGACAGGAGGTAGTTCTTCATGAGTAAAAATCTGGCCATAGCGGCGGCTGGTACCGGTGGACATGTAATGCCGGGAATTGCCGTTGCAAAGATTTTGCGTTCACGTGGTTGGACTGTGACCTGGATCGGTACTGAAATCGGCATGGAAAGAAAGCTTGTGGAAGCTCAATCGATACCTTTTAAGGCTTTGGATTTTGCAGGGCTTAGAGGTAAAGGACTAAAGACGATGCTCTTTGGGGGCTTTAAACTGCTTGCCAGCATCGTCAGAAGCCGTGCCTATTTGTCCGAAATCAAGGCTGACGTACTCTTTTCCACGGGCGGTTATGTGGCTGTGCCGGTGTGTTTGGCTGCGGGAAGCAAAGGCATCCCATACGTTTTAATGAATTCCGACGCCGACCCGCTTTTAAGTATCAAAATGGTTCAAGGAAATGCCGCAGGAATCATGTGCGGTTTCGCCGGAAAAGCCGCGGAGATGGCGGGTACCCGGGCAATAGTTTCCGGTAACCCTGTACGAGCGGAAATTGTTCAATTGCCCGAGCCAGAAAAACGCTACGCGGGCAGGACAGGAAAACTCAACCTCCTCATATTCGGGGGCTCTCTCGGAGCTCAAGTCTTTAATGAAAGAATCCCTCAGGCGTTGTCGCTTATTCCGGAGGACAAGAGACCCAACATCATCCACCAATGCGGAGTTAAGGCGGTAGAGGAAGTCCGTGACAGGTATCAGCAGTTAGGGATTAAAGCTGAGGTAGTTCCCTTTATTGACAAGATGGCCGAAGCTTATCAGTGGGCTGATCTCGTCATAGCCCGAGCGGGCGCCATTTCCGTGAGCGAACTGATGGTCGGGGGCATACCTTCAATTTTGATTCCCCTGGTAGCAAAAACAACTTCTCACCAGGTTGGCAATGCGAAATATATGCAGGAGGCCGGAGCCGCGATTTATCTGCCTCAGACAGAACTTACGAGTGAGAAACTTAGTGCTACCCTCCAAGAATTGACTCGGGAGCGCTTGTTGGAGATGGCCATTAAAGCCAGAAGCATGGGCAAGGCGGATGCGGCAAAGACAGTGGCTGATTTTATTGAACACATAGCCCAAAAGGACTCGAAATGAAATTCGCAATAAAAAGGATGCATTTTGTTGGCATTGGCGGCACGGGAATGAACGGTATTGCCGAGGTGTTGATCAATCTCGGCTATCAGGTTTCCGGTTCCGATTTGAGAGAGAACGCCGCCACCAAGCATTTGAGATCAATCGGCGCAGAAATTTACATTGGGCATGATGCGTCCAACGTAGGAGATTCAAGCGTCGTTATTACTTCCACAGCGGTTCATCAAGACAATCCTGAAGTCGTAGAGGCAAGAAAGAGAAATATTCCCGTCATCCCCAGAGCGATTATGCTGGCTGAGTTGATGAGACTGCGCCAAGGAATTGCAGTCGCGGGAACTCATGGCAAAACCACAACCACTTCCCTTGTGGCGAGTATTTTGGGACGTGGAGGGCTAGACCCGACCTTTGTCATTGGAGGTCGATTAAATGCTGCCGGTTCAAACGCAAAGCTTGGTAGTGGGACCTACATTGTGGCGGAGGCCGATGAGTCGGATGCCTCCTTCTTGAATTTGAATCCGGTGATTTCGGTCATTACCAACATTGATCAGGATCACATGGATACTTATGGGCACAGCCTTGCCAAACTGAAGAAAGCCTTTGAAGATTTCATCATGAGATTGCCTTTCTATGGGGTGGCAATACTTGGCATTGAAAACGAAAATGTCCGCTCCATTGTTCCGCAGATCACCCGACCCTACGTTACCTATGGTTTTAGGGAAGATGCCCAACTGAGAGCCATTAACGTTAAGGCCGAAGGAACCCGCATGACATTTACCGCGATCCGGGAAGGCTTTGAACCGTTGGACATCAATCTCAACTTGCCGGGTAGACACAATGTATTGAACGCGCTTGCCGCCATTGCAGTGGCCCAGTTGTTGGAAGTCAATGAACAGGCGATAAAAGATGCTCTATCAACTTTCACCGGGGTAGGCCGGCGCTTTGCCATTTGGGGAGAGGCGACCGCCACCAATGGCAATCGTTTTACGGTGATTGACGATTATGGGCACCATCCCACGGAGATGGCAGCAACGATTGCTGCCGCCAGAGGCGCATTTCCTGACAAGAAATTGTTGGTGGCGTTCCAGCCACATCGCTTTACCCGGACGAGGGACTGCTTTGAGGACTTTGTGCGCATCTTGTCTTCCACTGATGCGTTAGTGCTTGAAGAGGTGTATCCGGCCGGAGAAGAACCGATCGCCGGGGCCGACGGTCGTTCTTTAACCCGGGCAATCAGATTGGCCGGAAAAGTTGAGCCGGTTTTTGCCCAAAATACCCAGGAAGTGATTGACGCAATCAATTCTCGGGTCGGCAACGGGGATATTGTTCTTTGTATGGGGGCGGGAAACATCGGAGATGTGCCGGCCATGCTGATGGCTCAAGGCAAAGAGAGGCGTGAATAAAATGGATAGCGAATCTTTAGGAAAAGTTGCGGTTGTGCTTGGAGGATCATCTGGAGAACGCGAAGTATCGCTCATGAGCGGATCCGGCGTTTACGATGCCCTCATAGCCGAAGGAGTTCAGGCGGTTAAATTCGACCCGAAGGAGCAAAGCGTCAAAGAATTGCTCGACGGCAAATTCGATAGAGCGTTTTTAATCTTGCATGGTAAAGGCGGAGAGGACGGTGTCATCCAAGGAATGATGGAGTATATCGGTTTGCCGTATACGGGTAGCGGAGTCCAAGCAAGCGCTATCGGAATGGATAAAGTTGCGACAAAGACCATTTGGTCTGCCTCAGGAATCCCTGTTCCTAAAGGAATGGTTCTTCATGGAGAGAAAGATTGCAAAGAGGCCTTGGAGTGTCTTGGTTCAGATCTTGTTATCAAACCGAGCAAAGAAGGCTCAAGTATTGGTATCTATAAGCTGAAGAATGCCTCGGTTGAGTCTGTGCAAGAGGCCTTCAAAAAGGCTCAAGAAAACGGTATGGACGTGATGGTTGAAGAGTGGGTCAAGGGTAGAGAACTGACCGTGGCCGTTCTTGACAGAGGAGATGGAAAGGGACCGGAAGCCTTACCGGTTATTGAGATCAAGGCTCCGGAAGGAGACTATGATTTCGAGCACAAGTATTACTCGAATGAGACTCGTTATTTCTGTCCGGCGGAGCTAGATGAAAAGGTTGCTGAGAAAATCCGAAAAACCGCCAAGCAAGCTTTTGATGCATTGGATGCCTGCGGCTGGGGTCGTATCGATGTCATGCTCAGGGAAGATGGCACTTTTGCGCTGCTTGAAATCAACACGGCGCCAGGCATGACTCCCCATTCACTGGTCCCGTTGGCGGCAAAAGCCTGTGGTATCAGCTACAACGAGCTTGTCAAAATTATTGC
>CANQMZ010000020.1 GCA_947625105.1 uncultured Parasutterella sp.
ACAGGAAGCCATCAACGGAAATTTAAAAATAATCGGCGGAACTTTAAAAAAAGTTTACGAAACTTTAGAAATTTTTTAAATTTATGGGGCCAGCGGCTACGAGAATAATCAGCGGAAATTTAGGAAAAGCCTTCTAAAAATTTTGAAAATATCCAAACAATCATTCCGTTTTCAGGCTGGTGATTGAAAGATTTTGCCCTGCTTTTTTAGCGGATGAATTTCAGATAAGGGCAAAACTAATTCGCCTTACCAGCAACCAGCATTATCAAATTTTGATAAAACCTAAGGGCGATATCAATGACATCTTCATCAAAATCAAACCTGTTTTGGTGATGCCCCGCTGCCAAAGTTGAACCAAAAACAATAAAGGTCCCCTTACCGCCCTTTGCTTGGACTCTTTTCAGCATAATCGTGCAATCTTCACTGCCCATCGCAAGCTGTAATTTTTTTACATTGTCCGGACCCACTGTCTCAGTTGCTGCCTTTTCAACAAGGTTGATGGCCTCGGAATCAGGTTTGAAATCAGTTGCCTCTCCAACTTTTTCAATGCCGGCTGTACAGCCATACATTTGAGCTGAACCGGTGATTCTATTGATCGCCTCTTCTCTGAGGTAAGCGCACACTTCTTCGGTCTCGCCCCGAACTTCGAGTTGCATATCAGCACTCGGAGGAACAACATTTCTTCCAGTTCCCGCTCTTAAAGTTCCCACATTGATCGAAGAGCTGAACGCAACCGGTCTTGCAATCGCATGAATGGATAACGCAGCCGTAGCCGAAGCCAATAGCGCGTTTTTACCCTTGTCAGGTTCTGCTCCGGCATGAGAAGCCTTTCCCGTGAAATGGGCATCTAGTTTCGTAGTAGCCAAGAAAATCCCCGGATCCGGAGAAATAATCCCTGTCGGAAGATTTAGTCCCAAATGGTTCCCAAAAAAGAAATCTACGTCATCCAAAATTCCGGACTCTGTCATGGGTCTAGCACCTCGGACACCTTCTTCTGCCGGTTGGAATAGAACTTTGATCGTCCCACATAGCTTATCGGCGTTTTCTGCAAGCCATGAGCATACGGCAATGCCCATCACAGTATGTCCATCGTGCCCACAGGCATGCATTTCTCCCTGATGGGTACTTGCCCAACCCTCAAAATATGGTTTGTGCGAATTTTCTTTGATCTCATCTACATCGACACAATCAATATCAAACCTAATGCCTATGACGGGTCCGGGTCTCCCCGTTTCTAAAATCGCGGCACAACCCGTATAGCCACCCATCTCTTCAATTGTCTTGGGATTCGCACCTTCTTGAAGTGCACGGGCTTGAGCCTCAGTAACTTTTTCCGGCTTTCTCCCCAGCACATATTTTGGGTTAATGACATTTGGACCCACTAACACTTTTAATCCAAAGGACCTTAAATAACCCACCACTTTGGAGGTGGTCAAAAATTCACACCAACCCGTTTCTGGATACTTGTGAAGCTCCCTTCTTAAGGCTATAAGCTCGGAATTATTGAGCATAAAACCCCCTGATTGTATTTAATTCTTTGATGGGCAACTATCAATTACCCACGCTTCAAAGCCTTCAACCATTTCTCTGAAAGCGGTTGAATCATCTCCGACACCAAATACCTTCCTAATAGCCGCCCCTAAACACAGACTGATTAAGATTTCGAGACGCCTTTGTTTTTCTTTATCCTTAGGACTAATCTCGTACATCTGCATGAGGAATCTCTTCAGATTCCGACTGTTCTCTACTATCTGTTCTCTAACTTTCTCATTGCGGATCCCTTCAGCAAGAATCGTCAACATCAAGCTTGTTCTGCGGATATCCATTGCGGGGTCAGTTTCCAGTCGCTTTTTTCCGCCTTGTTTTTTAGCGGCCATAATCTCTTGCAACATCCTGAAGGTCTCTTTATTCATCTTGTCCTTCACGGCTATTGCCAGGGCGGATTTATTTTCATAAAAGTTATAGATGTGTGGAGGACTTACTTTTGCTTTTTTGGCAATTTCAATCATGCTTGCCGCATGGAAACCTTTTTCTAGAAAAATATCTTCAGCGGCGAGCAATATCTGTTGACGCTTTGCTTCACTCCTATCTATGGAATTAGACGCCATCTGATTTTACCTCCGCCGCAGCTTTTTCCTTATATCCGGATTCGTCCGGATCAATATCCTTAGGTACCCCGCCTCCTAACACCTTGTAGAGCATAATGTTGCTGTTCAGCCTGGTTTGCTCACTGGCAATTAGACTGGTTTGGGCAGCAACCATTTGTCTTTGGCTCTCTAAAACAGTCAAGAATCCGTCAAGTCCGTTCTTATATCTGTTTTGAGAGAGTCTGTAGGCATTCTGAGTGGCTTGAACCAACTCTTTTAGCGCTGCGCATTGCCTCTTGACCGTGCCTTCGGTAGCTAGTGCATCAGAAACTTCAGCAAAGGCGTTCTGAATGCTTTTCTCATAGTTGGCTACCATGATAGCTTTGTCAGCTTCAGCCACTTGAAGTTGCGCAATGTTGGCTCCACCCGTAAAGATTGGCAACGAAATGCTCGGCGCAAATGACCACAAACCCGAACCTGCCGTAAATAGATCACTCAGGTGCAATGAAGCTGAACCAATTCCTCCCGTAAGACTAATGGTGGGGAAGAAGTTGGCTCTAGCAGCCCCGATATTTGCGTTGGCAGCTTTCAACGTATTTTCAGCGGCTCGGATATCAGGTCGATTGAGCAAAACCGTACTTGATAAACCAGCCGGTGCAATGGCACCAAACTCGGTCGCATCCTCGAGTTTCTTCGGTTCTAGCTCTTCAGGAACCTTCGTTCCCACCAGAAGTTCTAGGGCGTTACGCGCTTGGGCCAACTCTCTCTGGTAGGCCGCTAAAGCCGCTTTAGCCTGTGCCACCGTTGTTTTCGCCTGCTCAAGTTCCAACAGAGAACTAGCTCCTAGACGATAACTGGATTGCATCAATCTATAGCTCTCAAGCTGGCTTTTCAACGTAATCCTTTGCAACTGTTCAAATTGTTTTTGTGCACCGACATTAATCCAAGCGCTGGCCACCGCTGCGATCAATTCAATTTGCGCGGCCCATCTGTTCTCAGCCGTTGCAAAGTAATTTTGAAGAGCTGCCTCATTCAGACTTCTCAATCTGCCGAAAAGATCTATCTCCCAAGATGCAGTGGATAAATTCGCTTGATATGAGTGAGACACGTAAGAATGCCCTTGCGCCAAATATGCGGGCGTTTTACTTGCTGTTTCAGTACCTACGGCACCAACCGTAGGCATGAGTTGCGAGCGTTGGATACCGTATTGAGCCCTTGCCTTGTCAACATTAAGCATTGCCACCCTCAGGTCACGGTTATTCTCTAATGCCATCTGTATAACTTGGCGCGCATTTTTATTGGTAAAAAACTTTTCCCAAGGAGGCAATTCCTGTGCGCTTGTCTCAACATCCGAATATGCTTCCCCCGTTGGGAATGTCCCCGGCACAGGCATTTGCGGCTGCTCGTAGGTCGGAGCAAGGGTACAACCTCCGAGCACAAGCACCAAAGCTAAAACAATTGGACAAACTCTAGACTTAATCATGAGGTTTTTCTCCTTGAGCTAATTCACCGCTTTTTTCGGCACTTGATGCTTTTTTAGTTTTATCGCCAAAGATTTTTACGATTAATACATAGAACATAGGAACGAAAACTACACAAAGGAAAGTTCCAGTAATCATTCCTCCCAACACACCGACGCCAATTGCATTTTGAGCTCCGGATCCGGCTCCCGTCGCTTTTGCCAGGGGCAGAACACCAAGTCCAAACGCAAGAGATGTCATCATAATCGGTCTAATTCTTAGACGAACAGCTTCTGCCGCCGCCTTCATGATGGGCGCCCCCTCTTCATGCAAGGCTTTCGCGAACTCAACAATCAAAATCGCGTTTTTACTGACCAAACCAATGGTGGTTAACAATCCCACTTGGAAGTAAACGTCATTATGCAGGCCGAATGCGCCTGTCAGTCCTAACGCTCCGATAACGCCAAGAGGCACCACCAAAATGACGGCAACCGGAATTGACCAACTCTCGTACAGGGCAGCCAAACAGAGGAACACAATGAGCACGGAAAGAGCATACAAAGCTCCGGCTTGAGCTCCTGCCTGCCTTTCCTGGAATGAAATACCATTCCACGCAATATCAAACCCGATAGGCAAAGATTGCGCGATCTCTTCCATCGCCAACATAGCCTGACCGGTGGTAAAGCCGGCCGCCGGCGCTCCTTGGATGTTTACTGCTCCCACGCCATTGAAACGCTCTAACTTTGGAGATCCAAATCTCCAGCTCATAGAACTGAAAGCTGAGAACGGCACCATTTCGCCCTTATCGTTTCTTACATACCATCGATCAGTATCTTCCGGTCTTTGTCTAAAAGGCGCATCTCCTTGTACGTAGACCTGCTTGATACGTCCCCTGTCATAGTAGTCGTTCACATAGGAGCTACCCCATGCCGTCGAAATCACGTCATTTATTGATTCAACCGCGACACCTAAAGAGGCAGCCTTGCGGAAATCAATGTGCAATTGAAGCTGGGCTGAATCGTCCTTTCCGTTGGGTCTGACATTGTAGAGGATCGGATTTTGCCGAGCCATTCCTAACATCTGGTCTCTTGCTTCCATTAGCTTTGCATGACCCTGACCGCTAACGTCTTGCAGATACAAGTCAAAACCATCGGCCATACCAAGTTCCGGAACTGGCGGCAAGGCAAAGCTGAATACCACGGAATCCTTCCAACTCATTAAGGTACGGTTTGCACGGGCAGCCAGCGCTTGGGCTTTCTGCTCTGGTTTCGGTCTCTCTGACCAATCTCTGAGTTGGATAAACGCCATCGCTGAGTTTTGTCCCATGCCTGCCAAACTAAATCCGGCTACGGTCATGATGTCTCGGACACTGTCTTTCTCATCAATAAGGAAGTAGTCCTGCATACGCTTGATCACCGGAAGAGCTCTTTCTCGTGTAGCTCCCTCGGGAAGGCTGATCTGCACCATCAATGAACCTTGGTCTTCATCTGGCAAGAAGGCTGTTGGAACCTTCCAAAAACCAAATGCCACGCCCGCAAGAATCAATCCATAAATAAGAATAAATCGCTTCCAACGGGCAGACATGTATCCAACAGAACGTGTGGTCGCATCCGCTCCTGCGTTAAATGTTCGGTTAAACCAACCGAAAAATCCTTTCTGCTTTTTCTCATGCTTGGCGGGCTTAAGAATTGAAGCGCAAAGAGCGGGTGTCAAGGTCAAAGCCACCAATACAGAAAGTGCCATAGCGGCAACGATGGTCACTGAGAACTGCCTGTAAATGACGCCGGTTGATCCACCAAAAAATGCCATAGGAATGAACACGGCGGACAAGACCATGGCGATGCCTACCAAGGCCCCCGTAATCTGCCTCATGGACTTCTCTGTAGCTTCATGCGGAGAAAGCTTTTCTTCCGTCATGACGCGTTCGACGTTTTCCACCACGACAATGGCATCGTCCACCAACAGGCCAATAGCCAAAACCATGGCAAACATGGTCAGCATGTTGATTGAGTAGCCCATCGCGCCGAGCACGGCAAATGTACCCAAAACCACCACCGGAACAGCCACTGTCGGTATCAGAGTGGCCCGAAGGTTCTGAAGGAATAGATACATCACCAAAACCACCAACACGATAGCTTCCATCAACGTCTGCACCACACCCTTGATGGATATGCGCACAAACGGCGTCGTATCAAATGGAATTACATACATGTAGCCTTCCGGAAAATACTTGGAAAGCTCTTCCATCTTCTTGTCAACTAATTCTGACGTTAAAAGCGCGTTAGCGCCCGAAGCTAGTTTGATAGCAATACCCGAAGAAGGTCTTCCGTTGTAAAAAGCTGTGGCTTCGTACCGTTGAGGACCTTTTTCTATCCTAGCTACATCTTTCAAATAAACCTGAGCACCATCGGCAGTAGTTTTAAGGAAAATGTCGCCAAACTGTTCAGGTGTCTCCAGTAACGAGCTTGCCGTAATGGTTGCCTCAAGCTCGGTTCCTTCAATGGCCGGCAAGCCTCCAACCGCTCCGGAAGACACTTGCACGTTTTGGGCCGCAATGGCCGCCTTCACATCACTGGGCATTAAGCCATAGCTGTAAAGTTTCTGAGGATCCAGCCAAACCCGCATGGCAAACGCCGATCCGAAAACCTGCACCTCGCCAACACCTTCAACACGGCTTAGAGGCTCCTGGATAGAAGACACCAGATAGTCTCCCAACTCTCCAGAACTGATGTTGCCGTCTTTAGAAGTCAGTCCAACCACCTTCAAGAAGCTAGCGGTCGTCTTCATGACAACCAACCCTAGTCTTTGCACAATTTCCGGCAGCGAACTCTGAGCTTGAGAAAGACGGTTCTGCACCTGGACCTGGGCCATGTCTGGATTAGTACCAGCCGCAAAGGTGATCGTAATGGAGATTCGGCCGCTCGATTCACTCGTTGAGCTCATATAAAGATAGCCATCCAAGCCGGTCATCTTCTGCTCAATGATCTGAACAACCGTATCTTCAATAGTCTTGGCGGATGCTCCGGGATAGGTCGCATAAATATTGACTTGGGGAGGCGCAATCTGCGGATACATGGACACTGGCAGGTTAAGGATCGAAAGCGCGCCCGCCAACATAATGACAATTGCAATCACCCAAGCAAAGATTGGTCTGTTAATAAAAAACCTTGCCATTTTCTACCTCGGTGTGACTACTTTTTCTCAGCGGCTTTCTGTTGCTTTGCCGCTGCCGCTTTTGCCGCCTGTTCGGCGATAGTGGGTACTATTTCTACCGGCACCCCCGGACGAATCCTTTGCAAACCCTCTATTACGACTTTGTCGCCCGGCTTCACACCTTCTTCCACTATCCAGTTAGGACCGCTAGTTATATCGGCTTGGATAGCTTTATGGACAACCTTGCCGTCTTCAATGGCATAAACATACGCACTGCCGTTAGGCATTCTCATCACCGCTCTCTGTGGCACTAAAAGTGCGTTTTCGCGAGTTCCTTGAGGCAGTTCTGTCCGAACATACATCCCTGGCAACAATTCATTTTCCGGATTCGGGAATTCAGCGCGAAGCGTGACCGCCCCCGTTCCTTTGTCTACAGAGACTTCCGAAAGGGTTAACTGTCCTTGGTGGGCATAAACCGTGCCATCTTCCAGGATCAATTTAACAGGCACCTTACCTTCGTTAGCTCGGATGATCCCTTTTCGGATGTCGTGCCGTAACTTGATAATGTCTCGGCTTGATTGGTTCACATCAACATAAATGGGATCTAACCTTTGAACTACCGCCATGGCATTGGCTTGGTAACCATTGAGAAGCGCGCCGGGTGTAACTAACGAACGGCTAATCGTCCCTTCGATAGGAGATCTAATTGTCGTGTACTCCAAATTTATTTCGGCATTTTTGAGCTGAGCCTTCGCTGCTGCGACCGCAGCCTGCGCCTGTTTCAAAGCTGCTTGAGAATCGTCGTATTGCTGACGGCTAATCGCGTTGGTTTTAATAAGTTTTGCGTATCGATTGGCTGTCAATGTGGATTGGTAAAGTACCGCTTCTGCCCTTTGCAGTTCAGCCTTGGCACTATCAAGCGTTGCCTGGTAAACCGAGGGGTCTATCTGATAAAGGGCCTCTCCTTCTTTGACGTGACTTCCTTCTTCAAAAAGTCTCTTTTGTAAAATTCCGGAGACTTGCGGTCTTACTTCTGCCACCATATATGGACTCGTGCGACCCTGGAGCGTCGTGACCACTACTTGATCAGTAGGTACCACGTCAACAACCGACACTTGGGGAGCTCTTGGCCCCTGCGCTCCCCCCTGCTGCTTGTCCCCGCAGCCGGACATCAACGCAAAAGATACGGCACAAAAAAGAACTGCCAACTTACCTATTGGTGCTTTTAAAGTCATACAACCCTCGTTACTACTTCTTCTTGGTTTGAATTTAGGTGAGGCGATTGTATACTTTTTTTGAATGAACATTCATTCAGAAAACGGAGATTTTTCCCTTAATCCGATCAGTTTTGTCCATCGTCTTTGGAATCAAACTACTTATTAGAGCCACTGATTGATTTGAGTTCTCTTCTCAAAATCTTCCCTACCGGGGTCTTAGGAATCGAGTCTACAAACACAATCTCTTTAGGCATCTTATAGCCGGTTAAATTTTGTCTGCAAAACGCTTTTACCTGTTCCACGGTCAGTGACGGGTCTTTCTTGACAATAACGGCTTTAACTCTTTCTCCCGACTTCTCGTTTGGTACTCCGACAACACCGCATTCCAGAATTTCAGGCATGCTTTGTAACACAGCCTCGATTTCATTAGGATAGACATTAAATCCTGAAACCAAAATCATGTCCTTTTGGCGGTCAGTAATGGTTATTCTTCCATTGCTATCCATGTTGCCAATATCACCTGTTCGAAGCCATCCGTCACGTATGGTATTGGCCGTTTCCTCTTGACGGTTCCAATAGCCGCGCATTACTTGTGGTCCCTTCACACAGATTTCGCCAGTATGTTCCGCGATCTCTGCTGGCGATACCCACTGTCCCAAATCTTTGAAACCCTCTCCTCTAATGGTGACAATAGTCGAGGGGAAAGGAAAGCCTACGGAACCATTCCAAGGCGTGTTCAACGGATTGGCAGAGACGCCGGGCGAGGCCTCCGTTAAACCGTAAGCCTCAATGATATTTTTTCCTGTGATCTTAAGCCACCGCTCAGCAACGGGTCTTTGAACCTGAGTACCTCCGCCAACGGCAAGTTTCAACTTGCTGAAATTGACCTTGTCAAAGCCCGGAGTATTCAATAGCCCGTTAAACAATGTATTGACTCCGCAAATAACGGAGAAATGCCATTTGGCGCAATCTTTGACCAATCCCTTCATATCGCGAGGATTCGTGATCAGAATTAAATGGGCGCCCCACTGCAAAAAACTGCACATCGCCGTCATGGAAAAAATATGGTAGAGAGGCAGGGCCGTCATGACCACTTCTTCTTTCTTTTTGAAGTCACTGGAAATCCAGACTCCCGTTTGTTGAAGGTTAGCCAGTATATTCCTGTGGGTAAGCATCGCCCCCTTGGATATCCCTGTCGTACCTCCTGTGTACTGAAGGAAAGCGATGTCATAGCGATCGATCTTCGGCTTATTGAACTTTTTAGTCTTTCCGATTTTCAGCGCATCGTTAAACTTGATGGCCCCGGGAAGATTGAATTCGGGCACCATCTTTTTAACCTTTTTCAGCAAAAAGTTAATCATGATCCGTTTCGGTGCCGGAAGCATATCGCCAACTTCTGTGGTGATTACGTGCTGAACGCTCACTTTATCCTTGATACGTTCAAAAGTCTTTGCAAAGTTTTCGATAATGATGATCGCCTTGGCCCCGGAGTCCTTTAATTGCCCTTCCAACTCTCTAGACGTATAAAGCGGATTGATATTTACAACGACAAATCCCGCTTTCAAAATACCAAATAACGAGACAGGATACTGCAGGAGATTAGGCATCATAATGGCCACGGCATCTCCTTGCTCCATCCCTTCCAAAGACTGAAGATAGGCAGCCATCTGAGAACTTTTCTCTTCGAGCTCCGCATAGGTTAACGTTGAACCAAAGTTTGTGAAAGCCGGGGCGTCTCCGTACTCTTTACTCATCTTTTCCTGGAAATCTGGAAGAGAGTCCCAAACATCAGGATCGATCGTGGCCGGGACGTGTTCCGGATAGTTCTTAATCCATGGAAATTGTGAGAATTCTTCCATTTTGATCTCCAATTAAAAAATGACCCGCGCAAGGCAGGTCTTCTGTAAAGGGTTTTAAGCGTTATTTGCTAGCTCGGAAATATGCCTTGCATAGGCCTTGACGTCTTCCCAGTCTGTGTAATCTATGCAAACCGTCGGATCCGTTGGTCCGTGCGTGATCTTCATGATCAGCTGTATGCAGGTTCTATCGAAAAGATTGAGATTTGGATAATCAATCTTTCCAGCAAAGCACTTCAAATCTTTCGGCCGCCATGGCGAACGGTTCAAGAAATTTTGCATGTATCGGTTGCCTTCCACCGTAGCCTTAAAAGGTGTCCGTGCCACAACCGTCACGTTGAACATCGCGTTTGGCTTTTTATCCAACTGCGTACAGTTATTACGAACAAATTCAAAAACGTGAGGATGATAAGTGCCGTAAACAACAGGGAAACCACAAAGGACAAAGTCATATTTATCCCAGTCAACCCCCTCTCTGAGTGCTTCCGCAACCGGCATCACCGTAGCCTGGTTCCCTAGCTCTTCAAGATGTGCCTTGATAGTCCTAACCATTCGAGCAGTGTGACCTTGTCTCGAATAATAAACAATTAGGATATTTTTCATATTTATGTACTCCTAAAGCCACACAACGAGTTCTAAGCAAACATAGAGCCTCGGACTATATTTCGGCGATTTTACCAAACAACCAATCACTCTGACCCTCTTAACCATCTAAAATTTTTGATGCTCCCTCCAAATAGAATGCTCCTAACAGCTCGTATTTGTCAGGTTCTGATAGAATCCAAGAATCGTTTTTTTACAGGAAAAAAATAAACTCGTTTTATGGCTAAAGAAGATTTAATTGAAACAACGGCTACCGTTACTGAAGTTTTACCAGATGCTCGTTATCGTGTCGTCCTTGACAATGGATATGAACTCATTGCCTACACCAACGGCAAGATGAGAAAACACCATATCCGTATTCTCGCCGGTGACAAGGTTTCCTTAGAAATTTCTCCCTACGATATGACCAAAGGTCGCATCACGTTTAGACATATTGAAGGAAGGCCTACATCACCTGGTCCTGCCAACTCAAAGGCTCGTAAATAATCGTTCTCTACAAAAATCTGCATACACTCCTCGATGAGTGGCGGTCTGTTATTGTGTAAGAATTTGTTGCTGCATACCCACTATGAATTCGGCCTCTGTAGATAGGTGAACTTCTACCGTAGAATTAGCCCGCAAGTTAACTACTTTTGAGGAGACACAAAATGAAAATGTTTGGAAAAATACTGGTTCCTTTGGCAGCTGCTGGTCTACTAATGGGCTCTGTCGCTGTTCAGGCTCAGTTTACGGCAAACCAGCAGGCCCCTGTAACAACAGTCAAAATGATTAAGGACTCCGGTAAAGATGACCAGCTCGTAACGATTGAAGGAAAGATCATCAAACAAGTAAAGAAAGATGATTACATTTTCCAAGACGCAACTGGTCAGATCATTGTAGATATTGACGCCAAGGTTTTTGCCGGGCAGAAAGTGACACCGGATACCGTTGTCCGTCTTGATGGCGAAATTGACAAAGATCTCATGAGGGAACCAGAGGTTGATGTTCACAAATTGACAATTGTCAAATAATTTAATTGTTTTAGCTATTCTCTAACGGGAAGAGGGGCCTTGCGCCCCTCTTCTCTTTTATGTTTTTACGGTTTAGATCAAAGTCAGGAATCTCGAAATCATGCGGATTCTTTCTTCAATAGTATCCATGCGCAGGAATTCTCTTTCGCTATGGAACTCGCCACCGGCAGGACCGCAACCGTCAATAACGGGGATTCCAACTTCAGCCATATGATTTCCATCGGAAGCTCCTCCGGCATCCACCCACTCGATGTCAAAGCCTTCCAACTTTGCGGCTTCCGTAATTTGGGCAACCAACTCTTTTGTGGATTCAGACAACGGCATTGAATTGCTGTGGCTGACTCGCTCAATCGTTTGGGTTACTCTCGGAGCCCACGTCGCCTCAGCTAGTTTATTGATTTCACGATCCAATTCCTTGTCATCTTCGTTATTCCAATAACGAGTATCCAAAAAGACCTTACAGCTAGCAGAAATGATATTTGGAGCGGTTCCGCCTTGGATGATGCCAGGGTTGACTGTTGTGCCTTTCAGGACATCGGCTAAACCATAGGCAGCCAAAGCAAATCTTGCAGCTGCGACGTTCGCATTTGCTCCTTTGTATGGAGCATTTCCCGCATGGGAAGTCATTCCCTTAAACTCGACAACATAGTTAGAGGAGCCCTTGCGAGAACGAACCAACTGTCCTCCCTCGCGAGCCGCTTCAAAAACCAAAGCTCTCTTTGCCTTTTTTGCCACTTCTTTAAGCCACTTGTTTGAAGCTTTTGATCCTGTTTCTTCATCGGGGTTAAGAGCTACAGCAATAGACAATCTCTTGATGTCTTCAGGTCTTGCATCCTTTAAAGAGTAGAAAATAGCCAAAACTCCACTCTTGCAGTCGCTGCAACCCGGTCCATATGCTCTATCTCCTTTAGTTGACAGGGGACGTTGTTCTGCCGTGCCATCAGGGAAAACAGTATCCAAGTGAGCGTTGAAAAGAACATCATAATGATCTGCGTCAGGTTTATTGCAGGCAAAGAGTCCCTTTCCTGCTGTCGGACCAAGGTCAACAAGTTCGGCATGGAACCCAATGGATTCAAAGTGCTTTTTCATCATTTCAGCGACTTTTGTCACGCCAGCGACATTGTTACTTCCACAATCAATGTTGACTAATGGTTTTAAATCATTCATGAAGGATTCAAGGACTGACATAAAAATTTCCTCTATTTTCAGTTGTGATAAGTGATTCTTTCGAATGTTACAAGAACCGATTTTATGATTTTATGCCAATTCAAAGTCCCTGTTTCCAAGGCTCAATAGTCGGTTATCTACCTATCACAGATTCCGAATTGCTAATGACAATGCCTGCCTTTTGCCATTGTTCTTTGGCTTTAGCGATGGAATTGTTGGCATTGATTCCTCGGGATGCATCTTCAATCACTGTCACCTTAAAGCCTGCATTCGCCGCATCTAGCGCAGTCCATGAAACACAAAAATCAGTTGCAAGACCGCAGACAAAAACTTCCTCTATTGCCTGTTTTCTCAGCCAATTTTCGAGAATAGTCCGAGTTTGTCTGTCTGCTTCAAGGAAAGCTGAATAGCTATCGACTTTCTCCTGCGTTCCTTTTTTGACAAACAGTGCCGCCTTTGAGATATCCAATTTTTCGGCGAGTTGAGCTCCGAGAGTTTTTTGCACACAGTGCGTAGGCCATAAGATTTGCTCTCCATAATTTAAGGTTATTGCCTCATATGGTCTTTTCCCCGGATGGTTATCCGCAAAAGAAATATGCCCCTTCGGATGCCAATCTTGCGTGAAAACAATATGACGAAATTCAGGGATAATCCGATTAATTACGGGAATTACCTCACTGGCATACGGCACAGGAAGCGCACCTGTTTCCAGAAAATCATTTTGTACATCAACAACAATAAGCGCTTGCTTCTCATTCATCTTGCCACCATAACCTAAACTGTTCAATGATTTCATTCGCAGGCATTTTCTTTGCCAAATAGGCCAACTGTCCAATCTCCAACAAAGAAAGACCTATCTTCCCTCGCACTTTGGCAGCCTCAAAAATGTCTTTTAGAGCTAAAAACTGATAAGGGAACTCAAGTACAGGAAGATCATTTTCTCTAATCGCTTCCGATAAACCATTGGCTAAATGCCGACAATTTCTGCCCATTAAATAAGAAACCAATTCACTTGAAGAATCTGAAAGATAAGGAATCTGATTCTTCCACGCTTCCGGCACTTCAGACTCCTTAGAAAGCAGTAGTGCATCACTAAGCACGAGTCCGTTTAAACCCAAAGTTTTTATCGCTGAAACCTGTTCTTTAACCAAAACACTTGAGGCGGCTAGCACCGGAACCGATATCGCCCGCGCCGCCTCGACCATAAGACAAAGAGAGTCAACTTTCGCTTTCTCGTTTTGCTCTTCTTTACAAGAAAGCAGTCCGGGTTCACCAAATCCATTTAAAACGACCGCATTGACTCCGCTGGACTGTAATACTTTGGCATCTCTCAGATTTGAAGCCATACCGAAAGTTTTGATATTTCTTTCCTCCAACTTTTCCATATAGGGCTCTCTGAGGCCCCCTAATCTCAACCCCAAAACTGGGATTTCTAGGTCACATACGGTTTGGAATTGAGCTTCAAAATCTAGGCCTGTTACAGTCGGATTTAAAGGCAAGCCGAGTTCCTCTCTCACTGCGGCAATCGCCGTATTTAATAACTCGAGTTTTTTCGCATCTAGCGTTGTATCTTGTGGCGGATACAGCAAAAGTGCAAAGGGCTTTTTCGTCAGCCGCCTGATCTTATCCACAGAAACCTTAATTTCCTCCGGGCTTTTTAAACCAACGTCCAACACCCCGAGTGCCCCGCTTTCAGATACGGCTGCAATAAGCCCCTCATTTGCACAACCACGTGCTGGGATCCCAAAAAAGGGCAAACTGATTTCAAATGTTTCCAAAAGCTTTTGTGTTTTTTCTTCAGACACTCTAAGCCCCCCCCCGACAAACTCAATCCGCTTGAATTTTAGTGGATGGATGGTCATTTATTTACGCGTTTAAAATAGCGCCTGTCTCAGGAGTTTATCGTGGCTAAAAAAAGAGTGATCGTTGGTTTATCAGGCGGAGTTGATTCTGCTGTCAGTGCCTATTTGCTCAAAGAAGCTGGCTATGAAGTCATCGGGCTGTTTATGAAAAACTGGGAAGATGATGACGACAATGAGTATTGTTCCTCCCGTCAAGACTTAATTGATGCAACCGCAGTAGCCGACGTAATCGGAATTGACATAGAAGCGGTCAATTTTGCCAAGGAATACAAAGAACGAGTTTTTTCTGAATTTCTAAGTGAGTATCAAGCGGGGCGAACTCCTAATCCCGACGTGCTTTGCAACTCAGAAATTAAATTCAAAGCCTTCCTTGACCATGCGATAAAACTTGGTGCTGACAAAATGGCCACTGGTCACTATGCACGTGTCAGACAGATTGAAGGGCGCTATGAGCTATTAAAAGGAATTGATCCGAATAAAGATCAGAGTTATTTTCTCAATCGCTTAAATCAATATCAGCTTTCGAAATCTATCTTTCCCGTCGGGGAAATGCTTAAAACGGACGTTAGAAAACTCGCAGAAAAAATAGGGCTTCCCAATGCAAAGAAAAAGGACAGCACAGGCATTTGCTTTATTGGAGAAAGACCTTTTAGAGAATTCCTACATCGGTACCTTAGCAATAAGCCTGGTCCGATAAAGACTCCCGATGGGAAAGTTGTTGGCGAACATATCGGTCTTTCCTACTATACCCTAGGTCAGAGGAAGGGAATCGGCATTGGGGGATCGAAGGATGGTACCGGAGAACCTTGGTTCGTTGCAAAAAAGGATATTGAGAATAATGTACTGTATATCGTACAGGGACACGATCACCCGTGGTTATTAACTTATGGGTTGACCGCAGTAAGGGCCAGTTGGATCAGCGGCGAACCGCCAAAACCGGGAGACTTACTTTGTGTTAAGACCAGGTATCGAATGGCTGACGAACCTTGTCAAGTGGTTTCAGCCGATCAGTATCGGTTAGAAATTTCCTCAAAAAAAGCGCTTTGGGCAGTTACGCCAGGTCAAAGCGCCGTTTTGTACAAAGATGATATTTGCCTGGGCGGAGCAATAATCAAATAGGAGTACGCTCAGTTCCGGGCCGAATTTTTCTTTTTTCGCATGTAGACGAGCACAAAGGCTACGATGAGCACAAAAGCCGCCCCCGCAATTCCTCCCTCTGTGTGAAGTTCAGGCATATTGGGGAAGTGAGGGGAAATGCCCGGATCATCCACCATTAAGGTTCCTGCAATCCAGCCCAGTAAAGCACCACCCGCATAAACGATGATTGGGAACCGATCAATTACCTTGAGGATCAACTGGCTGCCTCCAAGGATAAAGGGAACACTCACTAGCAAACCGAAAATAACAAGTGCCATCTGGTGATGACCTGGGGCCTGTTCGGCCGCACCCGCAATAGCAATAACGTTATCAATGCTCATTACCAAATCGGCCATGATTATTGTTTTGACTGCTCCCCATAGCCTCTTACTTGCATGAATCTCATGATCGGCCTCATCGTGTGGAGCTATCAGCTTAATGCCGATCCAGAGCAGCAGCAGACCGCCGCAGAATTTCAAGAACGGAATATTCATGATGCTAACTGCAAAGGCAATCAGAATCACTCGCAATAGAATGGCTCCGCCCGCACCGTAAACAATTCCCTTAAATCTCATATGAGGATCAAGATTGCGACAGGCTAAAGCGATCACCACAGCGTTATCTCCGCCCAATAAAATGTCAATTAGGATGATCTGAAAAACAGCAACCCAATGAATTTCTGAAAACCATGTAATAAGTGCGTCCAAGCCAAACCCCTTTGTTTTTTAGATAACCGATTTTAATAATTTGCCGATTTCAGACGGATTTCTCGTTGTACGAATTCCGCACTCTTCCATGACCCGCAATTTTCCTTCCGCGGTTCCTTTCCCGCCGGAGATAATTGCTCCGGCGTGTCCCATCCTCTTGCCGGAAGGAGCCGTCACACCGGCAACAAACCCAACCACCGGTTTGGTCATATTCTTTTTGACCCAAAGCGCCGCCTGCTCTTCATCTGAGCCACCAATCTCCCCAATCATTACTACAGCATCGGTATCGGGATCCTCTTCAAACAGCTTAAGGACATCAATGTGCTTCAATCCGTTTATAGGATCTCCTCCAATTCCGACCGCCGTTGACTGTCCTAAGCCCAGTTCAGAAAGCTGAGCCACCGCTTCATAAGTCAAAGTCCCCGAACGAGAAACCACCCCAATATGGCCTTTCCTATGAATGTGACCAGGCATGATCCCCACTTTAATTTCTTCAGGTGTAACCACTCCAGGACAATTAGGTCCCAAGAGAAGAGATTTTGACCGGGTTTTTCTCATGTGATCACGGACTTTCACCATGTCCAAAACCGGGATTCCTTCGGTGATACAGATGATTAATTCCATGCCCGCATCGCTTGCCTCAATAATGGCTGCTGCAGCTCCTGCGGGCGGAACGTAAATAATGCTCACATCGGCCTCTGTCTTTTCTCGAGCTTCTTTTACGGAACCAAATATGGGCAAGCCCTCCCATTCCTGACCAGCTTTCTTTGGATTTACTCCTCCGACAAAACATTGCTCTCCATAGCCATATTGCCTGCATAGTCGAGTATGGAACTGGCCGGTCTTTCCTGTCATGCCCTGTGTAATGACTCTAGAATTTTTATTAACCAAAATACTCATTTCAGACTCCACCAGCCCTCAAAACCGCAATCTTTGCCGCCTCTCCAAGCGCTTGAGCCGATATTATCGGCAAACCGCTATCCGAGAGAATTTTTCTGCCTAATTCATCATTAGTCCCAACCATCCGAACCACTAAGGGAACGGTGAGATTGACCTGCTTACAGGCTTCAACCAAACCCGTTGCGATGACATCGCATTTCATAATTCCACCAAAGATGTTCACTAGAATCACTTTGACTTTGGGGTCCGCAAGCATGATTTCAAAAGCTTTAGTAACTTTTTCCGTTGAGGCTCCTCCGCCGATATCTAAGAAGTTAGCCGGCTCACCACCGAAAAGTTTTATCGTATCCATAGTCGCCATGGCAAGTCCCGCACCATTGACCAAGCAGGCGATGTTTCCATCTAATGAGATGTATTGGAGTCCTGCCCGATGAGCTTCGAGTTCAACCGGATCCTCCTGATTAGGATCGTGCAACTCTTCAAGCTCCGGATGTCTCATGAGGGCATTGTCATCAAAAGTCATCTTTACATCTAAAGGAAAAACTTTCCCTTCAGAAGTTACGACCAACGGGTTCACTTCCAGCAATGAACAATCCATGGAAAAAAAGGTATTCCACAGACCTAACAAGACACCAACCGCCCTTTCTTGGCAATCCTGTTTAACTTTCAGAGTATCTACCGCATTGCGAGCCTGTTCATCACTCAGACCTTTCTCCGGATCTATGAGAATTTTGATAATCTTCTCCGGACTTTCAGCCGCAACCTTTTCGATCTCCACTCCTCCTTCAGAAGAAGCTATAAGAACGGGTTTTTGCGCCTCGCGGTCAATGAGAAAACCGACATAAAACTCTTGGACTATCGATAATCCTTGTTGGATTAAAACCTTATCAATAGGCGCCCCCTTTGCACCCGTCTGCTTTGTAATGAGCCGATTTCCGATCATTTCCCGGGAAATGGCAAGAACCTCTTCCAAAGTTCGAGCCAGCTTAACTCCACCAGCCTTTCCTCTTCCTCCTGCGTGAACTTGAGCCTTAACAGCCCAAAGACCGCCTCCAATTTCTTCTGCTATCCGCTTAGCCTGCTCTGGAGAAGACGCGACTTCAGCCATGGGAACTTCAACCTCGTGATCCTGAAGTATTTTCCTGGCTTGATACTCATGGATTTTCATTTTGATAAACCTTACCTTATCTGTGGAGTTTTCTAAAAACGATGAAGTGGGGAAAGTATAGCTAAAGGAAAATCTTTAAAAATCTTCGTAATCTGTCGAGCCCCGTAATAGCTTGCTGATGGTACTAATAGAAAAGCCCCTTGAAGCAAAATAACGGAACTGCCGCGCACGCTCTTTCTGGTCTTTTGGCAACTCACCGAACTTTTTCTCCCAAAGCGCTCGAGCTCGAATTCCTTCCGGCACGTTTTCCTGTTTGATTGCCTCAAGCGCCATTTCAGGACTAATCCCTTTGCGCTGCAACTCATATTTAATTCTTTGGTCGCCGTACCTGGCTATTTTGGAGCGCGCCTGGGTATGGGCATATCTCTCATCTGAGAGAAAACCCAGTTTTTCTAAACCATCGAGCACATCGTTAATCTGGGCTGTCGAGACTTCGTCTTTATAGATGTCTCGGAGCTTTTTAAATACTTCAACTCTTGACATCTCTCGAACAGCGAGCATGGCAACAGCTTTTGCTTTCAGGCGCTTATTTTTATCCTCTGGAAGATTAGACATTAATCCTCTTCGTAAACTTCCTCAATTTCCGAACTATCCGCTTTTGCATTGAGTCGGTCGGAGCCGGAAATTTTTGTTTTTATTTGGTCTTCGATTTGTTTCATTTCCTCCGGGTGAGATCTGAGCCATTCCTGTGCTGCCGCCTTGCCCTGACCTATTCTCGTTCCTTGGTATGAATACCAAGCACCCGATTTTCCAAAAATGTCCATATCGGTACCAAGTTCAATAAGTTCCCCTTCGCGGGAAATTCCCCTGCCATATATGATCTCGAATTCTGCCTGTTTGAAAGGAGGTGCGACTTTATTCTTTACGACTTTAACGCGGGTTGCATTGCCTAGAACCTCATCGCCCCGCTTGACTCCTCCCACCCGGCGGATATCCAGTCTGATAGTGGCATAAAACTTCAAAGCATTTCCTCCGGTGGTTGTCTCTGGATTACCGTAGGAGGCGCCGATCTTTTGACGTACTTGGTTGATAAAAATAACCAGTGCGTTAGATCTTTTAATGCTAGAAGTCAGCTTTCTCAGAGCCTGGCTCATAAGCCTAGCTTGGAGGCCGGGCAGCGCATCTCCCATATCCCCCTCGATCTCTGCCCTAGGAGTCAAAGCGGCCACAGAATCCACAATCACCAAATCAACGGCTCCAGAACGAACCAAAGCGTCTGTAATCTCAAGTGCCTGTTCTCCACTATCGGGTTGTGAAAGCAAAATATCTTCTACTTTGACACCTAAATCTTTTGCGTATTTGATATCTAGGGCTTGCTCGGCATCGATATAAGCGCAGGTTCCTCCTAATTTTTGCATCTCCGCTAGGATGTGCAAAGCAAGAGTTGTCTTTCCTGAAGATTCCGGTCCGTAAATTTCGACGATTCGCCCTCGGGGTAGCCCACCAATTCCTAAGGCCAGATCAAGCGTAAATGATCCGGTGGAAACTACATCTAAATCTTCCTGTATGGATTTAGAACCCATCGAAAGGATGGCATCCTTACCAAATTGCTTGGTGATTTGATCGAGTGCCACTTTCAGTGCTTTCTTCCTTGCCTCTGCGTCAGTAATCTGTTCGACTGCGGGCTTTCCTTTTTTCTTTTCCATGATTTCGTTTCCTTCTGTATGTGAGGTGAGTTCCTCGCAAGTTGCTTAATAGTAACCAAATTTATTAAATGCGCAAGAGATAAAAATTGTTTATCACCAACGCGTGTAAATTCATTGTAGGTTTAGATAAGTCAATTTATGGCTAATTGAGAAATGTAGATTCATTTTTACGCTTGTTTAGAATGAATTAACCAAGCAATATGAAAAAAATCTAACGAAAAGTTTGACTATAATGCAATTAGGTTGTATCATGCGCAACCCTGTACCGAGCAAAGTTGTTTTGTTTGGTTTGCGGGTTGTTAGCTCAGTTGGTAGAGCAGCGGACTTTTAATCCGTTGGTCGCAGGTTCGAGCCCTGCACAGCCCACCAAGTGGGGGTATAGCTCAGCTGGTAGAGCAGCGGACTCTTAATCCGTAGGTCCAGAGTTCGAATCCCTGTGCCCCCACCA
>CANQMZ010000021.1 GCA_947625105.1 uncultured Parasutterella sp.
CTACTACATCTACGGGATTCTTCACAGTAAAGATTACAGAACGAAATATGCCAACAACCTAAGTAAAGAGCTACCGAGGATTCCGCGGGTGGCAACCTACGATCAGTTTATGGCTTTCGTTGAGGCCGGAAAAAAACTTGCTGATCTGCACGTCAATTTTGAAAAACAGCCCCGCTACTCAGGTGTACAAATCAACAAACGGCCCGGAGCCACTTACCGAGTTACTCAAATGAGATGGGGAAAGATTCCGGGCAAAACTGGCAATGCTGCCAAAGACAAAACGATTTTGCACTATAACGAAGACATAACGATTGAAAACATTCCACTTGAAGCCCAAGAGTATGTGGTCAATAAAAAGAGCGCTTTGGACTGGTTGGTGGAACGCTGCTGTGTGTCGAAAGACAAAGACAGTGGGATTGTTAATGATTTCAACTTATTTGGAGAAGAGCAGGGAGTATCCAATTACCCATACGATCTGTTCCTGAGAATGATAACCGTGAGCTTGAAGACCGTGGAAATCGTCAATTCACTACCTAAACTGGAAATTCATCCGTTAGATGCCGACTAAAAGAAAAAGACCGACTCATGCTGGTTGGTCTTTTTCACGATGGTTTAATTGAAATCCGTTTTAAAACAATGGGTTTAGGTTAGGTATGCTGAGCACTGGCGGTTTCTCCTTATTGTGTTGAATGTGAAAAGCTCAACTGCATGGGTAAACCGCCTTTTGTCTTCCTTTTGCGTGTAACTTGCTGTTAATCCCTTTTTAGGTTCTTCATCTCCCTTTCCCGTATCCTCTGAAGAACCAAAAATAAAAAGGGAACCTTGAAGGTTCCCTCTCTGCTAGTTTATAGCTTTCTCAATAGACTAGAACCAGCTTGCGACGATAGGAGTAAACCAAATCCAGAACGGAGCGGCAAAAGCGAAAGCCAATGTGCTCACCGCTAGCGAAGAAGCACCGTCCCTAACGTAAATCTGGTAACGGCTGGAAATAATAATTCCAGAGAATGCCGGAGGAAGAGCGCAAGCTAACACCAACATCGAAAGCTTGTCTCCTGTGATTCCGCAGATTGCTCCAAAAATCGCAATCACAAACGGGCTTAAAAGTACTCTGTAGAACGTGTTCCAAAGAATTTCAAAGCCGATGCTGAAGGAGACTGAAGCAAGAGCAAGGCCGGCGGCAAACACGGCCACGCCGGAATTCGCTTTAGCAATTAGCTCGAAAGACGGATACAGATACTCAGGAAGATGGAAACCGCACAGGACGATAGCGACAGCAAGCAGAGGCGACCAGACAACTGGTTGTTTTAACGCATTGATCACAGCTGACAAGCTGCTGCCGGAACGCATTTCACTACCTTCGGGAGCACCAACGTTTAACAGGTAGAAACCAATAGGAATCGTGACTGCGTTAACTACGATGGCCACGATAGCAACAACAAGTCCTGTCTCGGTGGTAGCACCAAAAATCGGGTCAAGAACTGCGAAACCCAAGAACCCGATTGTTGGGGAACCAGCAATAAGAGCGCAGACAGCCGCTTCCTGAACATTATGTTTCCAAAGTTTCCAGCACAGGAAAAAGCTGATCATGAACAGGGCAACAACGCCAACAAGTGAAACGATCGTCAGCGTTAAGTCGGAGAAGAGCATCTCTCTGCTAGCTCGTGTAATTGATGCGAACAGGGCAGCAGGCAAAGCGATGTCCAAAACCACTTTATTTAAAGCTTGGGTCTGATCCGGGCTGAAAGAATGCATCTTCGCGCCCATATAACCCAACAACATAATCACGAAGATCGGAATGATGTCATTAACGATAATGTTATATACCATGATTACCTCCCGGCTCTGTGGAGTCCGGTTCAATAGGAGATTTGAACCGGGCACCAGGAGTCAATAATGTTTGCTACTTAGCTGGCTTCTTGTTTTGCTCGGCTAAGGGACCGATAACCGGTTGTGGATTCAGATTGCCGATATGACCACTTTCAACACCGGCGTGGATATCTAACTGAACGTTGATGAAGCAAGGCTTACGAGAAGCGATGGCTTCTGTGAGGAATTGCTCAACCTCAGCTGGAGTTGTGGCGTAATAGCCTTTACCTCCGAAAGCCTCAATCATTTTCTCGTAATGCGCAGCTCCATCCAGAGTCAATGGCGAAGGATCTCCATCTTTTCCAATGTTCGGGAAGTCACCACGATAGATGCCACCGTTATTGAGAACCATGATGGTGACAGGGAGTTTGAAGCGGCAAATGGTTTCTGTTTCCATTCCATCAAAACCAAAAGCGCTGTCGCCGTGGATTGAAACTACTGGTTCACCGGTAGTAACCGCTGCTCCAATAGCGTAACCAAGACCTACGCCCATCACACCCCATGTTCCGCAGTCAAGTCGGTGGCGAGGCAGTTGCATGTCCACCACGTCACGACAAATATCCAAAGTGTTTGCTCCTTCATTAACAAGGTAGACATTCGGATTTTTATCGAGAACTTTCTTAACTGCGCCAAGAGCGTTGTAGTGGTTCATCGGTACTGCTGTGCTGGAAGTCCTAGCTGCGAATTTGGCAACATTCTTCTGCTTATCAGCATCCAAAAGTTTTGCCCAATCTGCAGAGGCCTTCACGGGAATTGTCTTTAATCCGTCAAGGAAAAGCTTCATTGACGATTTAATGTCACCTACAACAGGAGCTTCAATCTTTCGAGAGTTGTCTATTTCCGTTGGATCAATATCCAGTTGGATGAACTTGACATTAGGATTCCAATGGCGACCTTCACCGAAATTGAGCATCCAGTTAAGGCGTGCACCAATCATCATGACCACATCGGCAGTGCGCATAGCGAGCCCGCGGGCGGCGCCTGCGCTTTGTGGATGAGTGTCTGGAAGAATTCCCTTGGCCATAGACATGGGTAAGAAAGGAATTCCTGTTTGTTCAATAAATTGACGGATCATGTCATCGCATTGAGCATAGGCTGCACCCTTGCCAAGGAAGATTAGAGGATTCTTGGCGGAGGCAAGAAGGTTCAATGCTTTCGTTACGGACTCAGTCGAGGGAATCATTGCTGGTGAAGGATCTTCAACAGCGTAGATAGTAGCTTCGGCTGCGGCTTGATCCATGGTCGCACCAAGCAATGCCGCCGGCACGTCCAAATAGACACCGCCGGGTCTGCCCGAAGAAGCTGCCCTTATTGCACGAGCAACACCCAAAGCGATCTGCTCTGGTTTATCAATACGATAAGCCGCTTTTGCAAAAGGCTTTGCGAAATTGAGTTGATCCATGCCTTCGTAGTCACCCTCGGCCATATCGACAATCTCTCTTTCGGAAGATCCGCTTATCATGATGACAGGCCAGCCGTTTTCAGTTGCTTCCTTCAAAGAGACCAGACCATTTAAAAATCCCGGTGCAGAAACCGTCAGGTAAACGCCGGGTTTCCCGGTTAAGAAACCTTGGGCTGCGGCAGCGTTACCGGCATCAGCTTCGTGCCTCATTCCGATAAAACGAATTCCTTTTCCCTGTCCGATCCTGGCCAAATCAGTGACGGGGATACCGACTACACCATACATCTTGTCAATACCGTTCTTCAAAAGGGCATCAACCATGATGTGCATACCATCTGTTAATACACTGGGAGTACTGCTTGAATTAGTAATTGTTGCCATAAAAAATTCCTCCAAAACATGGGAGTAATTCTGACTAGTAAAAACCCTTAGGAATTTTCCCGTAATCATTTTGGGTATAAATAAGAAAAAAGCTAACCCAATTCGGTGCGACACGATTAAAAAAATGAATAAAAAGGATTCCAAAACTCGGGTGGTCGTAGAGAGGATGACTAATGAAGAAGTTTGTTGCCCTTGCGGTCGGGGCTGTTTTTGCTTCCGGAGCGCTATCTACCGAAGCTTACACTTTCAACTTCAATGCATTGGGGGACTCCGGCAAATTTACAAAGCAAAGCGAGGAATAAAGAAAAGGCGAAAGTATGTGCAGTCATCATTGTTGGTGAAACTTAGAGACTGGAAAGAGATCCGTCGGTCAGTGGCTCCAACTTAATCTCCCAATGCCCGTTATTCCTAATTTTCTTGTATTTCACTAATCCAAAAGCAACTCTATCCATAAGTCAAGGACCTGGGAAGAAGAGGATTGGGTAAGTTCTTGCAACGAAAAAACTCCCGAGTTTCCTTTTCGGTTTTTCTCTCGGGAGTTCAGAATACAAAGATTGATTAGCGGTGAACTTTATACCTCAACCAGACAAATCCATTGCCCACGGTTTCGCAATCAACCAATTCAAGTCTGTTCTTATTAAGAGGAGATTCTCCCTCAGCGCATTCAATAACGGATGGATGCTCGCTACAACCATCAAGTCCGGGGTAGATGATCAAACTTAATTCGTCAACCAACCCCATGGAAAGGAACGTTCCACAAGTGATAGCACCACCCTCAAGTAGGAGATGTTTGGCGCCGAAATCATCTTGAAGGTGCTTCAAAGCGCTTCGGGTTTCTTCTTCTTTGCTGCCAGGAGTGCGCATAATGTAAGAAACGCCAACTTCTTCTAGTTCTTTCTGATACGAACGGGTTACGTGGCTACCTAATACGGCGACAATATGCTCTCCGGTCGGAAGCGTAGAGGCTTTGTAGTGGAGTTTTCCGAGTTCATCAAACACGACCGCTAAAGGACGGCCTTCCCTCTTGCCCATGAACGTGGAGGTATGCATGGTTTTGTGACCAGCGATAGGCTCGCGTTCTTCAATGATGCTGCCGGCATATTCGGCCATGGTGACTCGTCCGACAATCCAACCATCAGAAGGCATCTTGGAGGCTGTAGCTTCGTAGACTTCGGAAACGTTCGACGCGCCATCATATAAAGGTGTCCAGTATTGGGACTGCAAACGGCCATCTGCCGACATAATCATATGGCAAGTTAATTTCATAAGCGTCTCCTTTAAATCGTTAGTGAAAAGACAGACGAAAACTTCGCAACACGCAAAAATTTTCGAGTCAGTTTTTGTTAGTATGCTCCATCCCGCATTTTTATGAAAGTGCCCAGGGATTATCTAACAGTTCTCTGCACCCTAGATTTTCGGTTAACCCCTGGAATTTTTGGGATTTTATTTTACTTCCGAATCAAGTAAAAATTTTTAGTCATGAACCCAAATTTTTCTTGATGTCCTCTGTGTACTTGTAAATGCCAAGCAAAAAATTCCGTCATCGCTGATTTACGGGAGTAATATCCTTACCTGATTTTTTTAATAACTAGTTTTAATCAATCTCTTACTCAACTCGGAGAACATAATGTCTATAACTGCTTGGATAGCGGTGCTTGTGACTATCGTGACAGTTTACTGTCTGATTAAACGTTACGAAACCCGCTTAGTTTTGTTTGTAGCTGGAATGTTCCTCTGTTGCATTTCTATGAAACCCATGATGGGCTTGGACCAGTTTGCAAAAAGCATGACGAATTCAGCCTTGATTATGGCGATTTGTAGCTCTCTTGGTTTTGCCTATTGCATTACTTTGACAAAGTGCGACAGACACCTGGTCACATTCCTTTCTGCCCCGTTAAAGAGCGTGGGTCTTTTCCTGATCCCTGCTGCCACCGCTATCACGATGTTCGTTAACGTGGCGTTGCCGTCAGCTGCCGGATGCGCAGCCGCCGTAGGTACCACATTCATTCCTGTCATGGTAAGAGCTGGTATCAGACCTGCCGCCGCCGGAGCCGCTATCCTTATGGGTACGTTCGGTTCAGTGCTCGCCCCTGGTCTTAGCCACAATAACTACGTTGCTAAGATTTCCAACATGGATGTGATGGACGTTATCGCTTTGCATACGCCATTCTCCTTGATCATGATGGCAATCGGTGTGGTTGGAATTGCTATCGTTTGTTTCGTGTTGCACGATAACAAGCCCACAAAAGAAGAATTGGATGCCTATACCGGTAAAGACGATACAGAGATTACAAAGATCAATTTCCTCAAGGTTCTTGCTCCGTTGGTTCCTCTGATTATCTTGGTTCTTGGTAACACAAAGGTTCCTCTTCTGAAGATGGGCGTTGCTCAGGCTATGGTTATCGGAACAATCTACACATTGTTTGTTGCCTGGGTTGATCCTCAGAAATTTACAAAAGAATTCTTCAAAGGCGCTGGTGATGGTTACGCATCCGTGATGGGTATCATTATTGCCGCCGGTGTGTTTGCTGCAGGTTTGAATGCTGCCGGTTTGGTTGCCGCATTCGTTGACGCACTTAAGCACTCCAATGATATCGCCCGTTGGGGCGGTTCTCTTGGACCATTTGTCCTTGGTGTCGTGACGGGTTCCGGTGACGCAGCTACTTTCGCATTTAACGAAGCTGTCACACCTCATGCCCCGGAATTTGGAATGGCTGTTCCTAACCTTGGTGCTTTGGCCCTGATTTCCGGAGCTTTAGGTCGAACAATGTCTCCGATCGCCGGTGTAACGATTTTGGTTTCCGGTCTCGCCATGGTTCAACCGATGCAACTCTGCAAGAGAACTGCTATTCCGATGATTATCGCCGTGATTGTTTTGGCGTTTATCATGGTTTAATCACAAAACATCGAAAAAATGGGCGCCAATTGGCGCCTGTTTTTTTACTAAAAAAAACCTAACCTAGCAAATTAATTTGCGCTGATTCTTCCTTGTAGTTCCAATCTTCAAAGCCCATATTTCTTGCAAATTGTTCCATTGGCTCCATCGTGTTTCTAAAGCACTCGACAAGTTTATCTTCTGGCATTGCGGCGATATCTTCAGCCCGATGACCCATGGTGAGATAGTCATCAAGAAGGTTGGTTTTTCTGCCGGAATTCAGGAAAATCTGGATTGCTTTCTGTTGGGTGCGGGCAAGTTTAGGGAGAAAACAGATGTCCGGTAATTTATCACTTTTACTTGAGTTGATAGAGGGGTTGACCGGCATGAGATCCCAAAGAAGATCATGTGTTACAAAGCGCCATGGAATAAAGTGGTCTAAATCGTAATCTTGCGGTTGTAAAAGTTGGTTTGTGTATATGCAACGAACAGGTTGACCGGAGTTCATGATGAAATCCCAGAAATTTTTTTGTCGTGTCAGGGGTTTTCGCGCTATCGGTTTGATCAGCTTTGCCGCGATATTTGGAACATTGGGATTTCTTAATTGGACAAACTGTGTCAGGTTCCAATATACAAAGTCTTGGATGATCTTTGCATTTTCCGTAAGGTATTCAATCCAATGGGGATTGAATCTGACGACCATTGAATCATTCACCTCGTGGAGGCTATAAAGACATTGGTTCTCATAATTTCTTGATCGGCTTGCTAGGGCAAGATCGTTTTGTTCAGGTATCCATGGAGATAAAAATTTATAGGGAACGTATCTGAGCAATGAGTCAATTTGCTTGCAAACCGCGGTATCGGTGACAGCTAAGTCTGCTAGCCGGCTAACCACATCCTGGGCGGGTAAGTCGGGTTGAATCAAATGGTTCTTTTGGAGTTGATCAATCAAAATTCCCAATCGATCCCATGCTCCAAAACTTAGGCGGAAATAAGTTATGGGATACCAAGCCAAAGAGATCATGGATATCGCAAGCTGCCGTGCTTCAACTTGAACTGAGTTGGATTGAGAGGCAAATTGGAGCAACGCGAGAAGCCAGTAATACTTATAAGTCGCAGTCGTGTTTTTAAAAGCGCGAGACAACGGACCGACATTTAATTTCGGACTTTGTGGTAAGCACAACTGCTCAGGCATACAAGCCCCGTCTTTTAGAAAATTTGCCCTCTCACGCTGTTCTCATTGATTAAACTCTCAATAGGATCACGTGTGACTTCGTCCATGCCCAGGCTTGTAATGGCACCTTTACGGTTAGTGTAATAGTAGTTGCCGTTTTGGTCGGTCACTCCATCGGGAGCCTTTCTGACGACTTCGGGTTCGTTTTTAACAGCCTCTTTCATGTAGTCAATCCAGACGGGAAGTGCAAGACTTGCACCTTGGGCTCTTCTTCCTAACGAACTTGGCTGATCAAACCCCATCCAAACCGCTGCAGCCTGGTTAGCCGCATAGCCGACAAACCACACGTCAAAGGAATCGTTGCTGGTTCCGGTCTTTCCGGCGATATCATGACGTTTCAAAACGGCCGTAGCTCTTGCCGCCGTTCCCGCAGTGGCCACACCGTTAAGCATTCTGTGCATGATGTAGGCGTTACGAGGGTCTAAGGCGTCCACTCCTGCAACCTTTTCAGCTTCAACCGAAGATTGCATCAGGACCTTTCCTTCCTGGTCGGTAACTTTTGAAATGAGATAAGGTTCAACCCGCTTGCCGCCTGTGGCAAACACAGAAAATCCTTCAACCATTTGCCAGGGAGTGACGCTGCCGGCACCAAGGGCAAGTGAGAGCAGTGGTGGATGTTTATCTGCCTCAAAGCCAAAGCGTTGAATAAAATCAACCGCATATCGAGGTGTAATGGCTTGCAAAATACGGATTGAAACGAGGTTCAAGGATTTTCTTAAGGCATCCTTCATCATGATCGGTCCCGAGAATGTTCTCGAGAAATTCTGAGGGTCCCACTGCTTAAAGCCTGTTTCTGCAGGATCCAGAACGATCGGAGCATCATTGATGACAGTTTGAGGCGAAAACCCTTTTTCAATGGCAGCCGAATAGATAAACGGCTTAAAACTGGACCCTGGTTGCCTCCAAGCCTGCGTGACGTGATTGAACTTGTTTAGATTGAAATCGTAGCCTCCCACAAGGGCTTGAATGGCGCCAGTTCTGTAATCAGTGGCAATAAAAGCTGCTTCTGCTTGAGGTACTTGGGAGATTTCCCAGTTTCCGTCCTTTCCCGTTTGAATTCGAATAAGAGCACCCGGAACTAACTTGATCTTGGCATTGGCTTTGGGATTGAGTGCCCGTTTTGCGAAATCAATGCTCTTCCCCGTCAGAGTCAGCACTTTTCCGTGAGACATTTGGACCTTGACTTCCTTGGGAGAAGCCGATAACACGACAACCGCCGGCATATCTGTAGCTGTCAGAGCCTCTTGAATCGCGTTTTGGATATTTTGGTTTCTGGTTTTGGGGTTTGAAATATCCACGACTGTTTCGGGGCCTCTGAAGCCCTGAGATCTATCGTAGGACTGTACGTGTGTCCTTACGGCTTTGTAAGCATACCCCTGATCTTCAGAATTTATTGTCGTATAGACATTAAGTCCCCGGGTATAGGTTTCTTGTTTGAAGACGTCAAACATTAATGTTCTGACTAGTTCAGCTACATACTCGGCATGAAGCTGGGTGTTCATCTTGGTAGGAGTCCCCTGAGAGGCGATTGCTGCGGTCAAGCGCGTGGAAATAGGAAGATTGACCTCTTTTTGATATTGCTCCTCGGTGATATACCCAAGGGTTTTCATTCTGCCAAGGACGTAGTCCCTGCGAACCTTCGCCCGTTTTGGATTTGCAAACGGGTTGTAAAGAGACGGTGCGGCAGGAAGTCCGGCTAAAGTGGCGGCTTCCCCGATCGTAAGCTGCTGGATGTTTTTCCCGTAATAGACTCTGCCGGCGGCAGCGAATCCATAGGCTCGGTTACCAAGGAAGATTTGATTCATGTAAATCTGCAAAATTTCATCCTTGGAGAGGCTGTGTTCAATCTTGAAAGCCATCACTACCTCGTAGAGCTTTCGGATGTAGCTTCTTTCACTGGATAGGAAGAAGTTTCTTGCCACCTGCATCGTGATGGTGGAAGCTCCTTGGCTACGTTTGCCGGAAGCGAAGTTGTTATATGCAGCCCTGATGAAACCTTTCGGTTCGATTCCGTGGTGCTTATAGAAACCATCGTCCTCGGCAGAAATGACCGCATATTTGACCATGTCGGGAATTTCGTCAATCAGCACAAAGTCTCGCCGTTCCTCGCCAAATTCGGCAATTAATTTGCCGTCGGCTGTCCAGACCCGCATTGGGACTTTGGGTTTGTAGTCAACTACAGTGTCTATCGGTGGTAGCCGTGCATAGATGAGCGCAAAAACAAAAAGCGCCATACAAAAACCAGCAAGGCACAAGGCGATTACAGTGGCAATAAGCCCCTTCAGGAAGGATCCGAAGAGACTTCCCCGTTTTTTAGGAGTGGCGGTTTTTGAACCTGTCTTGGGCGGTTGTTTTTTAGAACTGGGCACGAACTAACCCCTGCAACTTTATACATGAATTAGCCATTTTAACTTTAAAGGCTATCAATATCTAACTCTCCAGTTGATTGTAAACAAACGTCACGAAAGCATTACTGATTGGATTCCATCACAGGGAAATAAACAAGGGGTTTTCAGTGACCGGAACCAAGGAAGAGGCTTTGTTAAAAATTGCTCAGTCCAAGAGCTCTGCCCGCTAAAATGACGCTTGGATTTGCTACCAAAAAATGGAGTCAGATGAAAACAACCCCGAAACTTTTTGTCCTTATCGGCATGATGGGAGCAGGCAAAACATCCTCCGGAAAGGTTTTAAGCCGCAGGGTCGGGTGGGACTTTGTTGATTTAGACCAAGAGCTTGAGTCTAGAACGGGAGTGAGCATTCCAGAAATTTTTGAATCCGAAGGCGAGCAAGGTTTTCGGCAACGAGAAACGGATCTTTTAAAAGAGTTCTTGAATAAAGAGCAGATGATTATTTCCAGTGGTGGAGGAATCGTTCTCAAAGAAGAAAACCGCAAACTTTTAAAGCGGAGCAAGGCGGAAATTATTTTTCTAGAGGTTACCCCGGAAGACTGTCTAAAAAGAACAGAAGGAACCTCTAGACCTTTGTTGAGAGTTAAGGATCCTCTGGGAAAAATCAAAGAACTTCTCTCAGAGAGAGCGGCTTTATACGAGGAAGTCAGTACTTGCAAAATTTCAACTACTAAGAAGCGCCCCGGACAGATTGCCGGCGAAATAATGTCAAAATTTTTTCCGGATCAGTTAAAGGAAAACCAATGATCACCGTTGATGTTCAGGTTAGAGAGGCCCCCTATAAAATCTATTTGGGAGAGGGGATTTTGGATAGATTGGCCGAGGAAATCTCTGCGCAGAATCCATCAAGCGTTCTGGTGGTAACTAATGTTACTGTTGGTGTGTTGTATGCGAAAAAGGTCTGTGAAATTTCTTCGAAAATCTGCCGCACGGAAGTTGTCTATTTGCCCGATGGAGAAAGATATAAGAGTTGGGCAGCATTTTCCGAAATTCTTGAAGCTCTGGCTCAGATGAAGGCTGATAGACATAGCCTAGTCATCGCGCTCGGTGGAGGCGTTGTGGGAGATATGGCTGGTTTTGCGGCAGCTATCTACATGAGAGGCATTGACTTTATTCAGGTTCCCACCACATTATTGGCCTTGGTGGATTCCTCCGTTGGAGGGAAAACGGGCATGAATATGAGAGCGGGAAAAAATCTGCTTGGAGCTTTTCATCAGCCCAAAGCGGTGATCGCGGATACGGCATTTTTAACGACGTTACCTAGGCGGGAAGTCTCCGCCGGTTTAGCAGAGATCATTAAACACGGGCTTTTGGCCGACGCTAAGTATTTCGATGAAATCGAAAGGGAAATCGACAAACTGACTGCTCTTGATCACGAAGTGGTAGCTCGAGTGGTAGCACGATCTTGCCAGATAAAAGCCGCTGTAGTTTCGCGAGATGCAAAGGAAAAGGGTGAGCGGGCCAAGCTTAATTTAGGGCATACTTTCGGTCACGCCATAGAGAAATTGGCCGGTTACGGAACGTGGCTTCACGGGGAGGCAGTAGCTTGCGGGCTGGTCTTAGCGGCTAGAGCAAGTCAGAAGCTTGGGAAGATTTCATCGTCTGATGTTCAAAGAATCATCGCATTGGTTAAACGTGCCGGACTACCAACTGAAATACCGGGTATTTCACTTTCCAAGGCTATTGAAGCGATGAAGTCCGACAAGAAGAGTTCGGGAGGAGTTATCCGTTTTGTGTTGCTTAATGCGATAGGCGAAGCGTATGTGGATGAATTACCCGAAAGCATTCTTGAAGAAGTGTTGCTTGAAGGAGGTTTCGTCAAATGATCAAGGAAGGGCTGCGGCTGGCGCCTTATGCGTGTAAATCCTCTAAGAGCAAGGGACGTGCGATCAAGGAAAAGCCCAGTACGGCCAGAACGGAATTCCAACGAGATCGTGACAGAATTATTCATAGTGCAGCGTTTCGTCGACTCGAATACAAGACACAGGTTTTTGTCAATCACGAAGGCGATTTGTTCAGGACACGATTGACGCACACGCTTGAAGTGGCTCAAATTGCCCGGACGGCAGCCTCTAGACTGGAAATTAATCAGGATTTAACTGAGTCAATCGCCTATGCGCATGACTTGGGACATACGCCTTTCGGTCACGCAGGTCAGGATACCCTCAATGACTGCATGAAAAAGCATGGCGGCTTTGAACACAATCTCCAATCTCTAAGGATAGTCGACTTTCTTGAAGAGCAATATCCGAAATTTGACGGTTTAAATCTTACGTGGGAGACCAGAGAAGGCATTTTGAAGCATTGCTCTCGTAAGGACGCTAAAAAGCTTCAGGACTTGGGGAAGCGGTTCCTAGAGGGTGGGCAACCGAGTCTTGAGGCTCAGTTAGTCAACATTGCCGATACGATTGCTTACAGTACTCACGACATTGATGACGGACTCAGGGTTCAGTATTTAAACGAAGATCGGCTTGTGGATCAGGTGAAGATATATTCCAAGTATTTTGAAGAGGTTTCCGGGGAGTATCCTGAATTGGATGCGCGCAGACGCCAAAAGGAGATTGTTAGAAGGATTATCGGTTATATGGTTGATGACTTGGTATTTAATTCCAAGGAAAATATCGAGAAATTTTCGCCTTCTAGCGTTGACGAGGTCAGATCTCTCGCGGAACCATTGATAGTTTTCTCTGTTGAAGCAAAAAGGCAAGTCGATGAACTGAGGAACTTTCTATCCCAAGATCTCTACCATCACTACAAAGTGATGAGAGTTGTTGGCAAATCAGCCCGTCTGATTTCCAAACTCTTTGAAACTTTTGTTGAGAGTCCAGTTCTTTTGCCACCTAACTACCAAAGCAAAATTGAACGGTTCGGTCTTCATAGGACAGTATCCGACTACATTGCAGGGATGACGGACCGGTATGCGGCAATTGAATATGCAAGGGTGATAGATCCGACTTTCGAGGTGTAAAAAATAGGGTCACATTGGTGAAAAAATGGCTCGTTTAACTCGTCTTTCTATCGTTAACCAAGCGCACTACGTCATTCTTAGAGCAATTGATGGAATCACATTGATTCCTTCCGAGGAGGATATCGGAGTTTTATTCGATATTTTTGCCCGAATTTCACATAGCCAACATATAGATTTTTCAGCATATTCTCTTTTGCCGAACCAACTGCATATGCTTTTGACTCCGAGGGCAAACAGCGAAGATTTATCAAGTGCCGTTCAACAGATCAGTCGCCTCTACTCAAGGCACTTCGGGGACAAATACTCTAGGAATGGCTCGATATGGCATGGGAGGTTTGCTTCTGCTGTTGTCCAGGGCGGCTCTAGTGTTCTAGATTCCATTATCTTCATGGAATGGTTACCATTTTCCGAACTGTCGGTTGATCCGAAACTTTATCCTTGGACTAGCTACAGTCATCATTCCGGCATCCGCAGCGACTATTTTATGACGCCAAGCATGGATTACTGGTCTTTGGGCAATACGCCTTTTGAGCGTCAAAGAAAATATAAGGTTCTGTTTAATCAAGGGGCAAAAATGCAATTTGGTCAGAAGCTTTTGTCCTCAGTTAAAAGAGGATGGCCAATTGCAGAGAAGAGTCTTCTTAAGGAGTCCGGTGTCGCAACTAGCAGAATTTCGCCTCAAAGAGGAAGGGGAAGACCTAAAAAATTCTCCAATCCGTCACCTATTTAAGCGAGAAAAAATAAGAGTTAAAATTTAATGGTGTCAGATTAAGAATAAAGAAGCTTTATATTGGGATTTTTCTTATAAAGTTTTTTCTGGAAATACTAAGAGTTAAAAACAAATCTAGTCCAGGGAGTTCTTAATGACAGATAGGCAATTGGCCAGGCGCAGAGCGGCCGAGTACGGCTTGTATGATCCAAGATTCGAGCACGATTCTTGCGGATTAGGGTTCGTGGCAAGCGTAAAGGGTAATGCGAGTCACGAAATAATTGAGCAAGCACTACAAATACTTGAAAATCTTGACCACAGAGGGGCGGTTGGTGCCGATCCTCTTGTTGGTGACGGCGCGGGAATCATGATTCAAATTCCCGATGAGTTTTTTCGCTCCGAGATGGCAAAACAGGGGGTGCTGTTGCCGCCTCCGGGGGACTATGGAGTCGGAATGCTCTTTTTGCCTCAGGAAAACGCCTCTCGAAGAGCCTGCGAGCAGGAACTTGAGCGAACGGTTAAAGCCGAAGGCCAGGTTATTCTCGGATGGAGAGACGTTCCCATCGATAACAAACTCAAAATGTCTCCGACCGTGGTGAAGTCAGCTCCGGTGATTAAGCAGATTTTCATTGGCCGTGGTCCTGATGTCATGGTGCCAAGCGCTTTGGAAAGAAAGCTGTATGTCATCAGAAAGTATGCCGGTCACAAGATTCAGGCTTTAAAGCTCAAGCACGGCCATGAGTTTTATGTGCCTTCCATGTCGACAAAGACAATTGTCTATAAAGGGCTTCTTTTGGCCCATCAGGTGGGAAAATACTACAAGGACCTGTCGGATCCCCGAGTGGTAAGTGCTATCGCCTTGGTACATCAAAGATTTTCAACCAATACATTCCCCAGTTGGGAACTTGCTCACCCTTATCGCATGGTTGCGCATAACGGAGAAATCAATACGGTTAAGGGCAATTTCAATTGGCTCAGGGCACGAGAGAGAACGGTGGCGACCGCAGTACTAGGAGACGATGTCAAGAAACTCCTGCCGGTGATTTACGAGGGACAAAGCGATACGGCCTGTTTGGACAATATGCTCGAATTGCTTGTGATGAGTGGTTATCCGCTGGCACAAGCCGTCATGCTGACCATTCCTGAGGCATGGGAACAGGCAGCCGATACCATGAACCCTGAAAGACGGGCTTTCTACGAGTACTACGCTGCCATGTTGGAACCATGGGATGGACCGGCTGCGATAGGTTTTACTGACGGTGTCAGAATAGGAGCAACATTGGATAGAAACGGACTCCGTCCGGCTAGATATATCCTGACTAATGACGATATCGTCATCCTTGCTTCCGAGGCTGGTACGTTGCCGATTCCTCAGAGCCAAATCAAGAAAAAATGGCGTCTACAGCCCGGCAAAATGCTGCTCATTGATACCGAGCAGGGAAGAATCATCGAGGATGAGGAAATCAAACGGACTTATGCGCTAAGCAATCCCTACGGACAGTGGACCAAGCGCCTGAATGTTCATCTCTCGGACATCGTCGCTCCCAAACCCGCAGCCGAAGACAATCCGGTTCCTCTTATCAAAAGGCAACAGGCATTTGGTTACGGCGAAGACGACATCCGCACTGTGTTGCGCCCGATGGCGGAAAAAGCTCAGGAAGCTACCGCATCCATGGGCAACGACACGCCTTTGGCCATGTTGTCACATCGACCTAAGACCTTCTATCAGTATTTCAGGCAGTTATTTGCTCAAGTAACGAATCCTCCAATTGATCCTATTCGGGAACAACTGGTGATGTCCTTGGTCTCTTTTGTGGGGCCCAGACCTAATCTGTTAGACATCAATAATGTCAATCCCCCGCTTCGTCTGGAGTTGAGTCAGCCAATCCTCGGTTTTGTCGAAATGGCCAAGATGCGGCAGATTGAAAAGTACACAAACGATAAATTCCGCTCTCACGAAATTGATATCACTTACAGAGCCGAATGGGGAGAAGAGGGCGTAGAGGCGAGACTGGCTTCACTATGCGCTCGCGCCGCAGATGCGGTTAAGGATGGTTACAACATTTTGATTCTGACGGATCGAAAGATGAGCAAGGAACGAGTAGCCATTCCGGCGGCCCTGGCGGTAAGCTCAATCCATCAACACTTGATTGCGGTCGGGCTTAGAACCAACACCGGCATCATTGTTGAGACGGGCAGCGCTTTCCAGACCCACCATATTGCAGTTCTTGCCGCTTATGGTGCCGAGGCGATTTACCCGTATCTGGCTATTGATACGATCAGAAATATATACAGATCAGGTAATCCACACGGGATTGACGCCGATACCGCCGTTCAGAACTATATAAAAGCGATCGGTAAAGCTCTCAAGAAAATTATGAGCAAGATGGGTATCTCAACTTACATGAGTTACCGCGGAGCTCAGATATTTGAAGCGCTTGGTTTAGACAAGGAATTTGTCGAAAGATATTTCCCCGGCACAAGCTGCAAAGTGGGCGGCCTTGGGATTTTTGATGTCATGAAGGAGGCTTTGGCATTGCATTCCGCGGCTTTTTCCGCAAGCAATGAAAGAAAGATTCTGCTGCCAACCACTGGAGAATATCAATGGAGAGCAACCGGGGAAGAGCATATGTGGACTCCGGAAGCCATCGCCAAACTTCAGCACTCGGCAAGGGCTAATTCATATCAAACTTACAAGGACTACGCTGAAATCATTAATGATCAAAGTCAGCGACAGATGACCTTGCGCGGACTTATGGAATTTAATGTCGATCCGCAAAAAGCGATCCCTCTCGAGGAGGTTGAAAGCGCAAAGGAGATCGTCAAACGTTTTGCTACGGGCGCCATGTCTTTGGGCTCCATTTCCGCCGAGGCTCATGCGGTTCTTGCTGTCGCCATGAACAGAATCGGTGGTAAATCGAACACAGGTGAGGGTGGAGAAGACCCGATCCGTTACCGTCAGGAGATGAAAACCGGTAAATCCCCGGTTAAAGAAGGAGCATCTCTTAAGGACATCTTAGGTTCAGACAGAATTGTCGCTGATGTACGGCTAAAGAAAGGAGACTCCTTAAGAAGCCGTATTAAACAGGTAGCCAGTGGTCGATTCGGGGTGACAGAGGAATATTTGGTCAGCGCTGATCAAATACAAATCAAAATGAGCCAAGGAGCAAAACCGGGCGAGGGAGGTCAGCTCCCCGGACATAAAGTCTCGGAGTACATCGCGCAACTGAGGTATTCCATTCCGGGAGTGGGCTTGATTTCGCCACCTCCTCATCATGATATTTATTCTATTGAAGATCTCGCTCAGCTTATCCGGGATTTGAAGATGTCCAACGACAAGGCCGATATCAGCGTCAAGTTGGTCAGTGAGCAGGGAGTTGGAACGGTCGCCGCAGGTGTTGCCAAGGCGAAAGCTGATCATATTGTCATTTCCGGACACGATGGCGGGACGGGAGCCTCTCCGCTGTCTTCAATCAAATTTGCAGGAACACCTTGGGAGCAGGGATTGTCTGAGACTCAACAAACGTTGGTCATTAACAACCTCAGAGATCGGGTCAGAATTCAGGTGGACGGGCAGATCAAGACAGGGCGAGACGTTGTGGTTGGAGCGTTACTCGGAGCCGATGAGTTTGGTTTTGCCACAGCGCCCTTGGTGGTTGAAGGCTGTTTGATGATGAGAAAGTGCCATCTCAACACTTGCCCGGTTGGCGTAGCTACGCAAGACCCTGAGTTGAGGAAAAAATTCAGCGGTAAGCCGGAGCACCTAGTCAATTACTTTTTCTTTGTCGCAGAAGAAGTTAGAGAAATTATGGCTAGCCTCGGCATCAGAAAATTCGAAGATTTAATCGGCAGAACCGATTTGCTTCGAGAAAAACACACTCACCTGGCCAAGTGCGCTCAAGTGAACTTGTCCAAGGTGCTTTACATGCCGGAAGTTGAACACCCGGAACAAAGGCGTCACAGTACGAAACAAAACCATGGAATTGAAAAGGAATTGGATTTCCAACTGCTTGAGTCGTGCAAACCGGCTATTGAGAAAGGAGAAAAGGTCAGCTTGCTTTCCCCGATCAAAAATATCCACAGAACTGTCGGCACTAAAATTTCTTCCGAAGTTGTCCGACATCGGATAGGAAAAGATCTGCCCGACGATACGATTCACATCCAGTTTACGGGCACGGCCGGTCAATCTTTTGGAGCTTTCGTGGTCAAAGGCGTGACGTTGGACTTGGTCGGAGAGGCAAACGACTATGTAGGAAAGGGTCTCTCGGGAGGTCGTCTGATCGTTAGATTGCCTAATGATTTCCGCGGCAAGGGCGTTGAAAATATCATCGCAGGCAATACGGTTCTCTATGGGGCGACAAGTGGCGAGGCATTTTTCAACGGAGTCACCGGAGAAAGATTTGCCGTAAGGCTTTCCGGAGCTACGGCGGTAGTGGAAGGCTGCGGGAACCACGGCTGCGAATACATGACCGGGGGAACTGTCGTTATTTTGGGCGAGACCGGACGCAACTTTGCCGCAGGCATGTCGGGCGGTGTTGCCTATGTCTACGATGCCGATGGTACTTTTGCTCGAAGATGCAATCAGGATAGCGTGGAACTGCTTCCTGTTGAGGAGGATAAGGAGCAGAGCGCCTTAGGTGATTCCTCATCCTGGCATTTGGGTCGAACCGATGAAAGTATTTTGAAGGAACTTATCGAGAAACATTTCGCATATACAGGCAGTCAGAGAGCGAGAGACTTGTTGGACGATTGGAGCCACAGCCGTCAGAAATTTGTAAAAGTGTTCCCGAAGGAATACAAGAGCGCCTTGTTAAAGGGTGTGGCACAAAACGCTTGAGGTGAAAAATGGGAAAAGTAACAGGATTTAAAGAATATGAACGCCTTGAACAAGAGCATGAGCCAGTAGCCTCGCGTAAGACTCATTTCAAGGAATTTATTAAGCCACTCGGTTTAGCTGAAGCAAAAATTCAGGCAGCTCGCTGCATGGATTGTGGAACACCCTTTTGTACTTTCAGCTGTCCCCTGCATAACGTAGCACCGGAATTCAATGATTTTGTTTATAACGAAGATTGGGAAAAAGCCTATGCCGTTCTTTCTTCGACCAACAATTTTCCCGAATTTACCTCCCGGGTCTGTCCCGCTCTTTGTGAGAATGGCTGCGTGATGAACTTTACGGGCACGGCTATGGGCGTTAAATCCATTGAAAGGGCCATTATTACTAACGCATGGAACCATGGTTGGGTTAAGCCTCAACCGCCCCGAGCTTCTCTTAAAAAGTCAGTTGCCGTTATTGGAAGCGGACCTTCGGGGCTTGCTTGTGCACAACAGCTTGCTAGGAAAGGTTATTCGGTCACAGTCTTTGAAAAGAATAAGAAAGCCGGCGGTCTCTTGAGATACGGTATTCCGGATTTCAAACTTGATAAGTCGCTGATTGACAGAAGAATCGTCCAGATGGAGGCAGAAGGCGTCATATTTAATTATCAAACTTCAATTGGACCTAAAAAACAACCTGCCGGAGTTTGGTCTGATGCCGAAAGACATATTGAACCGTCTGAAATTCTGAGAGACTTCTCTGCCGTTGTCCTCACTATTGGCTCCGAAGAGCCTCGGGATCTTCCTGTGAAAGGAAGAAAGCTCCAGGGAATTTACTTTGCCATGGAGTATCTGCCAACTCAAAACAAGCTTAATGCTTCAGAACCGGTGAAAGAAGAGGTTAGCGCCAAAGGTCGCAAGGTGCTGATCATTGGAGGTGGAGATACGGGAAGCGATTGCCTTGGGACAGCCATACGACAGGGTGCCGAAAGCGTCTTGCAGATAGATCTAGGAGCAAAGCCGGCTGAAAGTTATGACAAAAGCCTGGTTTGGCCGGAATGGCCTCTGATTTACCGTACTTCTACTTCCCATGAAGAAGGGGGAGAAAGAGACTTTGCTATCTCAAC